>DJWH01000018.1 GCA_002441525.1 Acholeplasmataceae bacterium UBA6235 | reverse complement strand
AGGACATAAGACAATGTGAAAACAATGATGAATGCGGTATCTGTCAATCCGAAATCGCTAAACATCAGTACCGAAGTGATGGCAGATCCGACTAAACCAACGAATATCCACGGTTTAAATTTACCAAATCTAGAACGGGTATTATCCACAATAACCCCCATAAACGGGTCATTAAATGCGTCAAATACACGAATGGTAACAATGATGGCGGTCAAGATTAAAATCATTTGTGCATTCAAATCCATGATATCGGTGAGGTAAAACATTAAATACATCGAAATCAAGGTATAACTCATGTCGCGACCAATGGTCCCGACACCAAATGTAAAACGGTTAGACTTGGTCATTTTGAACCTCGATGATTCTCGCTTCATATGGTCTCAAACGTTTCATTTCAAGCGGTGGATAGTTTTGTAAAAGAATCTCGCCATCCATCGAATGTTTGAATTTACGGTATTTGGATGACATGTTCACCACCACTAAAATCTTTTGATTGCCTAATACGCGGTGATAAGCAAATACGCCTTTTTTAATCACAAGTGGGACAAAATCACCGTCGATCAAAACGGGGTGTTGTTGTCTAATTTTGATCAGTCTTTTATAGTAACTTAGGATTGAATTACCATCGTCTATTTGGGCTTCCACGTTGATATTCTTCTGATTATGGTTGATTCTTAACCATGGTTTACCTGTTGAAAATCCACCTTTGGAATCCCATTGCATCGGGCTTCTAGCGTTATCACGAGAGACCGTTTTAATCATATGCCAACGGTAGAATTTAGGAATCCATAGTTTTTTTGCTAAAGCCCAAATGTTCTTTGTCTCAATGTCCATATACTCATCTAATGATTTGTAGTCGACATTGGTCATCCCGATTTCTTGACCTTGGAAAATGAAAGGGGACCCTTTGAGTGTTAACAATACGGTCGAAAGCATTTTAGCACTTTCTTTATGATAATGAAGTGACCCATACCTTGAGACACTTCTGGGTTGATCATGATTTTCAAAATAATTGGCATTCCATGGGAGTTCTAACTGCCATTTTGTGAGAATACGGTTGAATTTATCTGGATTGAATTTCCTTTTGAACCATTTTACTAAAAATTGATCTGCATCCATATGTTCAAAACCAAACATCATATCGAGTTCTTTTTCAGATTCTGTGCCCAATAAGTCATTGGCTTGCTGGGTGTTGATCATCACGGTTTCACCCACTAAAAAAGCCCCATTTGGTTCGATGAGTTCTTTGTGAATACGTTTCAAATACATATGGTTCTTGGGTGTGGATTGATACTTTTCTAACCCCTTCAAGAATAAACGGTTTTTACCATTTTCTAAATCGGTTTTACACATCACATTTACAACATCACAACGGAATCCCTTGATGCCTTTATTGAGCCAAAATAAGATGATTTTTTTGAATTCTTCATACATCATTGGGTGGTCCCAATTCAAATCAGGTTGATTTTGGGCAAATAGGTGTAAATAATAAGTTCCATCTGCATTTTTAGACCAGGCTTTTTCACCAAAAAAACTGGTCCAATTGTTGGGTAATTTATTACCTTTACCGGGACGATGAAAATAATAGTCACGGTAAGGACTATTCGGATCTAAAGAGGATTTAAACCACGCGTGTTCACTAGAAGTGTGGTTCATGACCAAATCCATCACGAAATAAATCCCACGCTTTTTCCCTTCAGCAATCAGTTTATCCATATCAGCCATCGTACCGTATTCAGGGTTGATTGAAAAATAGTCACTAATATCGTAACCAAAATCGACATTGGGTGATGCATATACAGGCGAAAGCCATATATAATTCACACCCAGTTGATGGAGGTAATCAAGTTTTGAAATGATGCCTTTGATATCACCAATACCATCGCCGTTGGCGTCTTTAAAACTGCGTGGATAGATTTGATAAAATATGCCTTGTTTGAATGTCATGTTATCCCACCTTATAATTTCATTATACATTAGAAAAAGAAAAAAGTTACACATGGTAACTTTATTCGAATTGCGCTTGATAGAGTTTGTTATAAAAGCCTTGTTTTTGGATCAATTCGTCGTGCTTGCCTTGTTCAACAATATTGCCATCTTTGATGACTAATATTAAGTCTGCATTTTGAATCGTAGACAAACGGTGGGCAATGACAAAGGTGGTCTTATTTTGCATGAGTTGTAACATGGCTTGCTGGATATGGATTTCGGTTTGCGTATCGACATTCGATGTGGCTTCATCCAAAATCAACATCTTGGTGTTGGATAACATCGCTCGCGCAATGACCAACAGTTGTTTTTGACCTTTAGAGATATTGAGTCCTTCATCGGTGAGTTCAGTATCATAACCTTGAGGCAACGCTTCGATGAAATGATGAATCTTGGCTTTCTTAGCGGCTTCAATGATTTGTTCACGGGTGACTTCACCATTACCATAGGCGATGTTATCTGCCATCGAACCGGTGAAAAGCCAGGTATCTTGAAGGACCATTGAAAACGCCCGACGCAAGGAGTCACGGGTATAATCTTGGATGTTTTTACCATCAGCAATGATTTCTCCGCCATCCACATCATAGAAACGCATCAATAAATTGACTAAGGTTGTTTTACCTGCCCCTGTCGGACCAACAATCGCGACCACTTGGCCTGGTTGAGCCTTAAAACTTAGATTTTGAATGATTGGGGTTTTCTTGTCATAGGAGAACTGAACCGCATTAAATTCGATTTCACCGTTGACATTTTCATACGGTGTAGCGTCGTCTTTGTCTAGTACTTCTTCTTTGAGGTCAATCAATCCAAAGACGCGTTCAGCAGCTGCGAGCGCACTTTGAATATCCGCCAAAATGTTGCTCATTTGGTTGATTGGACCTGAGAAACGTCTAGAATACAAGGTGAAGCTGGTGAGTTTACCTAAGTCAATCGAACCATTGAAATACAATAAACCACCGAATACACCGACCAAGGTCACAGATAAGTTCGATATGAAGTTAACGGTCGGTCCAACCACGGTAGAATAATACCCCGCTTTATAAGAAGCATCCGATGCTTCATCGTTGATGATGTCAAAACGGCTTAAAACAGCGGCTTCTGA
>DJWH01000116.1 GCA_002441525.1 Acholeplasmataceae bacterium UBA6235 | reverse complement strand
AGGAGGATAATATGAGAACAAATTACAGATTAAAAAAACTCATTTTTATTGCTTCGCTTGCAGCCATTTCAGTCGTTTTCGGTCTAATCGAGATTCCACTCGGTTTACCGTGGCTTAAACTGGATGTGAGCGAAATCGCGATTTTAGTCGCGGCAGTCGTGATTGGGTACAAAGGCGCATTTGGATTGGTCATCCTTAGAGGATTATTCAGACAAGCGTTCCAAGGCCACCTATTTATGCCAACCGAATTGGTTGGTGAAGCCATCGCAATGGTTGCGAGTACGGTATTGTTGTTAACCTATTATGGGTTGTCCAAAGCCATTAAAACCTACCGTAAACCGTTGATTTCTGAAGCAGTTGTTGAACCACAAGCTGTTTCATCTATAGAGATTTTAGTCATCATCGGTGGTTTAACACTCTCTCTAACCGTGGTTATGATTACCTTAAATATTTTCGTGTTAACACCAATCTATTTAAGTACTTATGATGCGGTGTTCCAATTCTTCGGGTTTGAAACATTCCATTTTACCGCATTTACGTTGTTAAATGATCCGGGTATGGCAAATATATTCGGTGCAGATTTATCGAGTTGGAACCTATATGTTACATATATCGTGGTAAATTATACGTTGTTGAATCTTGCCAAAGGATTCATCACAAGTATGTTATTTTTGCCAATTAAATCGACATTGGAGAAAGTTGAGTTATAATAGAAGTCGAAAAGAGGTGAGCTATGAAGCACTTATTATATGAATTGAAACAGCCATATCTTAAATCCGATATGAGACGATTTTTGTTTGAAGGATTTCTTGCAAGTATTGTCTTTGGTGGATTTATTGGCGCGTTTGAATTCATTTTAGCGAATTTTTTCAACCCTATATTTGCTGCTATAGCATTCCTGATTTTGTTTTATTTTTTGGCGGATCGGTTATATCGCAGTTTTAGTCAATATCATATCTGGTATTCCATTCTCGCCGTGTTCTTTCTATTGTTTAGCGAGTATATCATGGGATTGACATCGTACTTATTGTTTGAACAAATTATTTCTGGTAATGCATTGAACCTATTTAGTGATTTTTGGTCAGCAGTACTGGTACTGAATCCACTACTCTATTTTCGATTTTTATGGTTTTGGATATTGGATTTTGAAGTCATCATTAATAATCTGTTACAACTCCTATTTACCATTTATTTCAGCTACTTAATCTATCAAAGGATGAAACGCTGATTCGAAACCGCTTTTATTGGGTTCACACTTTATTTTAACTACCCCTTAGGGTATAATACTTACGGAATATTGAGATACTATATATAAAGGAGAAAAAATTATGCCATTTATTTCAGATGTGTATGCAAGAGAAGTACTTGACTCACGTGGAAACCCTACAGTTGAAGTAGAAGTTTACACAGAAAGTGGTGCATTCGGTAGAGCTTTAGTGCCATCCGGAGCTTCCACAGGTGAATACGAAGCTGTTGAATTAAGAGACGGCGACAAAAAGAGATTTTTAGGAAAAGGTGTGTTAAAGGCCGTTGAAAACGTCAATGACATCATCGCTCCAGAAATCATTGGTTACGCGGTTACTGACCAAGTAGCAATCGACAGATTGATGATCGAACTTGACGGTACCCCTAACAAATCTAAATTAGGTGCAAACGCAATTTTAGGCGTTTCCATGGCTGTAGCAAGAGCAGCTGCAGACTTCCTAGGTGTGTCACTTTATAACTACTTAGGTGGATTCAATGCGAAACAATTACCAGTACCAATGATGAACATCATCAATGGTGGTGCGCATGCGGACAACAACATCGACTTCCAAGAATTCATGATTCTTCCAGTGGGTGCAAAATCATTCAAACAAGCAATCCAATGGGGTGCTGAAGTATTCCATAACCTTAAGAGCGTATTAAAATCCAAGGGCTATAATACAGCAGTTGGTGACGAAGGTGGATTCGCACCAAACCTAGGTTCTAACGAAGAAGCCATCCAAGTAATTCTTGAAGCGATTAAAAAAGCGGGTTTCGAAGCTGGTAAAGACATTTTCTTAGGTATGGACGTTGCAGCATCTGAATTCTACAACGCAGAAACCAAGAAGTATGTACTTGAAGGTGAAGGCGGCAAAGCATTCAGCTCAGAAGAATTGGTTCAATTCTATGTTGGTTTAGCAAACAAATACCCAATCATCACCATCGAAGACGGGTTCGACCAAAACGACTGGCATGGTTGGAAGTTATTAACCGAAGCTTTAGGCAACAAGATTCAATTGGTTGGTGACGATTTATTCGTTACAAACACTGAAAGATTGGCTATGGGTATCGAAAAAGGTATCGCTAACTCCATCTTGATTAAAGTCAACCAAATCGGTACATTAACTGAAACTTTCGACGCTATGGAAATGGCTAAGAGAGCTGGGTATACCGCTGTTGTTTCTCACCGTTCTGGTGAAACAGAAGACACCACCATCGCTGACATCGTGGTTGCAGTAAATGCTGGTCAAATTAAGACTGGTTCTGCATCCCGTACAGACAGAATTGCTAAGTACAACCAATTACTTCGTATCGAAGATGAATTGGGTGAAACTGCACAATTCCATGGCATCAAGTCTTTCTACAACTTAAAGAAATAATCTAGTAAAAATCGCTCAGCCATAAACTGAGCGATTTTTTTCATATGGATTGATGAAAATATTTGATGGTATTGTCTTCAAAATAGTAATAACCAAAGGTATCAGCACTTAAATAAACACTCAAAATAGGTACATCTATCGTCCTTTCAATGGTATGTAATAATAACATTTCATTAAAAATATAAAAATGAGACGTGGTTTCGATGATATAGCTTGTTCCATACGTATAATGTTTGAGATATGTACCATCGATCTCGTATAAGGATGATTTAGTCAAATCCCAATATAAAAATTGATAGGTGCCATCGTTATACAATAAAATGACTGTTTTGGAACTGTTGACTTGTTTTCCATAAACAACAGATTCTGCTACTAAAGTCTCGGTGTATTTGACTTCACCATCTTCAAACTGAACCATGATTTGATAAAGTGTTTGATTGTGTATTGCGAGCACACGATATATGGTTTCTTCACTGTTAATAACATACCAGTTCATCTCTGTTTGGCGCACCATGGATTGTCTTTGTGTTTGAATTGCGTGGACATCAAAAATGGTGTAATCCACGTATGGACCACTGATGAATCTTGACCTTAAATAATCAAATGGACAAGGGTTATTTTGACCAAAACAAGCATCCACGACGATTGCATTAAACCCATCATTAAACCCATTATATTTTTCCATAATATAGTAATGCCCCGTTATACCGACACGCCTAGTGGCATCATATTTTTCGATATAACCATCGATCATGAAATAAACTTGTAGTTGTTTTTGACAATCATACGAAAAACTGTCGATTTTGATGTCATCAGGCACATTTGGTAACTCATAGGTTCGATATACTTTAAAGGTATCATCAACCAATTTTAGAGCCAATAACACCATCCGATCCTCTGCTTTTGCGAGCATCACTGTGTTAATGGTGTCATCTATCGTGAGAAACTGTTGTTCTTCATAAAACGAATCCGGTATTAAGCTCAGTGTTTCGTTTTTATGACAACCAACCATCAAAAACATGAACAGTAATAAGATTAAAAGGAACCCTTTTTTCATCTATAAAACACCTTCTTTATCAGAATGATTTTATCACTTACTTAAATAAAAGTCATTTCATTTTTTTACTTTTTTGTGTTTTTATTCGTTAACTTTATTTACACGCATTTTTCGGATTCATGGATGTAAGCACTATACCATATGGTATAATAGTTAAGAAGCTGGTGAATCCATGAAATTAATCACACTATTTAAAGACGGAGCTGCTCATACCTTCGAGTCACTCCGCGACATCACCCAATTAGATTCTATCACCTTATCGACTCAACTCGATGAACTGGTGAATCAAAAAAGAGTCTCTAAAAAAGAGGCTTTATATACCTTAAAATCCAGTTTAGCCATCGGTATTTTGGATATAAAGAACCAAGGATTTGGTTTTTTACTACAACCAGAAGATGATTTATATATCTATGAAGAAGACATGGGTTTCGCATTAGATGGCGATTTGGTCTTGGTTCATATCGGGAAGCGAAATAAAGTCATCGATGTCTTAGAACACAACACCACAGAACTGGTGGTTCATGTTAAGAAACTCAATACACAATACATATTTTTACCGATTAAACCTTTGAGATTAACCATTCAGGTTGAGACCACACAACCATTTTTAGGTGGTGAGGTTTTACTGATTGGTTTGGAAAAATACGAAGGTAAAACGGTATTTGGAACGATTAAGAAGACCTTAGGGTTTGAAACCGACCCAGGTATGGATATCCTTGAATTGGTCTATCAAGCCAACTGGCCTTATGAGTTTTCTAAGGAAGCTTTGAATGAGGCGGAAACCATTGAATCCGTGGACATCGCCCAAAGAAGAGAAGTTAAAGATGAACTCATCGTGACCATTGATGGTACCGATGCGAAAGATTTAGATGACGCAGTCGCCTTGAAAATAGTCGATGATCATTATATTTTATCTGTGCATATCGCCGACGTTTCAGCGTATGTCCAACCCAATTCATTCTTGGATAAAGATGCCTTGGATCGAACCACTTCAGTTTATTTGGCTGACCGCGTGATACCGATGTTACCACGCAAACTATCCAATGATTTATGTAGTTTAAATGCAGGGACTCGAAAGAAATGTTTATCTGTAACTATGACGCTTGACTTAGATGCGAACGTGGTTGACCATAAGATTGAACAAACCTGGATTTCAGTAGATAAACGACTCAATTACGATGAAGTCAACTTGTTCCTCGATGGTGAAACTTCACTCTATACACCACAAATCGAACAGATGATCATTCAAATGGCCGAATTGTCGTCTATTTTAGAAGAAAAACGACGTGAACGCGGGGCTTTAGAATTTAAATCCCTTGAATTTAAATATGAAACAGATGACTTAGGCAATATTATTGATATTCATCCATATGTGACCGGTAGGGGTCAAAAATTGATTGAATCCTTCATGGTTCTAGCCAATGAAACCGTATCGATGCATTTATCATCGATGGAACTACCATGTATCTACCGTGTCCATGACAAACCGACCGAAGAAAAATTACTCAATGTAATGAACATGGTCAAAGAGATGGGCATCAAAATCCCAAAACTACACCACATTACCCCAAGAACCCTTCAAAATATCATTGATAAACTTGAGGGTCATCCGCTTGAAATCGTCTTCCACACGATGTTTTTAAGAGCGATGCAAAAAGCGGAATACAGTGGTAAAAACATCGGTCACTATGGGTTGGCTTCGAAGTTCTATTCACACTTCACCTCACCCATCAGACGTTATCCGGATTTGTTATTACACAGACTCATTCGTGCGTTTTTGATTGAAACCGATCAATTTGAGGCCAATTATAAATACTATGAATCGGTCATCGAAACGATTGCAGAAAAGTGCTCGGTCATGGAACGTAAAGCCGATGAACTCGAACGCGAAACCGATAAGTTAAAGACCACACAATTCATGGCGAATAAGAAGAACCAAGTCTTTGATGCCATCATATCGAACATCACCAAAGCGGGGATTTTCGTCCGTCTAGAAAACGGCATTGAAGGTTTAGCACCCATCCGCTTAATGAAGGACTACTATTATTTTGATGATATTCGTCTCACCCTAAAAGGCAAAAACAACAAACAAGAGTTCGCGATTGGCAAACCCATCCGCGTTAAACTGATCGATTGTGACATTGTCTTAAGACAGTTGACGTTTACCGTATTTGAGGAAAAGAAAAATGACACAAAAGAATTCCATCGTCACCCAAAACAAAAAGGCAAGGCATGATTATTTCATCGAACAATCGTATGAAGCAGGGATCAACCTGAAAGGAACCGAAGTCAAATCCATCCGTGAAGGCAAAGTTTCTGTCAATGATGCGTATGTTCAAATCAAGCATGGTGAAATATTCATCATCAACATGCACGTTTCCCCCTATACCCACGGAAACTTATTTAACCATGAGGAAACCAGAACGAGAAAACTCCTCATGCACAAAAAAGAGATTTTAAAAATTGAAGCGAAGATCAAAGAAGATGGCTATACAGTCATCCCTTTAAAAGTCTATTTCGTAGAAGGCTTGGTCAAGGTAGAAATCGCGATTGCGAAAGGTAAGAAACTATTCGATAAACGCGAATCCTTAAAAGAAGAAGATGCGAAACAGCATATGAGAAAAACATTAAAGGAGGCTTTCCGACGTGAAAGTTAAAGTTGGATTAATGTTGGGCGGTGGCGGTGCCAAGGGTGGTTATCAACTCGGTGTCATCCGCGCCTTACAAGAAGCCAATTTAATCGACAAAATCGATTGCATCGCTGGCACCTCAATCGGTGCGATCAATGCGCTTTTACTCATGTCTTTAAATGATTCTAATAAAATGAGTGAGATTTGGAATTTGGCACAGGCCAAAAATCCAATCAAACAAAAATTATTTAGAATCAACCAAGACAAAGAAGGTCTATACAGTTTAGAAGTATTACGCGAGATTTTTGACAAGTATATCGACATTAAAAAAGTCAAAAACTCAAAAATAGATACATTTGTTGTGGCGTCTAAAATCATTGACACCAAGAAGATTGCTTCCCAAATTCGCACTGGCAACCATGAAAAGACAGTCTTCCATATAAATAAGATGGAAAACCCGTTTGACGCGGTTATCGCCTCAGCATCCATTCCATTGTTTTTTGGTACAACGTATATCGATGACCAAGCCTATGTCGATGGCGGACTGGTGGATAACAACCCATTAGACATCCTCATCGAACAAGGATGTAATGTCATCTTAAGCGTGCCATTAGACCACGGTTTTAACTACAATGCTTACGCAAATCATAAAATTTTATTCATCAATCTAACCGACTTCAATGTCTTCAGTGCGTTACCACTCATCGATGCGTATGACATCATTAGATTCACCGATGAATCGATTGAAGAACGACGTAACTATGGGTATTTGGTCGCGACTGAAATCGTGCAAAAATTGCGCGAGACCAACATCTTAAAACGCGGTGTATTAGGGTTAAATGAAAACTTTGTTAAAGTGGATAAATTCACCTATATTGAAGCCCCAAAAGAAACTTATGAACGTGTCAAAACGTTACGTAAAGAACGTAGAATATCGAAAAAAGAAGCCCAAAAGCGCTTATCAATCAAAGAGAAGATTGAACAAGCTTTATCTCGAGGTAAGTAAATGCAAATCATAGACTTTTTACAATCATTTTCAAACCCAGTATTGGACTGGGTTATGCGCATCATCACCGAATTTGGTGACCAATACTTTTTCATCCTCTTAGGGGCTATTTTGTATTGGACTGTGGATAAAAAATTCGCTTTCAAATTGATGGTCGCTTATTTGGGTTCCGCCTTCATCAACGGGGGATTAAAAGCCCTAACGAATAAACCTAGACCTTATCAAGAAGGTGCAAGAGCAATCCTTCAAGAAACCGATGGTTCATCGATGCCAAGTGGCCATGCACAAGCTGCAGGCTCATTGGCGATCAACTTATGGAATGAATACTACTATGCTAAATGGGTACGTGGATTGATGATCGCGATGATCATCTTAGTCCCACTTTCACGCATGTACTTAGGTCAGCACTACTTAGAAGATGTGCTGGTAGGCTTGGTTTTAGGCTTGATTCTAGGCTCGACATTCATGTTTTTACTTGGAGTCGGTAATTTTGACCGTGAACATATTAGAGCACTTTATCCAGTACCAGTCTTGATCATACTGATGGCTTTCTTTCATCAAGAACCTTTATTTGTCGCCGGTGGTGCTTATATTGGTTTAGCCGTTGGTTATTTCATTGAAAAAAAATATGTCAAATACAAAGTTGCTGCACCCATTTTTATCCAAATCACGAAAGTCATCATGGGTCTAGCGATTGCGTTGGCCCTCAAAGAAGGATTAAAACTGGTATTTCCGTACAGCGCATCTGTTGATATCAATCCAACCTTCATGGATTTGGTGTTTGATTTCATACGTTACTTCATCATCGGTATTTGGGCAAGTTTAGGGATGATGTGGGTATCTAAGAAACTGTTTAAGAGAACCAAATGAAAAAACTACTTTTAGGCTTCATCTTATTAAGTTTAATGGCTTTAACAGCTTGTGAAACGCCCATCAATCCAAACCCTGAACCCACACCTGAACCTGAAGTAAATGCCGATTATGAACGACTCTTTGATGATAACAACGAAAAATCCTTTACCTTAGAAGTGACGAGTACTGAATTCTATAAACTAGACCAATACATGGTGGAGTATCGCAATCAATTTGGTGATTTAAAAACCGATGCTGTGGTTCAAGGTAATTTAATCTATCGGGATGAACTTGGTGATCTTGAAATTGAAAATGTTGCATGGCGAACCAGAGGGAATACCTCTAGAACCCGAATGATCGATAACGACGGGAATTTAAGACCAGTATCCTATAAAGTATATTTTGATAAACCACTCTATACTGAAAAAGACTCTGTCGAAGAAAAAGCCATCAAAGACCGCCGTGTCTTTGATATGACAGAACTCAACTTTAAATTCAACCGGAACTATGATTCGACGCACATCAGCGAAAAGTTTTCTTACGATTTATTCAACGCGTTTGATGTGTTTGCACCGCGAATAACACATGCAAAAATGTACCTAAAACTGGGCAACACAACGCACTTTTTAGGGATTTATAATATCATTGAGTCTATCGATCAATCGTTTTTGACCAAACGTTTTCCGAATCAAGACCAAGGCAATCTCTATAAAGTCTTGTGGCAACAATTTGGACCAGCTAGCCTTGAATTAGGCTATGACCCAAGGGCGATTGGTATCAAAGATGAAGACAATCATTACTTCCCAACCTATGATTTAAAGACCAATAAAAAAGCGTTTGATACGTCTGATATTGTCACCTTTATTCAAATGATCAATACCTTAGACGGTAACTACTTCAAGACCTACATCGAAGCGAACTTCGATGTCGATCGTTTGTTAAGACTCCTTGCTGTAGGTGTCATGCTGGGCAATCCAGATGATTACCGCGCGATGGGTAACAATTATTATTTATACAAAAATGATGTCACTGGTAAATGGACCATGATCCCTTATGACTACGACCACGGTTTGGGTCAAGGTTGGGATGGTGCTCCAGTGTTCACGAATTATTCCATCGGGATGGATATTTATGCTTGGGGTAACCTAAACACGGTACTTTATGGTCGGGAAATCACCCATCCACTCACAGATAAATTATTATCTATACCTGAATATCAATTACGATATGAATCCTATTTGAAAGCATTGGTCGAAGGTGATTATTTCAATCAGGAAAACTTTTTAGATGCATACCTTTCGGTAAAGACATTGTATGAGAATGACCAACCAAATGCTTTATGGGGCCCTGCTTTTGATTTACGCAACATCGAATGGTACATTGACGGCAAAACCGAAGATATCATAGAACAATTGTCGTATTACGAAAACAACCCAAATCAACGTCCATAAACGATGGATTATACTTGTAAAAGTATGATTTTATGATAAAATAGCAATAGAGCGAAGAACAAGACAAGTAATGAAGACCAAAAGATAGAGAGATCAGTTAGGTGAAAGTGATCACGGTTTGAATGAAGCTACTTGGGAGCAATGGTACACTGGCCTTAACAGTACAATGAAGGGCTAATCCAACGGGTTAGAACTAAGGTGGTACCGCGATTAACATCGTCCTTAGAATGCAAATTCTATGGACTTTTTTTATGGAGGAAAAGACATGAGATACATGACCGCAGACGAAATTAGACAAACCTGGCTACGATTTTTTGAATCGAAAGGCCACAAAATTGAACCATCCGCATCCCTCGTTCCAATGGGTGATAAAACCCTTTTATGGATCAATGCAGGGGTCGCACCACTGAAAAAATACTTTGATGGGTCAGCGATGCCACCAAACCCACGTTTAACCAATATCCAAAAGTGTATTCGTACCAACGATATTGATAACGTCGGTAGAACCGCTAGACACCACACTTTTTTTGAAATGCTTGGCAACTTCTCGATTGGGGATTACTTTAAACCAGAAGCGATTGAATTTGGTTTTGAACTTTTAACCAGCGATCGTTATTTTGGATTTCCAATTGAAAAACTCTATATGACTTATTATCCAGATGACTTTGTTGCGAGAGACAAATGGATTTCTTTAGGCGTCGACCCATCTCATCTCATTCCACTCGAATCCAATTTCTGGGAAATTGGTGAAGGTCCTTCCGGTCCAGATACAGAAATCTATTTTGATAGAGGCGAACAATACGATAAACGCGGGTCCGAATTGATTGCGAACGACATTGAAAATGAACGTTTTATTGAGATTTGGAACATTGTGTTCTCACAATACAATGCGAAACCGGGGACCCCTAGAAAAGACTATAAAGAATTACCCAATAAAAACATCGATACCGGTGCCGGTTTGGAACGCTTTGCTTGTGTCATTCAAGGCACCAAGACCAATTTTGAAACCGACTTATTCATGCCAATCATAAAACATACCGAACAATTATCCGGTATCACCTACACAGGTCAAATGGCTTTCAAAGTCATCGCTGACCATGTAAAAACCTTGTCGATGGCCATCGCCGATGGGGCGATTCTATCGAATGAAGGTAGAGGCTATGTTTTAAGAAGATTGTTAAGACGTGCGACCAAATACGGTAAGAAACTAGGCTTACAAGAAGCCTTCTTACACCTCTTAGTCGATGATGTCATCGGCATCATGGGTCACTTTTATCCAAATGTTAAAGACAACGAAAAAATGGTTAAACGCGTCATTTTAGCCGAAGAAAATAAATTCCTTGAAACGCTCGCTTCCGGTGAAAAACACCTGTTAGAAGCGCTTGAAGGCGTCTCTGAACTCAAAAAGGAAGACGCATTTAAACTATATGATACCTATGGATTCCCGATTGAACTCACCCTCGAATTATCCGAAGAATTGGGAAAAACGGTAGACCTTGAAGGCTTTAAAGCGTTAATGGAAAGACAAAAAGAACTCTCAAGAGCGAACCGAAACGCTGAAAACTCGATGAAATCTCAAGAAGCAGCGTTCTTATCCTTTAAAACACCAAGCGTATTCATCGGATACGATACATTATCCTCACGTAGTGAAGTCATCAAATCCTTTGAACAAGGCATCGTATTAGACAAAACCCCATTCTACGCGACCATGGGGGGACAGGTTGCTGACAGGGGTACCATCAATGGGTATCCAGTGAAAGACGTGGTTAAATTACCGAATGGTCAAACCTTACATGTGATGGATGAAACTTTTGATGAAGGCGAAATGGTCGTTTGTGAAGTCGATCAAGACAATCGCACACGCATCATTAAGAACCACTCGGCAGCGCACTTATTCCACAAAGCATTAAAAGTCACTTTAGGTAATCACTCGAACCAACAAGGGTCTCAAGTCAGTGAAGCAACCATGCGTTTTGATTTTAATAACTATGAAGCTTTAACCGTGGAAGAACTCCTCAAGATTGAAGCCATCGTCAACGAAGCCATCTTAAGAGATTATCCAGTCGACACCATCGAAATGCCTTTAGAAGAAGCCAAAGCGATGGGTGCGATGGCACTATTTGGTGAGAAATATCACGATGTTGTCAGAGTCGTCAATATCGGTAACTATTCGATCGAACTTTGTGGGGGCACCCATGTGAAACGCACCAGTGATATTGAGCGTTTCGCGATTACCTCCTATGAATCGATTGGTTCAGGGATTTACCGTGTCGAAGCCGTGACTGGTAAATCACTAGAACACGATATGGTGTATGCTTTAAGACCATTTGAAGCCGAAATCGATACCCTCAAACAAAAAGAAGAACGATTGGTTTCTGAAATGAAGCAAATCGATAGCCGATTTAGAGTCGATTCCCCGAGCAGAAGCCGTTTGATTGGGTCTTATAACGACATCATCGCTTTAAGAAAGTATATTGAAAACTTAAAAGAACACAACAAACAACTCGAAAAGAATTTGTTGCAACTCAAACAAAAACAAGCCCTTACCAACCTCGATCAATATATTGAAAATGACAGTCCTTACCAAGTCATCATCGAAAAGAATTTGGATAAAGACATTCAGAAGCAACTCGTCGACGCAATCTATGATAAAATAAAAGCGGAAGTGGTGTGCCTCATCAATGAAACCGATGAAAAACTCCTATTCTTATGTAAAACAAGATCCATGGATGCGAAAGCCATGATTCAAAAAGCAGCACAAGTTTCGAATGGTTCTGGTGGTGGAAAACCTGATTTCGCTCAAGGTGGTACTGCAGACAAATCAAAACTATCTGAAATTGTCCAATCGTTCAAGGAGTGGTTTAAGTGATTTATATTGGCCTAGATTTAGGGGAGAAAACCTTAGGGATTGCGAGAAGTGATTCAGGGATTTTTTCAACCCCAGTCGGGACCTATCGTTTTTACGAAAACCATTATGAGGATGCAGCGAATCACATTTCAAAGTACATCCTAGAAGAAATGGTGGATGTGGTTGTGCTAGGATATCCTAAGCACATGAACGATGACATTGGCATTCGTGCCCAAGTGAGTGAATCGTTCAAGGCGATGATTGAATCGAAGACCAAAGCCAAAGTGGTTTTGTGGGACGAACGACTATCGACCTATGAAGCATTGAGTTTGATGACCGAAATGGGCATCAAAAAAGACAAACAAAGACAAAAGAAAGATGAATTAGCAGCACTCATCATTCTCCAAAGTTATTTAAATCGAAAAGGAGATTAACCCATGGATGATAACAAACTCACCATCATATACGATGGCGAAGAAGTAATGGCCGATATTTTATTTACCCATTACTCCGAACAAACAGAAAAGAATTACGTAGTATTTCAATTTTCCGACCGCGATGAAGTCAGCGCGGCTGTATTCGTTGAGACCGAGAATGGCGAAGGCTATTTCGAGGATGTGCAAACCGACGAAGAATGGGAAATGCTTGATGAGTTATTACAAAACTACTTAGGTGATGACCAGGATGACGAAGATGCACAAGACGACGAGGACGAATCTGACGAAGATTAATGAACTCAAACTAAAAGCCCAATCTTTAAAAGTACCAATCCTATCTGATGATGGGCTTTTATTTTTGGTAGAAACCCTTCAAAAATACACTGTACAATCTGTTTTAGAAATTGGGTCTGCTGTGGGCTATAGTGCCATCGCGATGGCAACCCATACTGGCGCACATGTGACCACCATCGAACGCGAAGTGGATTTACATGCCTTAGCCGTTAAAAACGTGGCATCATTTGGATTAGAACATCAAATCACCCTCATCCTTGGGGATGCATTGGAGGTTGAATTGAACCCTCAAAGCCGATTTGATGCGATATTCATTGACGCTGCCAAAGCCCAATATGAAAAGTTTTTTACCAAGTATGAACCGTATTTATCCGATAAGGGCATCATCATTACCGACAACTTGAATTTTCACCATGTTGATATAGAAACGGTATCCCGTGGGACGAAAAATCTCGTGAAACGCCTGGAAGCATTTAAACAGTTTTTAAAAGAACACCCAGAATATGACAGTGAATTGTTCGATATCGGTGACGGTATGAGCATTTCGAAAAGGAACCGCCCATGAAAAAGTTAGTGACATTATTTGAAATTGAATCCATACCTAAACTAGCACCCCATGTAAATGGTTTTATCCTTGGACAAAATGGGGTATCCACACGATTGACTCGCAGTTTTTCGACTGAAGAAATCATTCAAGCTTCAAGTATCATGAAATCACTCGGCAAATCGTGTTTCATCATCATGAACCGTATCTTACACGATCAAGATGACCATCGATATGAAGCATTCATCCAATCGGTTGATAGCGACGCCATCACAGGGTACATTGTGGGAGATATCGGTGTACTATCCATTGGAAAGCAACTAAATATCTCACACAAAATGATTTATAACCCTGAAACCTTAATTACAAACGTGTTTGACGCTCATTTCTACCATTCATTAGGCATCCAAGGGGTTTATTTGGCCAAAGAAATCACCATCGATGATATGGTTAATATTGGTCAAAATAGACCGTATGCATTATTCGCTTATGGCCATGGTTATTTGAATATGTTTTATTCAAAACGCCAATTGATTGAAGCCTATTTTGAAAATAAAGACATGGATAACCCTTACCATGATCAACGAAATCTATCGGTAGTAGAGGAAAAAAGACCTGAATTTAAATACCCTATTTTAGAAGATGAAGCAGGCACACACGTGTTTAGAAACCATGTTTTTTCAAGTCTAAATCATTTAAAGACACTCGAACAAGCCATCGATTATTTGGTATTTGATACCATTTTTCATAATGACCAATATGCACTAGACGTGCTAAAGATATATGAATCTGGTGTGGCATTATCAGATCCATCGGTTCAAGATATCCAAAAACACTACCATGAGGTTTGGGATGAAGGATTCTTCTTCAAGAAAACTGTCTACAAACCGAAGAAGGGGGAATTATGACCGAATTACTCGCCCCAGCTGGGGATTTAGAAAAATTAAAGATTGCGATACTTTATGGCGCAGATGCTGTATTCATCGGTGGGATGGAATTCAGCTTAAGAGCCAGAGCTTCTAACTTCACGTTGGATAACATCAAAGAAGGGGCTGACTTTTGTCATGCCCATGGCAAAAAGCTCTACGTGACCACCAACATCATCCCTCATAATGACAATATGGATGCGTTGATTGAATACCTTAAAGGATTAGAACAAGCAGGGGTAGACGCCATCATCGCAGCTTCACCTTACATCGTCGAGACTGCGAAGAAACACACCAACATACCCGTTCATATCTCCACTCAACAATCGGTGGTGAATGGCCACGCAGTGCAATTTTGGAAAGATTTAGGTGCAGAGCGTGTGGTCCTTGGTAGAGAACTTAACATCGATGAAATCTCAAACATCACGGCAAATGCTGGGGTTGAAATTGAAGTATTTATCCATGGTGGTATGTGTGCATCTTATTCAGGACGTTGTACCTTATCGAACAATATGACTGACCGTGACGCGAATCGTGGTGGGTGTGCCCACAGCTGTCGTTGGAACTATGATTTGTATTCAGATGAAACCTTGATTTCAGATGAAAAAATGCCGTTTTCAATGAGTTCAAAAGACTTACAAACCCTCGCATTTATCCCAAAATTGATCGACGCGAATGTATCGTCATTGAAGATTGAAGGCCGCATGAAATCGATCCATTACATCGCGACCGTGGTGAGAAGTTACCGTTTGTTAATGGATGAGTACTTATCCACTGGAAAAGTCAAAGATATATCGATCTATGAAAAAGAAATCCGTAAAGCTGAAAATCGTCTAACGTCCTTTGGCTTCCTGGGTGGGATGCCAAAAGCTGAACAACAACTCTATAATTTGAGAAGCGAAGAACCGACCAAAGAATTCCTAGGGTTGGTCGTCGATTATGACCATGAAACACAAATCGCGACCATTGAACAGCGCAATCATTTCACACCTGGTGAACTGGTTGAAATGGTCGGACCACGTTATCAGCGCGCCTTTACTATGGGTGAAATTAGGGATTCTAATGGCAATCTCCTAGACGCAGCGAGACACCCGAAACAAATCCTCAAAATACATATCCCGTTTGAAGTCAAACCGTATGACATGCTTCGAAAGGTTTTAGTGGATGAAAATTGAGAAATCGGGTAAAACGCTCGAATACGTCGTCATTCATAAAGCCATTAAGCATGCGTATTTTAGGGTAAAGGACCGTCAAATTGTCGTGACCAAAGGGCCAAGAATCCCCCTACAAGTGATTGAAAAACGGTTATGGGATAACTTTGATCAGTTTCATGAATTGACCCAAAAACAAACCAAAACCTATGATGAATTGTCTTTATTTGGTAAAAGTTACCCGCTAAAAATCATCATCGGTGCACCTTTTGCTTATGAGATTTCAACTACGATTACCCTACATTTGATGAAAGAATCGGATATTGAAAAAGCCATTCAAACGCTTTATGGGTATGAACTAAAAAAAGCCCTTGATGGCTTAACACCGTGGTTGATAGATGCATTAAAACCATTTCATTTACACCCGCTACCGACCAAGATTAAATATTTAAAATCCAAGTTTGGTAGTTGTCATACCCGAAAAAAAGAAATCACGATGAATGCCTATCTCGCCAAACTCGATTTGATCTATACTAAATACGTTTTGTTACACGAATATGCCCATCTGTTGGTGCCCAACCACCAAAAACCGTTTTATGATGTGTTAGATTTGATGATGCCAGGTCATCGTGCAATTCAAAAAGCACTCAGAAAACACCATATATAACTATCTAATTTTAAAAAATTAGTGTATAATTAGAGAATGTAAAAACAAGGAGTGATTTTATGGCAAAAAATAAACAGGTTTTTGAACTCACACAAGAAGGGGTAGACCAACTCAGAAGTGAACTATCCTACTTAAAAGATGTCAAAAGACCAGAAAACGTCATCGCTTTACAAGAAGCACGTGCTCAAGGCGACTTATCTGAAAACGCCGATTACGATGCAGCGAGAGACGAACAAGCAAGAATTGAAGCACGCATCAAAGAAATCGAAAATATTCTTGAAAACTTCAAGCTCATTAGAGCATCCAACGATAACAAAGTAACCACAGGTAAAACCGTCGTATTACATTTCGTCGAAAAGAACAAGACTGCTGAGTATCAATTGGTCGGTACGATTGAAGCGAACCCAATGCTCAATAAAATTTCTACCGATTCACCAGTGGGTAAAGCCATCCAAGGTACCACCGAAGGCGACACCGTCGAAGTTCATTTAGAAACCGGCAAAACTTTCCACATTCAAATCGTTGAAGTTAAATAATATGAAGCAAGGGAAATATCTGAAATTTATCCCAAGCGAATATCAAAAATCGGTGAAAAACATCGATTTTTTACACTTATATCACGCTGGTTTTCGCACGTTATTCATCGATATTGATAATACTTTGGTATCTTATAAACAACACCATTTAACCGATGATTTAAAAGGCTTTTTAGATGGCATTCAAGCCATCGGTTTTCAATTGGTCTTAATTTCAAACAACAAACAACCAAGGGTAGAAACCTTTGTGGGTAACCATGATTACCCTTATGTCTTCAATGCACGAAAAC
The DNA here is from genome assembly GCA_002441525.1 of Acholeplasmataceae bacterium UBA6235. Classification (GTDB taxonomy): domain Bacteria; phylum Bacillota_I; class Bacilli_A; order Acholeplasmatales; family UBA5453; genus Paracholeplasma; species Paracholeplasma manati. Next base: position 29,912 of record DJWH01000116.1, on the reverse strand, counting down.
CGTTAAAAAAAGGATTCAAAAAAGGCATGCATTTGGTGAACGAATTAGACCCGAAAAAAGTCGTCCATGTGGGTGACCAAGTGATGACCGATGTTTTAGGTGGCAATCGTATGGGATTCTATACCATATTGGTGAGCGCCATTGAACGAAAATCCGATATTTTACCTACCAGAATCAACCGTAAGATGGAAGCATTCTTCATCAAGAAAGTGAAGAAACACCAAAAAGCACTCTATGAAAGCAGGTTACGTCCCTATGTTGAAACGTTGTAGTGGTTGTGGCGTGGTTTTACAGGATGCCAACGAAACCAAACCTGGGTATGTGAAGGATTTAAACCATGGTTTTTGTTTGGATTGTTTCAATCTAAAACACTACTCTAAAGTGAATTCCGTAACCATCCATACAGGTGACATGCCACAAATCAAAGAAGAGGCACTGATTGTTTATGTATTATCAGTGAATCATTTAAACTTAAGATTAAAATACCGATTGGACCGTCATTTTCCCAATTCACCAGTGATTTTGGTCATCAATCACATCGATACGTTAGAACCCTCCGTGAACTTAAACCGCATGATTGAGCGTATTCGTCAAGAAGCCAATAAACTCCAAATGAAATTTGTCGATGTTGTGCCGGTATCGGCATTACAAGATAAATATGTCGATGTCTTGATGGCATCGATTGAACACCACCAAAAGCAACGCAATGTCTATTTGGTTGGTTTTCAAAACAGCGGGAAATCTCTGTTATTCAAACGCATTGCGAGTCACTTAAACATCGAAACAACCGTGTTATCGGGTAAAAAGCCTGGTTTAACACTCGCTGATTTTGAGATTCCATTCAATCAGAATAAATTGGTCGATACCCCGGGGATTTATTTGCCAGGGTCTATCGCTTCATTTTTACCTTATGACTCGTATAAGGACTTGATTATTGAAACCCGTGTCAAACCAAAAATCTATCAACTCAATGAACAACAAAGCTTGTTTTTTGGCGGGATATTCGCGGTGTCTTATTTAGACGGCGGATTCAAAGGCATCGCGTGTTATGCATCACCTGCCATGCAAATCCATCGTACCAAATATGACCCAACGTATGAAAAGTTTAATCAGTTACAAACAACGATGAAACACACTATAATAGGGGTGAACTTCATCAAACAAACGTATCGCTTACAACCAAATTTGGCTTATGAACTCGCCATCTCGGATGTCGCGATGATTCACATCAAAGGCAAGGCGACGATTGAAGTTTATCTGCCAGAAACCATGCGGGTTACGCTAGAGGAGGCACTCTATTGAGCTTAATCGCTTTGGTTCAAGAAAAATTAAAGCACCATCCCAACCGGTTTAATCACATTTTAGGGGTGAAAGAACGCGCCNNATCCTACATGATTTATTCAAGTACGATAGTATCACTGAACAAACCCAATGGATTAAAGATGACAATGAAGTCATCAAATACCAATCGGTACCGGTAGCCTACCACGCGATAGCAGCGGCTTATTATGCCAAAGATGTTCTCAACATCGATGACCCCATCGTCTTTGAAGCCATTTATTATCATATTTGGGGTAAGGTGGGCATGAGGCTAGAAACCATGATCATCTGTGTCGCGGATTTTTGTGAAAAAAACCGTACATTTCATGGGGCTAAAACCGTGTACGAACTCTCGAAAAAGGACCTTCAACAAGCCTTCATATTGAGTTTAGAATACACCATTGAATATTTAAACGAGGGTGGATTGACCCCGTTTTACGAACAATTAGATGTTTTAAAATACTATAAGGAGACACCATGGAATTATTAGAAAAAATCATTAAAACGATCGACATCGTTAAAGTCACAGATGTTAAAGTTTACGATATGGAAAAGAGTTCACCATTCTTTGATTATGTCGTTTTAGCAACCGCGAATGAACGCCAATCCAACGCGTTGATTCAATATTTGAAAGAATCGGTTGGTACCGAACAAATCCGCGGATTTGAAGGCAAAACAGGCGGTTGGCTATTGGTCGATATGGGTGAGGTTATACTACACTTATTTTCCAAAGAAATGCGCGACTATTATGGTTTCGATAAACGCTTAATGGGACTTAAATTAGTCGATATCAAAGCGTAATCATGTCATTTCAAGATTTATATGTCCAATTGATTGAGGACATCGATTATGATCCCATCATCGAGTGGATTAAACCACATTTGAAACCATCTCAACGCATCCTTGATGCAGGGTGTGGTTCCGGTGTAATTTTAGTACCCCTCACAAAAGCAGGGTATGATGTGGTTGGTGTCGATATCGATACTAAGATGTTGTCTTATGCCCAACAAGCTTTATTTGAAGCTGCCTTACCTGTGCAATTATATGAACACGACTTGAGAACCCCACTCTCACAAACGTTTGATGTGATATTATTGTTTAATGACGTGGTCAATTACTTTAAAGGGGTAAAAACAGTCTTCAAAACGCTTAAAAAAGCGCTCAATCCAAATGGGTTCATCCTGATGGATTTTTATAAAGAAGACTATTTATCGGTTATGGATTGGTATGAAGAAGCGGAAACATCCCCGATTCACTATCGATGGACTTCACGCGTTAAAGGGGTTTGTTTAACCCACACAATCACAGACTATAAAGATACGTATGAGGTTAAACAATATGTATATCCAGTCGATTATTATCGAACTGTCTTAGAATCTTTGGGTCTAACGGTTGTCATTACTGAGGGACCAGATGAACGAAAACATTACTTGAAAGCGAGCTTGTAGCTCGTTTTTTCTTTTATTCAGGGGTTGTTTTGTATATATTATATGAGGTGAAATCATGAAAAAAATCATACCATTGGTCTTGATCATTTTAATCATTGCAGGCTTGTTGATTGTACCTAGAATACAAAGCGTTGAAAAACCAGAACCGGTCACGAAACCCACGCTCATTAAAGTAGAAATCCGTGGGGCTGTGAGGATGCCTGGGGTATATGAAGTGGTTTCAGGGACAACCCTAGAAACCCTCATTGCTTTCGCGATGGGCACGGATGTATCCGCAGATCTGCGTCAAATCAATTTAACGGCACCCTTGATGGAAGGTGTAAAGTATGTTATCCCAACCATTACAGAAGAAACCACAGATAAAATCAATATCAATCAAGCTACCCTAGAAATGCTGATGACACTGCCAGGGATTGGTAAAGTAACCGCACAACGCATCCTGGATTTTAGAGCGAAAGAGGGGCCTTTTATGCGGATTGAAGACATTCAATTGGTATCAGGCATTGGGGCTCAAACCTATGAAAATATTCAAGCGTTTATTACCATCTAGTCACATCCATTTATACGCGATAGGGCTAGGTTTGGCGTGGTTAGCCTATCGACATTGGTGGGCTTGGATACCCCTTTTACTGTATGCTTATTGGATGAGAAAACAACGCACTTCAAAAAGCATTTGGGTGATGATGGTTTTGTTTTATGGGTGGACTTGGTATGTTTTCGAAACCCCTTTACCAAGCCCAAATCATCCGGGCATCATCGTCCAACAAGAGGATGCGAAAACAGGGTATCGATACACCGTTCAATATGGGCTTTACCGCTATCATTTATATACACCTGAAGTACTCAATATTGGATCCATCATCAGCGTTGAAGGCGATTTTAAAACATTTGAAACAGATCGCTTTGAAGGGGCATTTTCCCCAAAAGATTATTATCTCTCCAAATGGGTTACGCATGTGATTTATCAACCCAAAATTATCCAACAACATCAGATTTGGATACCCCATCAAATCCATCAAGATTTAAAACAACATATTGGACAATTACCGACATATACACAAGTGTTTGTCAGTAGTTTGGTTTTGGGTATTTTTGAATCGGATATGAAGGCGCGAATCTCAAAGATTGGTATTACACATTTATTCGTCCTATCGGGTTTACATGTGACGGTATTGATGGGGATTCTAAATCGATGTTTATGGTTTTTGCCAAAGAAGATTAGATTGGGTTTAGAAACGGTTCTGTTATTCACTTATTTATGGGTGACACTCTTCCCCATATCATTGATACGTGCTGTGATTCAAACCCTATTATTTGAGTGGTTAAATCACGACAAAATCCGTTATACAAGGTTAGATGCATTTTCGTTCACCTGGGTGCTGATGCTAATCATCAACCCTTACTATTTAAGCAATACCAGTTTTCAACTGACATTTTTGGTCAGTTTTCTATTCATCATTAGCAACTTTAAAACCGATACCTTGGGGATGATGGTGTCGACATTTTCAGCCCAAACGTTGGTGTTACCCATCACCAGCAAAATAACCAATCAAGTATATCCTTTGGCCTTTTTGGTTGCGCCATGGTTTATACCAGTGTTTAGTTATGTGCTATTACCTTTATCGTGGTTAGCGCTTTGGGATAAACTAGGGATGATTCTAAACCCTGTGTTTGAGTTGGTTTTAAACACCATAGGGTTTTTAGAAGCAGGGGCTTTTTATTTTACAATACCTGTTTTGAGTGGGATTTTCGCCCTCTTTTATTGGATTTTATGGGGGATGGCTTCTATTGGTCCCTTCACGATTAAAAAAGCGTATCGAATGACTTATGTGGTTCTATTTTTGGTATTGATTCCGCAGTTAAAGTACCTTAATCCTATCGGAAAGGTGACCTTTCTTTCCGTTGGACAAGGTGACACCACCATCATTGAAAGACCTTTCCGTCAATGTACGGTTGTGATCGATGCGTTCGGTGATGTGATGGATTATTTGTATTTACAGCACATCCAAACCATCGACTATTTAATCATCACACATGGGGATTTTGATCATCATAGAGAAACTGAACCTATTCTGAATTCATTTCAAGTCAAACAATTGGTTTTATCCAAATACGATGAAGGCGATTTTGAAGCATCGATGCGAAAGTATCATCCTTTGTACGTGAAACAAGGCGATAAACTGCCCTGTGGTGACATCGAACTAAACATTTTATCACCTATACATAAAAGCAATGATGACAATGAAAATTCAATTGTTATTCAAACCAAAATTCGAGATACAACCTATTTATTTATGGGTGATTTGGGTGTATCCGGAGAAACAACATTGGTGAATCAAAATCAAGAACTGAGTAGTGATATTTTAAAAGTCGGACACCACGGGTCAATCACATCCTCCCACATATCGTTTTTGACCCGTGTGAATCCCAAAATCGCGATTATTTCAGCGGGGGTGGATAATCATTTTGGTCATCCCCATCCTGCCGTTGTTGACCGTTTGAAACAACGAGGTATAGATGTCTATCAAACCAATGTCGTTCAAACCATCACCTTCATCGATTTACCGTTTTATAAACGACATATCATTTTAGTGCACAAAAAGGGGTAAAATATAGTATAATATTCATTAAGAAAGAGGGAGATTTCATGCCTGATTTAATGTATCTTTTTATCGGTAATGACCCATTTTTAGTTGAAAATGCAGTGGAACAATTGGTCAAGAAATTGAATGTAGATCCATTCAACGTCTTAACCTATGATTTAGAGGAACATGGCCTCGATGAATTACTCCAAGAAATGAACACCATTTCTTTTTTCGCCGATAAAAAAATCATCAAAGTGAAAAATCCGTGGGTCTTTTATGACGAACGTGCTGATGATTATCTACCAGACTTCATCAAATATTTCCACAACCCCAATGAAGATACTACCCTCATCTTTTTACTTGAACGGGGCATGGATGCGAGCCTAGCAGCTTCAAAAGAAGCGAAAAAATACGTGCGCATTGAAACTGTCGCAGATATGGCAAAAGAAGATTTCAAACCTTATGTTAAAAAAGCGTTTGAATCGTTAAAGTACACCATTGAAGACTTGGCGGTCGATGAACTGTTAGAAAGAACGAATTTCGATATTTCAATGCTCAATAATGAGATTGCAAAACTCAAGTTGTTCGCGTTTGATGATAAACGTATCACGTTAAAAGACATCAAACAATTGGTTGCGAGAAACCTTGAAGAAAATATATTTGAATTGACCAATGCAGTTTTAGCAAAAAATAAAAAACGCATCCTTGAAGTTTATTATGATTTGTTGGAAAAAAACGAAGACCCTATTCGCATCATTTTCAACATCGCATCCAAACTCAAAGAGACCATTCAAACCAAACAACTGTTAGAAAAAGGATACAACCAAGAAGCGATTGCATCCTATTTCAACGTGAAATCGAGTAAAGCTTATTACATGGTGAAGAATGCACAGCAGATTTCAAAACAAAATTTAGAGTCATTGTATGAAAAATTGTCCAACCTCGACTTTGACATCAAGTCAGGTCGCATGGACAAAAAGTTAGGCTTAGAATTATTCTTATTGGAGGTTTAATATGTTGGTAGAAAAATATGAGCACATCCTGGTCTTCGATTTTGAAACCACAGGTTTATCTCCGAAAACCGATAATGTCATCGAAATTGGGGCGGTCTTGTTAAAACGAGACCCCATTTTAATGCAATACCGTGCCGAACAAGAGTTATCTGTTTTGATTCGTCAAGATCGACCTTTGCCAGCCAAAATCATTGAAATCACCCACATTACCGATGAAATGTTGTTGCGTGATGGCATCGAAGAAGCAGATGCTTTCAATCAACTCAAATCAATGATTCGTCCTAATACGCTCCTAGTCGCCTATAACATCGCATTCGATTATGGGTTTTTAAAAGCACTCTATCGTAAACATGTAGATTCATTCTATGAAATTGATGAAGACTTATTAGACGTGATGGCCATCTATCGCGATCGTCACCCATTCCCACACCGTTTGGATAATGTCGTAATCACCTATCAAATTGATCATAAAAATACCCACCGCGCGATTGACGATGTGAAAGCAACCCTCAAAGGATTAACAGCGATGATCAAGGAACGCGATACGGTGGATAAATATATCAACGTGATTGGATACAATCCAAAATACCCACCGACATATCCACTCAATAAAAATGTTCGAATGGTCCCACAATATGGGAACCGCTTAGAGATTGAGAAGTTAAAATAAAAAAAACACATCCAAGATGTGCTTATTGTAGTTTGTTAACTAATAGTGCAAGTTGAGATTTGTGGTTGGCAACAAAGTTTTTGTGGAAAATACCTTTGGCTTGTCCCTTATCCAATTTCTTATTTGCAAAAGATAGATTGACTAATGCCTTTTCCTTATCTCCAGCAGCTACTGCTTTCTCTACTGCTTTGATAGCGGTTTTGGTAGAAGATTTGAATGATGCATTGATTAATCTGCGCTTTTCGTTTGTCTTGATACGTTTGATTTGTTGTTTGATGTTAGCCATAATGTCACCTCCCGTGATAAGCAACTCAAATTATACCAAATGGCATTTTAAAAAGCAACTATTAAAGGAAAAATATGTTAAAATAAGTTGAAAGAGAGAGATGATGGATGACATTGCCAAATAAACTCACTTTAAGCCGTTTCGTAGCGATTCCGGTGATGGTGATTATTAGTTTTTTAGAACCGCTTAGAAGCGTGGATAATGTGCTTTTTGGATTGGATTTTGCACAGTTATTCTTCGCGATTTTATTTGTATTAGCCAGTTTTACAGATTTCCTCGATGGGTACCTTGCGAGAAAATATAACCAAGTGACCACCTTTGGTAAATTTACAGACCCGATTGCAGATAAATTGCTCGTTTTAACCGCATTTTTATACTTACAATCGATGGGTGATCGTGTACTTTGGTGGATGACTTTAATTGTAGTTGCGAGAGAATTCATCGTGACAGGGGTACGCTTATTGGCAGTTGAAAAAGGAAAAGTCATCGCAGCCAGCCCATTTGGTAAACTCAAAATGGTCTCAACTGTGGTAGCACTCGTGGTATTATTATTCAATGATTTTGGATTACCAACGGTGATTGGAGACGTCTTGTTGTGGTTAGCGCTCCTATTTACAGTATTATCAGGCGCGGACTATTTTTGGAAGAACCGCCACTTGGTATTTGAATCGATTTAAAAAAAGAAAAATGCAAACATCCCGTTGTATATATAGATTATAGGAGGCCAAATAATGGACGTTAAAAAACAAGAAGCATTGCTCAATGCGATGAAGCAAATAGAAAAACAATACGGTAAAGGCGCTGTCATGAAATTGGGCGATGAAGCCGATCGTCATGTCGAATCATCCCCATCGGGGTCGATTGCGTTAGACGTTGCTTTAGGCATTGGCGGTTACCCAAAGGGTAGAATCATCGAAATTTATGGACCAGAATCTTCTGGTAAGACCACATTCGCGTTAACAGCGATTGCAGAAGTACAAAGACAAGGTGGCTTCGCAGCGTTTATCGATGCGGAACATGCCTTAGACCCACAATACGCAAAAGCGTTGGGTGTTGATGTCGATAACTTGATTCTTTCACAACCAGATACTGGTGAACAAGCGTTAGAAATTGCTGAAGCATTGATTCGTAGTGGTGCGATTGGCATCGTGGTTGTAGACTCGGTTGCAGCACTCGTTCCTGAAGCCGAAATCAATGGCGACATGGGGGATTCCCATGTGGGCTTACAGGCGCGTTTAATGAGCCAAGCGATGAGAAAATTGTCTGGGATCATCAACAAGACCAATACCATCGCGATTTTCATTAACCAAATTCGTGAAAAAGTCGGTGTTATGTTCGGCAACCCTGAAACCACATCCGGTGGTAGAGCACTCAAATTCTATGCGTCGGTTAGACTTGAAGTTAGGAGAAGCGAACAAATTAAAGCAGGAAACGACGTGGTTGGGAATAAAGTCAACATTAAAGTCGTTAAGAATAAGGTTGCGCCACCATTTAAACAAGCCAGCGTGGATATTGTTTATGGCAAAGGTGTATCCAAAATGGGCGAACTCGTCGATTTAGCTGTTGAACTCGAAATCATCAAGAAATCTGGCGCATGGTATGCCTACGAAGGTGAAAAAATTGGTCAAGGTAGAGAAAATGCCAAAGACTATTTAGAAACCCATGCTGATATGGCGAAAGACATTGAAGTCAAAGTCAGACAAGCCTATCATTTAATTTAAAAAAAATAGACGCTAGCGTTGGCTAGCGTCTTTTTTATGCTGGAATGATTTGTGTGCCGTCTTTAATCAAATCGATTGGTAAACGGACATAGATGGTTCTTGCGAAAGCTTCACCCATAATGGTTTCTTCATAAGTGATTTTCGCATATAAATAAGGACCCGATGCTTGAACAAATGGCAGTACATTTTGTTCCATATCATAATTAAAATTCATTTGAACAGATCGTGCTGTACCTAAAGTGACGGATTGCTCTGTCGAAACTTCAGTGTATTTTGCCCAGCGGGTTGCTAATTGAAATTGGATGCGAATATTGTTAATTGGGTTAATACCCGTTTCACGTGTGAGTGTATATTCTATCTTGTAATAACCACCAAGGTTATCCTCGTTTGGAAGACGAACTTGAGCAATTTTATAGTCAAGGCTGAACACGGGTAAATCATTTAAACCAACCACATCAGCTTGCTTGTCTTCAAATAGTACAGGTTTGCTGTCAACATACTTTTGAATATAAATACTCGGTATAAATACCATTGGTAAGACGATAAAGAATAAAACCGCAAAAATCGCTAAACGGTGTTGATAAATCCAAGCCCATTTACTGATTTTTTTAACTTTTCTCATAAAATCCCTCATTTCACGTAACCTTATTATACTACACGCCATTATAAAAAAAAAGTCAGAATGTAATGCGTTGACTAAAAGTCATTTCTCCTATATAATTAAATAGTAGTATGCAGGAATAAAACCTTAAATAAAAGTATATCAATTTTGATAATGTTGTTTAATATATTTAACGCTCATGTAATGAAAAAGTAACAAATCAAAACAAATGGAGGAATGAACGATGGAACATGTAGTATGGTCAATCGTCTCCATTTTGCTACTCGCTTTAGGCTTGGTTGGAGGCTTTATTTTCCGTGTGAAACAACACGAAAAGAGCTTACAAAATAGCCGTGAACAAGCAAAGAAAATTGTTGAAGAGGGCACTAAAGAAGCCGAAAAACTCAAAAAGGAAGCCATTCTAGAAGCACGTCAAAATATTTTTGATCAAAAACGTGAATTCGAACGTGATATGAAGGAACGTAAACAAGTCGTTCTCGATTTGGAAACCAAAATATCACAACGCGATGAAATGCTAAACAGAAGAGCAGCCAATTTGGACAAAAGAGAAGAATTTCTTGGACAAAAAGAAATCAAGCTGGACGAAAAGAAACAAGAACTTGAACAATTGAATGGCAAAGTGGAAGACATTTTGAAACAACAAGAAGCGAAATTAATGGAGATTTCAGGTATTTCCACAGAACAGGCACAAGCGATCATCATGGATCGTGTAAGACAAAACATGTCTGAGGAAATTTCAAATTACATTAAAGAAGAAGAAGAAAAAGCAAAATCAGAAGTAGATCAACGAGCGAAGAATCTATTGACTCTGGCAATTCAAAAATATGCCAGTGAAACAACAAGCGAAAGAACGGTATCAGTTGTATCCCTTCCAACCGATGAAATGAAGGGTAGAATCATTGGACGCGAAGGACGTAATATTCGCACCATTGAAGCATTAACCGGTGTTGACCTCATCATTGATGACACACCTGAAGCAGTCGTTTTATCCGGATTTGATCCGATCAGAAGAGAAGTTGCAAAACGTGCATTAACCGCCTTAGTTGAAGATGGTCGTATCCACCCGGGTCGCATCGAAGAAGTCGTGGATAGAGCACAACAAGAAGTCGATATGTTCATCCGTGAAGCGGGTGAAAATGCCGTATTCCAAACAGGTATTGGTAAACTCCATCCGGACTTAGTGAAACTATTGGGCCGCATGAGTTTTAGAACATCCTATGGACAAAACGTCCTTAAACACTCGATTGAAACAGCATTTTTAGCGGGTAAATTAGCCGCTGAAATCGGTGAAAATGAAGTGCTTGCAAAACGTGCAGGTCTACTCCATGATATCGGTAAAGCCGTTGACCACGAAGTCGAAGGTTCACACGTTGAAATCGGTGTTCAAATCGTATCCAAGTACCATGAACCAAAAGAAGTTATTGACGCGATTGCATCACACCATGGCGACAAAGAACCACAATCCATCATCGCAGTGTTGGTAGCAGCCGCTGACGCACTTTCTGCAGCAAGACCAGGCGCACGTAGTGAATCAATTGATAACTACATCAAGCGTCTTGAACAATTAGAATCCATTTCTAACAAAGTTGCAGGGGTTGAACGTTCGTTTGCGATTCAAGCCGGTCGTGAAATTAGAGTCATCGTTAAACCCGATGAAGTGGATGATTTATCCACATTTAAAGTTGCTCGTGAAATCAAAGAACAAATTGAAGCAAACCTTCAATATCCAGGTACCATCAAAGTTACCGTTGTTAGAGAAACACGCGCTACAGATATTGCAAAATAAAAGGGGCTTGTCCCCTTTTTCTTTTAAAGAAGGTGTATGATGAGAATCTTATTCATTGGTGACATTTACGGTGAACCGGGTAGAAGGATTTTAATGGACAATTTAGACCGTTTAAAGTCCGATTATAAACCCAACATCATCATTGTGAACGCTGAAAACAGCGCGAACAATGGTCGTGGCATTACCCAGCGTTTTTACAAAGAATTGATGGCTGCAGGTGTCCATTGTGTGACCATGGGCAACCACGTGTGGGGTCAAAATGACCTCGTTGAATACATCGACGATTCACACATTGTTCGCCCCCTCAATTTTCCAAAAGCACCGGGTAAAGGGTATGATATCATCAAATACAACCAACAAACGGTTTTGGTGATCAATGCTTTGGGTAGAACATTTATGAATGCCAACTTGGAATCCCCATTTTTCGAAATTGACAAAGTATTAGAAAGCGAAAAAGCCGATTTTACGTTTGTGGATTTTCACGCAGAAGCAACCTCTGAAAAAGTGGCGTTAGGTCATTATTTGGATGGACGCGTGGACGCTGTTGTGGGAACACACACCCATATTCCAACCGCCGATAATCGAGTTTTGCCAAAAGGTACCTTGTACATCACCGATGTGGGTATGACTGGACCATTAGATGGCATCATCGGGGTCGATCGTGATATCGTTGTTAACCGATTTTTATATGGATTTTCGCCTGCCAATGTGGTTGCGAATACCAAAAATCAACTGAATGCCGTTATCATGGACCTCAAAAAGAAAACCATCGAAAGAATTCATATTGAAGATTAAGCACACCTTAGGGTGTGTTTTTATTTTTTTTCTGGAATAGGTGTGATATTTAGATACCTAAAACACCCTTTCAATTGAAATGAACAGGGTAAACGTGTATACTAATCCTAGGTGATTATAGTGATAGATATCGACAAATATTTCAAACCTAATTTAAAACAAGCGCGTAAACGTACCCAAGCGGATACTGAATATAAGGATTATCAATTGGACGAACGCCTACAAAAATTTGGCGTTGGAAAATTTTACAAAATACAAACATATGGCTGTCAAGGCAATGAAGCCGATGGGGAAACCATGGGCGGGATTTTGCGTGACATGGGTTATCAACCGACCGAAGATGAAGCACAAGCCGACATTATTTTGATCAATACCTGTGCCATTCGTGAAAATGCAGAGAACCGAATTTGGGGCGAACTGGGACGAATGAAACCTTTGAAACGCAGAAATCCGGATTTATTGTTGGGTCTCTGTGGGTGCATGGCTCAAGAAGAAAATGTAGTTAACCGCGTCTTAGAAAAATACCAACACGTGGATTTAATCTTTGGTACACACAACATCCATTTATTACCTCAATACATCGAAACCGCTCATTTTAATAAAGAACGCGTCATCGAAGTTTTCTCAGAAGAGGGCAATATCGTTGAAAATCTACCAAAAGCCAGACAAAACCCTTACAAAGCATGGGTCAATATTATGTTTGGTTGTGATGAATTTTGTACGTATTGTATTGTACCTTATACCCGTGGTAAAGAACGTTCCAGGTCCAAAGAAGACATTATAGAAGAAGTCAAAGAACTCAAAGCATTGGGCTACCAAGAAGTCACATTATTGGGTCAAAATGTCAATGCGTATGGTAAGGATTTTAAAGATCAAGATTACACCTTTGGCGATTTATTGATGGATTTGGATAAAATAGGTATTCCAAGAATTCGTTTTACCACAAGTCATCCACACGATTTAGATGATAAAACCATCGAAGCATTTAGAAGTTGTCCATCGGTGATGCCGCATCTTCATCTACCTGTACAATCGGGTAGTAATGCCGTACTCAAGAAAATGAATCGCCATTACACAAGAGAACTCTATGTGGATGTGATTCGTAAACTACGTGAAGCGAAACCAGACATCGCACTGACAACCGATATCATTGTCGCGTTCCCTACCGAAACAGAAGCCGATTTCCAAATGACATTAGATTTGGTAAAAGAAATCGACTTTGAAGGGGCTTATACATTTATATTTTCCAAGCGCGCGGGTACACCTGCGTACAGCTTCGAGGATAATATTCCAGAATCAGAGAAGAAAGAACGCTTAAAACGCTTGATCAAATTGGTCAATGACGGTTATCTCAGAGCGAGCCAAAAATATATGAATCAAGTTGTCGAAGTCCTCGTTGAAGGGGTTTCTAAACAAGATGAACGTACCCTAGCGGGGTATTCAGAACACAATAAATTGGTCAACTTTAAAGGGGACAAATCGCTCATCGGTAAGATTGTCAAAGTCAAAATTACCCAACCTAGAACGTGGTTTTTAATCGGTGAAGCTTGTGAGTAAGCAAGACGAACTCATTGAAATGATTCAATCTTTAGACATCTTAAAGAGTTATCAAAAGTTTGAACACATCATCAATAATGACAAAGAATTGAAGCGTCGATTTGCAGAAATGAAGGCGATTCAAAAACAATTGGTGAATGCGAAAACAATTCAAAAACCGAAGGCTTTAAATCAATTTCAAACCCAGTATGATGAGATTCGAAATTCGATTGAAAATGACCCAATGATTGAGATGTATTTAGACCTCCAACAAGAGTTAAATGATTTATTAATAGAGATTAAAGAAATCATCGAAAATGAAATAAACAGCACCTTAATTAAATATCAATTTGAGAGTGGGAAATAGCCGTAATAACGGACCATCCCACTTTTTTTTGGCTGGGTGTCACACTTGTAAAAATTATAATTATGAGGTATGATATTAGTAGCAAACACAATTGGGGGGATTAATATGGCAATTCTAACGATGTTTAGCGAAGTTAAAATTGGGGACAAAAAAGTCAAAATCGAAGATTTGGTCGGAACACTGATTTTTTATCCAGCAGATAAAGTTGTCCGCTTTTTCGAGTTGATTGGGTTAACTGTACCACGTAAGCTTAGAATGGCTTCACTTAGACGTGAATTAGATCCATTTGTTACCAGCAAGAAAATTGTCCAACAAACCTTGTCAGACGAAGTGAATTATCGTCTTTCTTGGTATGACCATTTCAGCGAATCTCAATTGGTGAACTTAGTACCACAATTTAAAGATGCGGAATTAGACCGTAAATCCAGAGAAACCTTGTGGGTCAATTTGTTATCTTATCTATTCGACAAACAAGTGCCTGAAGGTGAATTGATGGGGTTTGTTAAAGCCGCCAAAGAACATCAAAAAGGTGCTGTCCTTGAAGATTTCGTCGCTTATAATGATAAGTTGAATTCCATCTTTTTTGACGAACTCAATCAAATCGATGGCTTAACACCTGAAGTATTTAGACCAGTATTATTCAAGAGTTCGACCTTGGTTGAACTTAGAGAAATCGGTAAAAAATTTGGTGTAGATGTCCCACGTCGTTTGAAAAAGAGTGAACTTGTAGACATCATTGTCAGAGAATTGAAAAACCAAGACAAATATACCAAAGAATTAGAAGACAAAGTAAACGGATTGGCAGTCATTCAACTCCAACGTTTCGCCATTGAATATAACATCAAAGCGTCCATTGAACTCAAAAAAGAAGAAATCATTGAGTATATCCTTGCGAACGCTTCTGAAACCAAAGAAAAATATTATGTACCTTCGACCCCTGGCGTCTATGAAGAAATCAAACCATCTGCACGTGTTTATGTGGATGAAGAACCTGAAGTGAAAGTATCTGTAGAACCAGAACCGGTCATTGAAAAAGTAGTCGAATCCGAACCAATGGTTTCGATTTTACCAGTCGATGAAGAGGTTGAAGCACTCAAACCAGAACCTAAACCAGAACCAGTCGTGGCCGCTGAACCTGTGATTGAAGAAAAACAAACAGAACCAAAACCGGAACCTAAAGTGGTTGAAAAACAACCAGAACCTAGACCTTATGAACCACGTCCAGCCTATTATTATGGTGAACCACCTAGAGTAGAAACCGTAAAAGAAACGGTTGTTGTAGAATCCATTCCGAAAGAAGCTTTGGATGGCATTATCGCTGAACTTCGTGCCTTACGTATGGATTTGAATCAATATCACCAAGCGATGTTAGATAAAGCGTATGAAAAAGCACATAGACCAATTCTAACCCCAACCTTCATGATGGGTTATGAAACCACGTTATCTGCCAAAGAATGGGATAAAGTTGAAAAGGCAGAAGCAAAACAAATTGAAGAAATGAATACGGTCAAGACCGAACTCACCGCTTCAACGACTTCTGTGATTGAAGAAATCAAAGAAGAAGATAACCTCGCGAATGTCGATAATTCAAAGAAATCCAGAAAACAACGCAAACAAGCCAAGGTTAAAGAGCCAGTTGGTAAAGTCAGAAAGACCATTCGTTGGATTGTTATTATCTTATTTTTATTAGCTGTCGTGTATGCTGCGATTGGATTCTTAAGAGCTTATGGTATATTCCAATTTGGATTACCAGCATGGACAGATGATCCAAACAAAGGTATCCTAAATATCATTTTTGATCCAGGTTTCGAATTTGCTAATTTGATTAAAACTTGGTTTGAAACAACGCTTCAATACATAGGTAATTGGGAAGCATTTATGAACTGGTGGAACAATTTATTTAATTAATCACATAGAATTAAAGTAGAAAGGTGATTGTATGGGCAAAAAAGACGTTACATACACCCCAATGATGCAACAATATTTAGACATTAAAAAGGACTACGCTGACGCGATAGTCTTTTTTAGATTAGGTGACTTCTACGAAATGTTCTTTGATGATGCCATTCTCGCATCCAAAGAATTAGAGATTGCTTTAACGGGTCGTGATGCAGGGGTCAAAGAACGCGTACCGATGTGTGGGGTACCTTACCACGCAGTGATTCCATATGCGCAAAGATTGATTCAAAAAGGATATAAGATTGCGATTGTCGAACAAGTAACCGAACCAGGTAATGGTTTGGTAAAACGTGAAGTCGTCAAGTTGATTACCCCTGGAATGATTATGGATGAAGGTATTTTAGATGCGTCTAGTTATAACTACATTGGCGCACTGATCCAAGATAAACTCAAATACCATTTGGCGTTTGCTGACTTATCTACCGGGGATTTGTCGTTATTAAAAGATTTGTCTGACACGGATTTAATTAAACAAATATTGGTCTTAAATATTAAGGAATTGGTACTACAACGAGATCAAAAGCGATTATCAGAACGCTTAAAACCTTATGTGTTGATTTCATATACGGATGGCCGATTACCGTCAGAATTACTCGAAGGACTCACGGATTTACCACGCGAAACCGTGGCTTCTTTACTATACTATTTAAGCGATACTCAAAAGAGTGACATCAAACAATTCAACCGATTGAATGTCATCGAACCAGAGTCTTTCTTAAAGATAGATTATCAAAGCCGTGCCAGTCTAGAACTATCTGCCAGTAATGGTAAGCGTCAATCGGAAACATTATTATCCACAATTGACCACACCATCACAGCACTGGGTTCAAGATTGATGCGAAAATTCATGGATGAACCGAGTCGTGATGACTCCACCTTGTTGTATCGTTATGACTTAATTGATGAATTGAACCAAAACATCATCCATTTAAATGACTTAAGAGAGTCTTTAAAAGGGGTATATGACCTTAGAAGAATCACATCACGTATCGCAACCAAAAACGCTTCTGGTAAAGATTTGGCTCAACTTCGTCAAACACTCTCCAGGGTACCAGCCATCAAATCGGTTTTAGATGCATATCAAAGCACGTTGTTACTAGTCTTAAATCAGCAAGTCGATGATTTTGATGCGCTATATACACTATTAAATCGTGCCATTGAAACAGACCCACCGTTGACATTAAAAGAAGGTGGACTCATCAAATTAGGGTATCATCCAGAACTCGATAAACTCAAGAATGCTTCCAGTGATGGTAAAACCTGGATGATGGATTTTGAATCTAGAGAAAAAGAGCGCACAGGCATTAAAAACCTTAAAGTTGGATATAACCGTGTGTTTGGTTATTACATTGAAATATCCAAGGGAAACCTAGATTTGGTAAAACCTGACTTCGGATACGAACGAAAACAAACCTTATCTACAGGTGAGCGTTATGTCACACCCGAACTCAAAGAAAAAGAAGCCTTCTTGTTGTCCGCTGGTGAAAAAGAACTCGCTTTAGAATACGAATTATTTCTCCAACTTCGCGACGAGGTTGCAACCTATACAAAAGATTTACAACGATTATCCGATCATATCGCTTTCATCGATGTGATGTCCACATTGGCGTTTATTGCGAAAAAATCACGCTATGTTCGTCCGATTTTACAAAAAGACCCCATTGTTCATGTACGAAACGGCCGTCATCCTGTAGTTGAACAAGCCCTTGAAGGCAAATTTGTCGAAAACCACATTGACATCAACGAATCGGGTATTTTATTGATTACAGGACCTAATATGAGTGGTAAATCCACTTACATGAGGATGCTTGCACAAATCGTTGTTTTGGCACAAATGGGTTCATTTGTACCTGCTGAAGAAGCGAAACTACCGATTTTTGATGCGATTTATACCAGAATTGGGGCGAGCGATGATTTGAGTGCAGGTCAATCGACCTTCATGGTGGAAATGCTTGAAGCCAATGAAGCGATACGTAACGCTACCAAACAAAGTTTATTGATTTTCGACGAAATCGGTCGAGGTACTGCCACCTATGATGGGATGGCACTCGCCCAAGCCATCATCGAATATGTACACGAAAAAATCAAAGCCATCACACTATTTTCAACCCATTACCACGAACTAACCGCTTTGGAACAAACCTTAAAACGACTAAAAAATATCCATGTATCCGCGGTTGAAGAGAAACATACGATTGTCTTCCTTCATAAAATCAAAGAAGGACCGACCGATAAGTCTTATGGAATCAATGTGGCAGAACTTGCAAAACTCCCGAAAACATTGATTTATCGAGCCGACGAAATTTTAAAACATTTAGAAGCGGATAAGAAAAAAACAGCGTTACTAAATCTATTCAATTTTGATCAAGTCGATGCGATTGAAAATACATTTGTAACCAAAACAGAAGAGCATGTCATCGAGTCTTTAAAAGAAACAGACATCAACACATTGACCCCATTAGATGCGCTCATGTTGATCAAAAAATTACAAGACGAATTGAAATAAAGGAGGGATTCTCATGGCAACCATCATCAAATTAGACGAACGACTATCCAACATGATCGCTGCTGGAGAAGTCGTCACCCGTCCGGCATCGGCACTCAAAGAATTGATAGAAAATGCCATTGATGCGAAATCAACGAAAATTGAAATTCATCTTAAAAACCATGGTCTAGAAGAAATTAAAGTGCTCGATAATGGCATTGGGATGGATAAAACAGACCTACATTTGGCGTTTTTAAGACACGCCACTTCAAAAATCAAAAATGAATTTGACCTAGCCCATATTGTGAGTCTAGGGTTTCGTGGTGAAGCGGTCCCAGCGATTGCATCGGTTTCAAAAATGGTGATTTCTTCAAAAACACCTCAAACCGATCCTTATTTTGTCACCTATGAAGGTGGGACATTCATCGAAGAAGGGTACGTGGCTTTAAATCAAGGTACCGAAGTCAAAGTCAGAGACTTGTTTTATAATGTCCCTGCTCGATTAAAATACATCAAATCGCCACAAACAGAACTCGCTTACATGTTAGAAGTCATCGATGAAATGATTCTATCCAATCCAAAGATTGCGTTCATTGTCACCCATGACCAAAAAACATTGAGAAAGACCAGTGGAACTGGCGATTATGTCGAACTATTCCATCACCTTTACGGGGCGGATGTAGCGAAAACACTCAAACAACATCAAACCGAACAAAACGATATTAAGATTAAAGCGTATTTGGTATCTCCACAAATCACCCGTGCCCGAAAGAACGACATTGTGATTGCTGTAAATGGTCGGACCATTCAAAACTATACATTGGTGAACAGCGTCGTTGAAGGTTATCATACGCACTTGATGGTCGGACGCTATCCCATCGCTTTCATCGACATCAAAATGGATGTCGCATTGATCGATGTCAATGTCCATCCGCAAAAGAAAGAAATTAAATTTTCCAATGAATATGTCGTAGCAAATCTCATTCGCAAATGTGTATCCGATGCGTTTACAGTTCAATACGAATCCATTCCTGATGTATTAAAGGAAACCCCTAAACCAGTTAAATATACAGGATTCGAACTTTGGGAAAGCGGCATGGATATCCAAGTAGAAGAAACCCAACCAAGGACTTTTAATACACCGGACGTAACGGTAAGTGAAACGAAGAAATTACCACTGATGAGTTATGTAGGTGTTTACGCAGGGACTTATTTATTGTTTCAAAATCCAACTGGGCTATACTTGGTTGACCAACATGCGGCTGCCGAACGTATCCGTTATGAAATGATTTATGACAGATTAGGGGCCATCAATACTGAGCACAAACAGTTATTGACGCCCATGACATATACATTTAGACCAGTTGAAATTGACATCATTGAACAAAACAAAGCCTTGATTGCTTCATATGGGCTAGACTTTGAACCGTTCCAAGATAGCTATATTTTAAGAGAACTACCGATATGGTTAGAAGACAAAGATGTGGACTATATGGTTTATGGTTTGATTGAACAACTCAGACAATACCAATCGATTGATTTAAAAAAACTAAGAGATCAACTCGCTAAAGATGTCGCTTGTAAAGGCGCAATCAAAGCCAACAAACCACTATCCACCATTGAAATAGAACACTTGATGACACAACTCAATGCCTGTGAAAATCCATATTATTGTCCTCATGGCAGACCCATTGTCATTTCATTCACACAGTATGAAATTGAAAAAATGTTTAAGAGGATTGTATGAAAAAAGTCGTTGTGATTTGTGGGCCTACAGCCGTAGGTAAGACCAAACTATCCATCGATTTGGCCAAACATTTTAAAGCAGAAATCATCTCAGGTGATTCTGTTCAAGTATTTCGAAGACTCGATATTGGGTCTGCGAAAATTACACCCACAGAACAAGCGGGCATACCACATCACATGATCGATATCTTAGACCCTATGGAAGCATTTGATGTCGCAAGCTTTCAACGCTTGGTTCGAACACACATTGAACAAATCGAAACCCCATTCGTGGTAGGTGGTACTGGTTTATACATTAAAGCTGCGTTGTTTGATTATGAATTCAACAATCCAAAACGCAATATTGATGCTGAAAAAGCCTTAGACGATATCGATAATGAAACCCTCCACAAACAATTAATGGTGATTGACCCAGAAACAGCGAAAACACTGCATCCCAACAATCGCAGACGGGTATTAAGAGCCCTCACTTTGGCACAAGAAACCAAACGCAGTACCCTCCAAAAGAAGGATGTACCAGTGTATGATGCACTTATTATATACGCTTCTATGGAACGTTCGCTGCTCTATGAACGCATCAACCGACGTGTGGACTTAATGATGGAAGAGGGCTTTTTAGACGAAGTCAAAGCTTTGAAAGCAGAGGGAATTGAATTGGATATTTTAGGGTATCGTGAATTATCACAATACCTAGATGGTATTTATGCCTTGGAAGTTGCTATCGAAGAAATCAAAAAGAAAACCAGACATTTGGCAAAAAGACAACAAACCTGGTTCAGCAACCAAATGCATGCTGAACTGGTGGATATGGCAGACTATGAAGTTGCTTTACGCCAATCCATTGAAAAAATAACGGCATTTTATCAGAGGTAATATGAATATTTATTTAATCGGAATGCCAGGGGCAGGGAAAACCACCATTGGTAAACATTTAGCAAAACAACTCAATTACACCTTCATCGATTTGGATCATGAGATTGAACGCAATTCACTTATGTTTATCGATGAACTGTTTGAAAAATATGGTGAAGCAACATTTAGAGCACAAGAAAAGAAAGCTTTATCGGAGATTCAAGGAGATCATTTGGTCATATCTACGGGTGGTGGAATTGTCAAAGACCGCACCAATAAAGCGCTAATGAACGGCATTAAAGTCTATATTGATACCGACATTACGCTGATTGAAGACCGCATCGAACATGACTATCCAAGACCATTACTAAAAAACAAATCGCTCGACACGCTTTATCAAGAACGGATGTTAAACTATGTCTTTTTCGCAGATTTAATCGTGTCGAATGACGGTAATATCGAACAAACAACCACCAAATTGATTCAACTGCTTAAGGAGAAATTCAACCTATGAAATGTCTCGTTGTACACGGTCCTAACCTCAATATGTTGGGTAAACGAAATCCAGATGTGTATGGGTCTTTCACCATGCAAGACATCAATCAACTGTTGGCTGAAACCTATCCAGAGGTGGATTTTACGTTTTACCAATCCAACCATGAAGGTGCATTGATCGACTTGCTTCAAGGTAGCGATGAATACAATATGCTTGTCATCAATGCAGGGGGACTATCACATTATTCTGTTTCTTTAAGAGATGCCTTTGAACTCGTTACCTGTAAAAAAGCGGTCGTTCATTTGAGTGACATTGAACAAAGAGAGTCTTTTCGACATATAGATCTATTAAAACCCCTCGCAGATGTGTATGTGAAAGGTTTGAAAGCACAAAGTTATGTGCTCGCGATAAAAGAATTAATCGAAAAACATTTACATTAAGACGATGTATGATATAATATAAAAGGATTTTTTAAGGAGGTAAAGACATGTATACAACAAGTGATTTTAAAACGGGTCTTACCATTGGTTATAAAGGTAACATCTATTCAATCATGGAGTTCATGCACGTAAAATCAGCAAACTCAATGGCGTTCGTTCGTACAAAAGTTAGAAATTTAAGAACAGGTGCAATCACCGAAATGGCGTTCAATGCTCAAGAAAAATTTGAAAGAGCACAAATCGACAAAATTTCGATGCAATACTTATATGGTTCAGATGGTATGCACGTATTCATGAATTTGGATAACTACGAACAAATCGAAATTCCTAATGAACAAATCAAAAATGAAGCGCGTTTCATTGTCGATGGTATGACGGTTGAAGTCTTATCTTACAATGAAGTTGAAATCTTAGGGATCAATTTGCCTGATAAAGTTGCATTAACTGTGAAAGAAACCGTACCTGGCGTTAAAGGCGATACCAAAACCACTGCGATGAAAGATGCTGTACTTGAAACTGGTTTACAAACCAAAGTACCAATGTTCATTGAAGAAGGCGAACGTATTGTAGTTAGTACCATTGACGGGTCTTATGTTTCTCGCGAAAAATAAGCAATGAAAAGGGGTTTTCGAATGCCCTTTTTTCTTTGGTTAAAAATAAATACAGTTCAAAAGCGGTTTTTTGTTTTTAAGACACATCTTGTGTTCTGTTTTTGGTATAATTTAGATTGAAGTGAGGGTAAATAATATGATGAGATTACAAAAAAGATTGGCAGAAGCGGGTGTCGCTTCTAGACGTGGTGCTGTAGAAATCATTGAATCTGGCAGGGTCAAAGTCAATGGTGTGGTTGTGAAGCAACCAGGTTTTTCCGTTGCCAAAGAGGACAAAGTCACCGTCGATGATAAATTGATTGAAAAAGAAGAACACGTCTATTACTTACTCAATAAGCCTACCGGTTATGTGACAACGGTTAAAGACGATTTAAAGCGTCGTACGGTCATGAGTTTATTTGATGAAGTCGATAAATCTCAACGCATTTTCCCAGTTGGACGTCTCGATTACGATACAGCTGGTTTATTATTGTTTACCAATGATGGTGATTTGGCTTATTACCTCACAAGACCAGAATATGATGTACCGAAAACGTACCTTGCAAGGGTTGAAGGCATGCTCACCAAAGCAGCCATCAAAACGCTGAAAGCAGGGGTAAAAATCGATAATTATGTCACGAAACCAGCCCGTGTTAAAGCGGTAGAATATGATACCAAAAACAACTCGACCTTGGTTGAAATCATCATTGCGGAAGGTAAAAACCAACAAGTTCGTAAGATGATGGAAACCGTAGGATTCCCTGTGAAAAACCTAACCCGTGTGGGGTATTCGTTCTTAACATTGGATGGGGTAGAGCGTGGTTCTTACCGTGCACTCAAAATCCATGAGGTTAAAAAGTTGTACGGAGACATTAAAAAAATCTAATAGATATGGAAATTATCACGTTATAGTGGTATAATTAAGGGGTGTGGAGGTTAATCATGCCGGGATTTAAAGTTGCGATCGATGGACCTGCAGGAAGCGGAAAATCGACCATCAGCAAGCGCATTGCTGAACAATTGAATTTAACACATATTGATACCGGTGCGATGTACCGAGCGATTACCTACATAGCATTACAAAAGCACATCAACTTAGACGATGAGTCGAGCTATGTATTTATGCAAGATTTAAAAGTAAGGTATGAGAAGAACCGTATTTATGTCAATGACATGGATGTGACAGATCAAATCCGTTCGGATGCTGTGACAAGAAATGTCTCTAAGGTATCCTCATTTCCCTACGTCAGACGTATTTTAGTTCAAATACAACAAGAGGCTGCTCAAAATATCGATGTCATCATGGATGGCAGAGACATTGGTTCAGTGGTATTACCGGACGCGGATCTAAAGATATTTTTAACCGCCAACGTGAAAGAACGAGCTAAACGCCGTCAAAAAGAGAAGGAAGTACTGGGAATCAAACAAGAATTGGACGCCCTAGAAAATGAAATTCTAGAACGCGACCACAAGGATTCTACGCGAAAAGAATCCCCACTCGTTTGTCCACCCGATGCCATAGTGATTGATACGACGCATTATTCGATTGAGGATACTACGAAACGTATCACAGAAGAGATATTGAAAAAGGAGAAATACCATGGAAGAACTACAAATGAAGGACGTTAATCTAGATTCAGTCAGAGTAAGAGACAAAGTCGAAGGCGAAGTTTTTAAGGTTGAAGAAAAATGCATTTATTTAACCCTTGAAAACCACGCTGAAGCCAGAATGTTTGTTGAATACTTTGGTAAGAACATCACCTCTTTTGAAGGTGTCGTCAAAGTCGGGGATAGAATTAAGGCTGTCGTGAGCAAAATCAACGATGACCCTACTTACATCCTCCTCAATAGACTGCCTTTAATCAAAGAAGAGGCGTTTGAAGAAATTGAAGCGGCTTATAAAGAAAATCGCTCGATTGTCACCAAGATTACGAAAGTTGACGAAAAAGGTCTTCATTTAAAGTTCGCTGGTTTCGATATATTTTTACCATTCGGCTTACTTGACCGCGAATTGGTTGAACAAAAGGATACCCTTAAAGGACAATCCCTTGAAGTTCATCTCATTGAAGTTAAAGGTGGCAACCGCCCACGTTTGATCGCTTCTAGAAAACAAATTTTCGAAGCAAAACGTCAAGCTGAACTTGATTTAAGACAACAACAACGCAAAGAAGAAATCGACACCATTAAAACGGGTGACGTTTTAAAGGGTGTTGTTGAACGATTAGACCCTCATGCAGCAACCGTGAGATTCCAACACGTTGCTGGTTTACTACGCATCAGCCAAATTTCACATAACCGTATTGAAAACATTGCTGAAGCATTAACCGTCGGTCAAGAAATCGAAGTTAAAATCATTAAAAAAGAAGGCATGCGCCTCGACTTATCACATAAAGCATTGTTACCAACCCCATTTGAAGCATTCGCTGATACCCATAAGAAGGGATCAACCATTTCAGGTGTGGTCGTTCAAAAATTACCATTTGGCCTAATCTTAGAGTTTGAAGAAGGCGTCAGAGGATTATTACATGCTTCTGAGTATTCATGGAATCCTAACGATAATTTCGCTAATTTCGTGAAGATTGGTGATGCTGTAGAAGTGGCTATTTTAGCCATCGATGTGAAACAAAAGAAGATCAGCCTTTCTAAGAAAGCCATGATCGACAACCCTTGGCGTAATGTATCCTTTAAGAAGGGTGAAGACCTTACCGTTAAAGTATTGGAAATCGTCTCTGATAAAGGTATGAACGTTGAAGCTAAAGGCGTCACTGGATTTGTACCAGTATCTGAATTATCGACTGAAAGAGTCAACAAGATTGAAGATTTATATGCTGTAGGCGATGAAGTGGTCGCGAGAGTCACTGAAGTCAACCCTAAAGAATGGCATTTGAAATTATCGATTAGACAAGTGAAAGAAGACACCATCCGTAGCGAGTATGAACCATACTTGAACCAAGAAGAAACCGCTACTACCTTAGGTGACTTGTTTGAAAATGTATTAAAGGATTCAAAGAAAAAGTAAAAACGAGGTGATGGTTAATGCCATTTAAAGTAGCAATCGTGGGCCGTCCCAATGTAGGTAAATCGAGCCTATTCAATCGTATGATTGGATCCAGATTATCGATCACCGATGACGCACCCGGCGTGACGAGAGATCGCATATACGCTAAGACTGAGTGGTTAACCAAAAGTTTCGCGGTAATTGATACCGGGGGCATCGAAATTAGCGATGCCCCTTTTTTAGAACAAATTAAACAACAAGCCGATGTGGCGATTCAAGAAGCCGACCTCATTATTTTTGTTGTGGATTCTAGAAGCGGGTTAACCGATGACGATTTATTCATCGCGAAAAGACTTTATCCAACCGATAAAAAAGTCATTGTAGTGGTGAATAAAGTCGATAACGTCGAATTGAAACAAAGTATTTATGAATTTTATGCCCTTGGATTTGGTGACCCGATTGCCGTATCTGCCAACCACGGGATTGGTGTGGGTGAATTGATGGATCAAATCATTCAATCTATGCCAGAAGATTTTACCGATGATGAACATGAAAACGCAGTAAAAATCGCTGTTATTGGGTATCCAAATGTGGGTAAATCCAGTTTGACCAATGCCATCTTAGGACAAGAACGTGTCATCGTATCGGAAATTGCTGGCACCACCCGTGATGCCATCGATACCCCATTCATCAAAGACGATGTTGAATATGTCATCATCGATACCGCGGGGATTCGTAAACGTGGACAAGTATATGAAAACACTGAGAAATACAGTGTTTTAAGAGCACTACAAGCCATTGAACGTTGTGACGTGGCACTGATTGTGGTTGATGGTACCAGAGATATCATTGCCCAAGATATGCACGTTGCTGGCTATATCCAAGATTATGCCAAAGCATCTGTGGTGGTTGTCAACAAATGGGACATCGTTAAAAAAGATGAAAAAACCATGGGTTTGATGAAACAAGAAATGTACGATACCTTCAAGTTTTTAGCTTATACCGAAGTATGTTTTGTATCAGCCAAAGAAAATAAGCGTATCGATACATTGTTCCCAGCCATCAACAAAGCCTATGAATCTTATAACCGTAGAATACCAACATCTGTGATGAACGATGTCTTGTTAGACAGTGTTGCGATGAACCCTCCGGCACAGTTCAACCAAGGTAAAGCCAAGTTTTCTTATATGACCCAAGTGTCGACCAAACCGCCGACATTTGTCATCTTTGTCAATGACCCTAGCTATGTTCACTTTTCTTATTTAAGGTATTTAGAGAACCAATTTAGAAAAGCCTTTGATTTTACAGGGTCTCCGATTAAACTGATATTAAGAAAGAAGGAACAAGAATGAAACTATCGATCATCGGTGGTGGCGCTTGGGGAGCGACACTCGGACAACTTTTAGTCGATAATGGCCATGAAGTCGTGATTTACGACATCAATGAGCAATTTGTCCAAACCATCAATCAAAAACACGTACACCCGTTTTTTGATTTACCCTTACCTGAAACTTTAGTCGCAACAGTATCGTTATCGGAAGCGTTGAATTTTTCCGATTACTTGGTACTTGCAGTACCGACCAAAGTGATGAGAAGTTTATTGAATACCATCAATCAAACCCTAAATTCACCAAAATATTTCATCAATGTCTCTAAAGGGATTGAACCAGATACCACCAAGCGTGTCTCTGAAATTGTTGAAGAAGTCGTGTCTAAAGAAAACCTTGCAGGTTTCGCTGTCCTCACCGGACCAAGCCACGCAGAAGAAGTGATCAGACGTAAACTCACATTATTAACCATCGCCTCTTCAAATACCGAGATGGCTCAAACCTTACAAACCGTATTTTCTAATGACACGTACATGCGTGTGTACACATCCGATGATTTGATTGGGTGCGAAGTCGGTGGTGCTGTCAAGAATGCCATCGCAGTTGTTAGTGGTATGGCTACCGGTTTAGACATGGGTGAAAATGCCCGTGCAGCCCTCATTACGCGTGGGATTGTTGAAATCGTTAGAGTGGTTGAAGCTTATGGCGGTAAACGTGATACAGCGTTCGGTCTCACTGGCGTTGGTGACTTAATCGTAACAGCTTCCTCAGAGAACTCAAGAAACTTCAGAGCTGGTAAACAAATCGGTTCTGGTAAGTCTATGGAACAAATCTATCAAGAAGAAAAACAAACCATTGAAGGTGTTAGAGCCATCGAAGCACTTCATCAATTGGCCCTTAAAAAAGGACTATCCTTACCAATTATTGAGGTTGCATACCAAGTTATTTTCGAACGTATGCCAATCAATGACGCTGTAACAAAACTATTAACCAGAACCTTAAAGAGTGAAAAAATCGACTAAAAAAGTCGATTAAAACCCCCATAATCGCTAGTTCACGCAATCTTATCTATAAAAAAATGTTAAAAAGATTGCTTATCAAAATAAATAGTGATATAATGGCGTTAGAAAGACAAAAGGAGGTTCATTATGAACAAAACAGAATTAATCGCTGTAGTAGCAGAAAAATCCCAAGTAACTAAGAAAGTTGCTGAAGAAGTATTAAACGCATTTGTTGACAGTGTTGCTGAAAGTCTTGGCAAACATGGCGAAAAAGTGGTACTAACTGGTTTTGGTACATTTGAAGTTCGTAACCGTGCAAAAAGAGAAGGTCGCGACCCACGTTCTGGCGCAACTATCCAAATTCCTGCACAAAAAACTCCTGCCTTCAAAGCTGGTAAAGTATTAAAAGACGCAGTCAAATAATGATTAAAAAGTCCATGTGAAATGGACTTTTTTATTATTCAAAATTATCATTTTTTCACCCACCGAATCTAGGTTACTGTGTTATAATGGATGTGGTGAGAATATGAAAGAAATGTTCTTAAAGGCCGCCGCTAACGATGTCCTTTATTTTTTTCAAACACAAGTGAATCTATCCGAAATCGATGAGCGTGGGCAGTCTCTTTTACATTATGCTGTACGCACATCGGCGAAACAAGTGATTGAGTACCTACTCGATAATGACATCGATGTCAACGTTCAAGACCATAATGGCGAAACCGCCTTATTTGATTGTTGTAAGAAAGGCAAACTCGCGATTGCGAAACAGTTGATTCGTAAATTCGCGAATGTCAACTTAACCAATGTTAAGGGCGAACAAGCCATCCATTTAGCTGCTGCTAAAGGGGATTATGATATGGTGAAACTGCTACTTGAAGCGGGCGGAACATTGAATGAAAAAACCAGAGATGGACATTCGGTCATTCATTACGCCATTCGTAGCCGTCAAATCCCATTTTTAGAGTATATCCTGAAAAACTCAAATCAAAAGTTTAAAGATGTGGATGTCTTTAAAAACACCTGTTTGCACATGGCATGTGAAATCGGAGCGTACGATGTGGTTGTATACTTACTTCAAAATAAACATAATCCAAACTTGAAAAACCACAACAAAGAAACCCCTATATACCCAGCCATCAAAAGCGGACAAACGGCCATTGTTCAGTTGTTATTAGAACATGAAGCCGATCCTGAAGTCCATAATCGTTTTGGTGAAACCCCAATCGATTTCGCCATCGTTCAAGGCCAATTCGATATCCAACAAATCATTGAGACCCATTTGAGTGGCAGTTTATTCAAACAACACGTGAAAAAAAATCCCCTAAGGCACGCGGTGCTCATCGAGGATTTAGACTTATTATTAAAATTTAAATATGAAGGCATCAAAGATCATAAAGATATGTATTCGATGAGTGCTTATGATTATGCACACAAAGAGAACTTGAAACCTTTTAAAGAAGTGCTAGAAAAAGAATAGCCGCAATCGACACAGCGTTGGACACAGCATGCACCAGGATGACTGACCACACGTTGTGTTTATTTCTTATATAGATATATCCAAGAGCAAATCCACTGGCTGAATACGTGATGAGATTGGTGAAGAAAGCCATAAAACTCGTTTCACTCGATACATGAATCAAACCAAATAGTACCGCACTGATCACCATCGCGAGCCATTGGTTTTTGAAGAATCGGAACATCGCTTTTCTAAAGATGAGTTCTTCAATAACAGGTGCGAAGATGATGGTCACTAAAATCATGAAAAGGCCACTTGATGATAACAACGACCTTTCAATGGCTTGCTGATTGAGTGACACAGGTTGCGCATAGTCTGCAATATATCCAATGATCTGTGTAGCGAATTGCGC
>DJWH01000089.1:6320-15289 GCA_002441525.1 Acholeplasmataceae bacterium UBA6235 | reverse complement strand
CTATGAACAAAAATGCCGCCACTCCAGGGTGACGGCAAAAAACAGGCTAAAAAACCTCTTTCTTCTCCCATCCAGACTATACTGTCGGTACTGGAATTGCACCAGTTCAACCCAAAGGTTCGCGGACTTTACCGCCGATCAAGGAATTTCACCTTGCCCCGAAGTATTAACTCAGCTACATTATAGAAAATTTATAATCATTAGTCAATTACAATTCACTTGTAAGCGTTTCAATCATGATTTTGATATCCTCAAACTCGGTTTTAATTTCGTTCAGATAACTATAATCTATGGGTTTAAACATCTTTAAATCAAAGGTATCTACCCCGTTTTTAATCGCGACATATAATTTATTGCCAATAAAACCAAACTGAATGCCTTTATATCGATTTTTTAAAGACATCACATGTTCCATAAACCTTGGTTTGATTAAACGAAAGGTTTGTAATGCATCTTGTCCAAACACATCGAAGGCTTGGTTAAACGCGACATATTCCATTTCCATCTTTTCAAATCCGGTAAATCGAGTAAACATCCCTTGGTTCGCAACAATATAAACCGGCGTTGATAGTATTTTATCAAATTCAATTTCATAAAAACGACCTCTGAATACAGTGACCACTGTCGTAGACTTACCATTACTTCTAACATCTTGTAGATGTAAATCGGCACATCTAAAACGTCTGTTGAATAGTGTACCTTCAATCATGTCTTCACTCGCAAATCGGTCTTCTTTATTTAAAACCAAGGTATCATAGACTTCTTCTTTGGAAAATCCCTTTTGTGGATTGAATTCTGTGGTTGGATAGAGCTCTTCGATGCTTTTTTTGACATATTCATATTTAAACTGTGTCGAGAGTTTTTTAAATGCTGTACTCATAGCAACCGAAAGAATGCCACCGCCGATAAACAACATAAAACCAATGACTGGTTGGGCGGTAAATAAGATGAATCCGAAAGCAACCAAAACAAAACCCAATACAGTTAGGCTTTCATAGAGGCTTTTCTTGGTTTCATACCCGTGTGCGTTCATATAATAAATCCCCCTATTTCATTGAAGTCGATAAATCAATTAATGTTTGAATCTCCTGTTCGATGGTTTCTAAAAAGTGTTTGTCAATTTTTCGGTGAATATAGAATTCAAAGCTATTGCGACCTTCCATCGCTACCACCATGGTTTTATTGAAAAATGCGAAAGCCACAGATCCATATTTTTGTCGTAATTTTAAGATGCTTTCCATTGCTTTTGGTTTAAGTAATTTAAATGCAGCCTCGGTATCAGAAGCATACACATCGACTTCATTGTTAAAGTCAATGTATTCAAAATCTACCCTTGGTAAGCCCAATTTAATACCAAACTTTTCTGCCCCGTTGTTCACGATATAAACTGGTTTATTGACAATAAATGGTAACTCTATCTCATAATATTTTCCACTAAAACGGGTGATGATTTGACGACCGTTACGGCCCAAACGTTCAAATTGAATCTTCACATCAGCGGTTCTAAACCGGGTAGTTCCGATCTTGCCTTGAAGCATGTCTTCACTTTTGAAAATATCGCCACGTTCAATCAACTTAGACCCATAAACATCGATGGGCAAAAAGCCTTTATTCATATCAAATCGAACATTTGGATAACGGGATTCAATCGCTTGTTTAAGGTGATCTTTTTTAAAGGATAATGCCAATTGGGTATAGCGTTCTTGTAAATTCATGTATACACCAATACAAGCAATGATTAATACAACAATTAGGATAGAAAGCCACCAAATGCCTGCAAAAAAACCCAATGGTGATAAGACAGCGACAATCACCGCGATACGGCGAATGGTTTGATACTTTATTTGTTTTTGGACAAACTGTTCAATGGTCATAGTTCAACATCCTTTATGATGCAAATTATAACACACTTGAATGATTACATAAATAGTTTATTCCAATTATTTTTATACCTATTCGAAGATTCATATTAGAACGCTTATATCGATGTGTTTTTCACATTTTTCTATCGGTAAACACTTTCAATTTCTATTTTGATGGCCATTGTTATATAATAACATTGGTAAAAATAGAAATGGGGCATATTCATGAGTACAAAAAAATTTGTCGGATTAATTATTTTAGATGGTCAAGGGTTAGCACCTGCGAGTGATTCGAATTCAGTGACACTTGCGAAAAAACCCACATTGGATGGTCTTTTAGCCAACTATCCAAATAGCAAACTTCAAGCTTCTGAGGAAGCCGTTGGCTTACCTGAAGGTCAAATGGGTAACAGTGAAGTTGGTCATTTGAACTTAGGGGCTGGACGTGTTGTTTATCAATCCTTAACACGTGTCAATGTCGCAATCAAAGATGGTTCCTTTTTCCAAAACCAAGCGTTTTTAGACGCGATTGCACATGTGAAAAAATTCAACTCTAAATTACATATTTTCGGATTAGCTGGTGATGGTGGTGTCCACGCATCTTCAAAACACATCATCGCTTTGATGGATCTTGCGAAAACCCATGGATTAGAACAAAAAACCTATTACCATGCGTTCTTAGATGGTAGAGATACCCCTCAAACATCCGGTTTAGGTTATGTCAAAGAATTGATTGAAGCTGGTGCACGTATCGCGACCGTTCATGGCCGTTATTACGCAATGGACCGCGACAACAACTGGGATCGTTTACAAAAATCAGTTGACGCGATGACCCTAGGTAAAGGCGAAGAAAAAGACTGCCCAATTTGTGGCATTGAAGAATCTTACGCGAATGGCGTTACTGATGAATTTGTTGTGCCATTCATCGTAAATAAGAAAGGGTTAATCGAAGACAATGACGCGATTATTTTCGCAAATTTCCGTCCAGATAGAGCGATTCGTATCGCAACCGCTTTTTCTAACCCAAGTGAAGTATCCAAATATTATTCTGAAGGTAAAGCAACCTTTGATGCATCCCATATCCCAAATAATTTATTCTTCGTCTCGATGATGCATTATGCATATACTGTAAAAGGTCCAATCGCATTTGAACTCAATGACTTAAAGAATATTTATGGTCAAGTCATCGCGAATGCAGGTCTCAATCAAATCAGAGCCGCAGAAACTGAAAAGTATGCCCATGTCACCTTCTTCTTCGATGGTGGAGCGGATTATGAACTTAAAGGTGCAACCCGTATTTTAGTACCTTCTCCAAAAGTACCAACCTACGATTTAAAACCGGAAATGAGCGCTTATGAACTCACCGATAAAGTCGTTGAAGCGTTATTGACTAACAACTATGACACCATGGTGTTGAACTTCGCAAACCCAGATATGGTTGGTCATACCGGATCGATTGAAGCTACCACAAAAGCGGTTGAAGCAGTCGATGAATGCTTAGGCAAAGTCATGAAAGCCATTGAACAAATCGGTGGTACAGCCATCGTCTTAGCAGACCATGGTAACGCTGAAAAGATGCGCGATGAGTTTGGTAAACCTCATACCGCACATACCACTAACCTAGTCCCGGTGGTTGTTACTAAGAAAGGTTTAAAACTACGTGATGGTGGCGCATTGTGTGATGTCGCACCAACCATGTTAGACTTACTTGGGGTTGAACAACCAGCCGAAATGACTGGAAAATCCTTAATCATTAAATAAAGAGATGGTTCGCCATCTTTTTTGATGCTTTCTATGTGTAAACGCTTTCTTCTTTTCGCCTTAACAATGTTAAATGTAAATGAGCCATGCTATAATGAAGTATGGTAAAGTGAGGATACTATATGTCAAAACTATTAAAACTACGCGAAGCGTTAGTGGCCAATAAACCAAACTATCCACTCAATTATGCAATACCTGAAATGTTTAATTTGTTTGGTCATTCGTCATTATCGATTTTGAATAACGGGGAACACTTGGTGAACCCCTATGATTTTTTGGTGGATCTAATCGACCAAGTCTTATTAAAACACTACGAAAGCCATGAAGTGGCCTCTTTGTCTCAACTCAAAGAAGCGAAGATTGCGAAAAAGCATATGGGTGGTGACTGGATTTTAAAATCCACCGTCTATTCCATGATGATTCGTACGTCCACCACATGGGACCATGACCGTAACGGTTATGTCGATGAAAACAATATTTACCATTTAAAAGAAACCGGTACATTCATCAAGACGTTAGCCCTACTCCCATTACTCGATAAAATGGGTGTCGATGCCATCTACTTATTACCGATTTCCAAATTCTCATTGAAAAACAAAAAAGGTGAATTGGGTTCACCTTATGGTGTATCAAACTTCTTTGAATTAGACCCTAGTTTAGCCGACCCTATGGTTGGTGAAGCCTTATCACTCGATGACCAATTCCAAGCCTTGGTTGAAGCCGCTCATACATTGGGTATGCGTGTGATGATTGATATCATTCCAAGAACCAACGCCACCGAAAGTGACCTCATCATCGATCATCCAGATTGGTTCTACTGGATTAAATCCTCGGATTTAGCGGTATATAACCCACCATACGTCGATGAAATCAATGATCGGACTGTATCACCTACCATGAAATATATGCCGACAGTGTATAAGAGTAAAAAAGTCTTAGAACACATCCGTCGTTTCCAATTTGATCCGAAGACTCAAAACAAGGAACTTTGGGCTAAACTCAAGAAAGAATACGCAAGAAAAGGTGGTTCTATCCTTGAATTGGTAGACAAACACTTTGGATTGACCATCGCCCCAGCGTTCTCTGATCATATCAATGATATTCAACCACCTTGGACCGATGTGACGTTCTTTAGAATGTATCTTGACCATCCAATTGAAACCTCTAAATTCTTAGAAGATAAGAATGTCGCGCCTTACATTTTGTTTGATACCATCAAATCCAATTTATACCCTGGACATAAGCCCAACAAAGAGTTGTGGGATACCTTAGCCAACATCATCCCTCACTATCAAAAAACCTATGGTATTGATGGTGCGAGAATCGATATGGGACATGCATTACCTAAGGAATTGGTCAACCAAATCATTAAAACCGCGCGTGAAGTGGATCCTGATTTCGCATTTATTGCTGAAGAACTCAATGTCGACAACGCGAAGTTTGCGAGAGGTTTGGGTTACAACATGATCATCGGTAATGGTTTCTCGATGCAACCTCATATTTGGGAAGGTAAACTCCACCACTTCTACTATAAAAGTGTGGACTTAGACTGTGCTGTGTTTGCGTGTGGTGAAACCCACGATACCCCAAGATTGGCTGCACGTGATGGGGGACAAAACCTATCCAAGTTCTTAACTGTCATGAATATGTTTATGCCAAATGGTGTACCATTCATCAACTCTGGTCAAGAAGTTTATGAACGTCAACCGATGAATACAGGGATTGACCCACGACCGAACGAACTCTATATGTTACCCGCCGAAGACCCATTCTACATGAAGTTAGCGTTGTTCGATAAGTTTGCGTTACATTATTTAAATCACATGCATAACGACATTCCAGATAATCTTGCAAGAGTTAAACCGATTCGTAAGAAATACCTCAATGTCATCACCGATAAGAAAAACTACCTACCAATCAGTTTCTTAGAAGGGTATAATCCAGTAGGATTTGCGTATGAAGCGAAAGATGAAGTACTCATCATCGTAGGTAATGCCAATCCATTTGATGCACAACACGTGAAGATTGATTTAAGACCAATTCGCAAGCGTTTCGATTTAAATCAGAATGAAGGTCGTATCTTGTATGCGATGCATGAATCCGGCCCTAGAATGTTCTATGAATTCGATGAAAACCAAAACCCATATTTCTTCATGGGTGCTGGTGAAGTTAAAATCTTGGTATTACAAAAAAACAAATCAAAATAGCCCCTAAAAAGGCTATTTTTTTGTTATTTAGACGCGATTTTAATATTTTTTTAATAATATTCTCAATATCTGTGACCAATCGTTTGATAAAGTGAAAAAGTCGATGTATAATGTATAAAAATTTGTTATCACGTGGGAGGGATAATCTATGGGTTCAAAAGGCATTATTTTAGGGTTGGCAGGTTTCATTAGCTTACTCATCGTTATCACAGGAATCACACTTATGGTTGGCTACAACCGTTTGGTTGATTTGGACGAATCCATCAATGGACGTATGGCACAAATCGATAATAGACTACAAGAAAGAACAGACAAGATTGATCAGCTGGTCGACGTCGTCGAAGGATACACAGCGGTTGAACAATCGATTTTCACCATGATTACTGAAGCGCGTACATCCTACGCTGCTGCGAAACTCGCAGGTGATCCGGATGGCATGGCTGAAGCCGACGCTTTACAAGTTGAAGCCATCAACGCTTTATTAGCGATTGTGGAAGATAACCCGGAAATCAAATCGAATCAAGTATATATCAGTTTAATGATTGAAATCAGTTCCATGGAATCCGCTTTGAGTACCGCGCGTTTAAGATACAACGAATCGGTTGAAACTTATAACCGTTCGGCCAGTCAATTCCCAAGGGTTTTATTTGTTCAAATGTTTAATTTTGATACCAGCAAAACCTATTGGAAAATCAATGATGGTGCCGGTGAAGTACCAGACATCAATTTTGGTGATTAGGGATGAAACGCCTTTGGAAATGGCTATTCATTTCCGCTTTCAGTCTTCTGCTTGTTTCCTGTAAGCAAAACAAATACCCAGATCCAACGTTTCGTTACTATGTCAATGATTACGCAGAATCACTCACGCAATACACAGAACGGCTGATTACGGCCCAAAATCGTTATCTATATGAAGAATATGGTGACATTCAAATTGTGTACGCAACCTTTTTAGTTGAGGATGCGAGTGAGATTGCAGATTATGACCGTGTTGAAATATTTGAGCAATGGGCACCAGGTAATAAAGACACTGACATGGGCCTTTTGGTGCTGATATTCGTCAATGAGTACGTTGATGACGGGATCACTTATCAAGATATCCTTGAAGTTCAAATGGAACCTGGTTATGGTTTAGAAGAATATTTGACCCCGACAGAAATGAATATGATGCGTGAGGATTATTTTTACGCAGATATTCATTATGGCATCATCGATATGAAATTGATGCAATTCCAATATGAGCTACTCAATTTGCTGTATGATAAAGTTTATGGTGAAGAACCTCTACCTTATGATATGGATGAATTTTATGATGATATGATGGATGCACCTTATGTCCATGAAGATACTGGTTCAACCGACATCTTAGGTTTGATACTCAGTATTCTTTCCATCAATGGCTTGAACATAGGGTCAGGTTGGGGTATCGCACTCATCGTCGTTTTATTGGGATTCGGTTGTGGATTCACAGTCATCAAAATCCGTGGCGGTGGTGGTGGCAGTGGTGGTCGAGGTATATAACAATAAAGAGCTGTCGTTGACAGCCCTTTTTTTAAAAACTATAGTATTAGAAAAATATGTATTTACATCTTGTTTTAGATGTTATTATATGTTTTTTATTCAAATATTTGAAATTTATATACATAGTATATAGTTTTTATTGATAGTTTAAATTATGAGACCACGGTAATGGGAGTGGAAAACCCATCGATTGAATCTCTTGTTCATGCCATATTTCACTACTATTCTGACCACTAAAAATGAGTAATAACAATTCATCATCGTTCAATTGATGTCTTTTTTGTTGACCTTTCAAAACATAATGAGCACCTGAAATAGACAATTCATAGTCTGCTTTTTGTTTTGAAAAATAGTGGTTAATTTTGGACACGAAGTCAGCCCTATGGATGATTTTAATACTGGCTTCTTGAGTAATGATTTTATGAGGTTTTGTGCTAAATAACCCATTTAAAGGATCGATGGCAGATACCACCAAATGGATTTCTGTCTTTTTGAAAAAGGTTAACAACGCCTGTATGGCATTGTAAAAAGTCTGCCTATTTCCAGCAAATTCTTTAACCCACAAATCTTTCGCATCTTCATAGTGATTCAAAATAACATATCCGACAATAAGTCGTTCTTTTTCTATCACGACTACAGGGTAGGTACAATAAGTATCTGCGACAGTTTGTGATTTTAATAATTGTTTGAATTCTGCTTTGGTTCGTAGATATCGATGACTTTCGTTTTGATAAAACGCGTAGATATCTTCAAAATCGCTGTCTTGATAAACTCTAATATGCATCTTCTCATCTTTTGGAAATTGTTCAATTGGTATCAAATACTCATGATTGTATCCCACATCACGTGCACCAAATCTTTCATAAATCCCACCAGAACCCGAAATGATGGTAAAATCGATGGATGATTGAATCATGGCTTGTTCTGCATTTATCAATAATTTTGAAGCGAGGTTTTGTCCACGATACGCCGTATCTGTACAAACCGACCCTATCGATGCGACATTGAATTGAATGCCATTCAGTGTAATTCGCGACGGATAATAATTGACCATCGAAACCACTTTTTGGCCGTCTAGTGCTAAAAACATGTGTTTACGATTATGATGGCTAAACAACAGGGTAAACTGTTCTCCCATGTTGGCCTTAAAGGTTCTAATCGATAATTCGATAGCGCTTAAGCGTGTCTTTTTATTGGCAGTTTGAAAAAGAATCATGGTTTGACCTTCGTAAATTCGTCGAATTTTACAACACGCCCTTCTAATCGAGCGGTTTCAGCCATAAATGCCAACAAGTGGGCTTGAGTTGAAATCTCAAGGCTTGGTAAATCAAATCTCTTTTGATGGATGAGCTGAACGAAAGCTGCCATGATGCCTTGATCTCCACCACCATGTCCATATTGACTATGATTTAAGTCGATACGTTTTGGTTGTTCGTTGCCAAACGTATATACCTCTAAGGTATTTTTATCCATGTGACCACGGATTTCACCTTTGGTCCCCATCACTTTGATGGTTCTGGTATTTTCATGGGTAAATGCGGTCATCGTAAAACTAGCGGTTGCTTGATTTTCAAATTCAATCGATACCACTTGGTGATCGACCACATCGTTATCACAG
>DJWH01000089.1:0-6275 GCA_002441525.1 Acholeplasmataceae bacterium UBA6235 | reverse complement strand
TTCAAATAGACCTTGGGTGCGAAATATGGACAGGTTTCCTGGTGTGGACAGCCATCCGTACAACGTTTCGGTACGTCGTTCATGGTTGAAGCTTTAAAATGACTTAAACTTCCAAATGAAGCGACTTTGGTAGGTTTCGATTGAATCAACCAAGAAAGGATATCCATATCGTGACATGATTTCGCTAGAATCATGGGTGACGCCGTTTCTACATTTCGCCAATTTCCGCGAACATAACTGTGTGCTTGGTGCCAATAAGATACATTTTCATTGTGTTGCATCGTGACAACTTCACCAATTTCACCCGACACAATGATTTGTTTGATTGCGTTGAAAAAGTCTGTATATCTTAACACATGACCGACCATGACATTTTTCTTGTATTTTAGTGCATGATTAAAAATCTCAATGACTTCAGTTGCGCTAACAGCCATCGGTTTTTCTAAAAATAGATCATAACCTAGTTCAATGGCTTTAAGCGCAGGTTCATAATGCATACGATCTTGTAAACATATGAAGCAAACATCGGCCATTTTAGGTTCATTGAGTATATCATTGTAATCCTTATATTGTCTGTTTTGAGGAATGTTGTGTTTTTTAGAAAAAGAATTTAATCGAATCCTATTGGCATCTGCTACCCCAACAAATTGTATCTCATCAGGATGCTGCAACGCGTACGGTCCATAGGCGTGTTCACCTCGGTTACCCGCCCCTAATAAAATCGCTGTTATCATCTTATCACCTATCCTAACATCAATCCTGTTTAAGCTGACAAGTCTGGGAATATCCCCAATAACCTGACATCCATCGCTGTTGATAATGTTTTTAAAATCGTTTTAATTTGAGAGACTTGTGACAACTTACATTCCAATTCAATGAAGAAATGATACGTCCCCATCGCTTTTTTGGTTGGTCTAGACATGATTGAAATGAGGTTGATTTCGGCTTTTGCGAACGCTTCAACGATGGATAACAATAGCCCTGGTCTGTCCACCTTTGGCGTGAAGACCATAGCCATTTTGTAATCTTCATACGTTGCGTCTAATCGTTCTTTAGATTCAATGATCCAAAACCGTGTCTGGTTATGAGACTCATCGGTGATATTTACATAGTCATATAGCGCCATTCCTTTTTCATAGATATGGTTTGGAATGATTACTGCACTACTATAATCTTTTAAATATGCCTCATATGACTGCGAGTTACTGTCAGTCACGACGAGATTCACGCCATCTAGTTTTGCAATAAATTTCTGACATTGATTTTTGGTAGCGTATTGTACATATAGCGTTTCAATGGATGCTAGTGGTACATGACTAATACAAGTAAAAGCGACATCGAGTCTCAGTTCTTGCGTAATCGTATATGTGGGGTATTCTAACAAATAATCCAGGTGTTGCTGAACATAGCCTTCAAGCGTATTTTCAATCGGGATGATGCCAATGGTATCTGTGTTCATCGCTTCAAATACATCAGCAATACGCTTTTGATAGCTGAATGTATAGGTTGTTTTAGTATGAATTTGATAGACCTTCGCAGCCACCTCTGAATAGGTGTTTTTAGGTCCAAGCATAGCGATTTTTTTCATAAATTACCTCTAAATATTTAAGTGTAATTATACGCTTATTCGCTCAAATTGTAAACCTGAAAAAATAAATACAGGCTCATTCAGCCTGTATTTCATGGATATTTAAGATATCTTCAATCCCAAGGGTTTGTTTCGTATCCATCAAAATACGGTGATGAATGCGATCAATTTTAAGTATGGTGCCTTCCGTGTATCTCACATGCCCATCGTAGTAATATTCGATGAGCACTTGCTGGTTGTTTTCGGATGCGTTTTGGAGGGCCAAATCCAGTTCTTCCAAGCGGTCATCCAACAAAATCGGCTTATCCATGCGTGTCAAACGATTTCTGAGTTCTGTGAACATATCATTGAACCCTGCCAACCCATCAAACGGTGACCATTTGATGATACCCCGATCAACATATTTACTCATGATGACCTCCAACAAACGTATTTCGGTCACGAATTGTCGATTCTTTATTGAGTGATGAACCTCGGTTCACTGCATTTTTGCCATAGCGGTATTTGATTTCATCCACGGATGCCAATAACTGATACTCATGTTCATCGCGTTCAAGGTCTTCAAATAGACTAAACTGATGGGTTTCTGATTCGGTCAAACCACCCAGTGAGATACCAATCGATCTTACAGGACTACCATCGTATTGCTCATTGAAAATATCGATACACGTATCGTAAATCAATTTGAAACTTGAGGTTGGTCGTTCAAGAGTCACTTGTTTGTGTAACCCACCATGGTTGTCTTTCGAATACCCAGCCCCAAAGTGAATGACACGACATTTCTTTCTGCCAATACGCAGTCGTCTGGTCACTTCATCTGCCATTTCTAAGATGATGGTATAGATTTCTGGTGCGTAATAATTTCTAAATAGAATTTGAGAGTGTCCATAACTCTTGTTTTGGGCACGCAATTTATTTTTGTCTTGAAGGATACTCATGTCAATACCATGGGTGTGGTACCACAATTCTTCACCCAAAACGCCAAATTTCCGTTTAAGTAGATTTTTATCGTACCTCGCGATGTCTCCAATGGTCTCTAAACCTAAAAGGTTTAAATGGTGTTCCATGCGGCGTCCAATCCCCCACATTTCAGAGATGGGTTTGACCGGCCATAGTTTGGTTGGAATGTCTTCGTAGGTCCATTTCGCAATCGAATCTTTGGCTTTTTTAGAGTCGATATCAAGTGCCATTTTCGCCATAATCATGTTAGGTCCTACCCCACAACTCGATGGCAAATGCAATTCCGTTTGGATTTTATCCACGATTTTCTTTGCGAGTTCAACATCCGTCATTTGATAGAAATTCAAGTAAGTGGTGACATCTAAAAAAGCTTCATCGACGGAATACACATACAAATCTTCCTCAGAGATGAATGATAGATAAATCTCGACAATTTTCATTGAATATTCCATATAGGTTTTCATTTGTGGTCTCGCAAAAATGATTTTATCACGCAAATTTTCAGGGATGTCATAAATACGACAGCGGCTAGGGATGCCCAACTTTTTCAAAAATGGGGTGACCGCTAAGGTGATGGCGCCTTTACCTCTGGATTTGTCCGCGACCACCAATGGTGTCTTGAATGGATCAAGGCCCCTCAAACTGCACTCAACCGACGCGTAAAAACTTTTCAAGTCGATGCATAAAATCTGTTTGTGTAATCGATACTCTTCCATAGGCTCACCTCCCTTTTGTGTCACTATTATATCAATCCTTTGGATGTAAAAAAGATGAAAATACCTTGTTTAAAATGAAACTAAACAACGGTTTTTCAGTCAAATTCACCGATGTTTTAACCAAGGGATTTTCATCCGTTTTTACGGAATTTAACGAAAAAATCACCATTTTCAGGTGATTTTTATGCATTATTTTTGATGATCGACGTGACCATAGCGTCCGCTCGAGATTTCCCATAAATATAGGGATGCGACACTGGCGTATGGACTATATCGTTTGTGGTATTTTTCGACTAACGCATCGGTGATTTGATGGTGGTGGTAAAGCAT
The DNA here is from genome assembly GCA_002441525.1 of Acholeplasmataceae bacterium UBA6235. Classification (GTDB taxonomy): domain Bacteria; phylum Bacillota_I; class Bacilli_A; order Acholeplasmatales; family UBA5453; genus Paracholeplasma; species Paracholeplasma manati. The sequence continues at coordinate 2,681 of DJWH01000089.1, read as the reverse complement.
GCTGATGCCTCGACGAATGGCCAAGTCTTTCTTTGAAAGAATGTTCATCCGGTTGAGTGAAAAGATCAACAACATCTCTGCAGTCCACNNATCGATATCGGTTTGGCTAAAATACGCAGCTGCGCCTTGAATATAACCCACTTTTTTGAGGCTCATACCACAGGTTTGAATGTCTTCCGTGGTGAGATTCAATATGCCTTGGGGTGTGATATCGGCTTTTTGTTTGAGTCTGGCATATACCGTTTCAAATGCTTTACCAGATATTTGCTGAGCGACAATCGAGCTGACTAAAGATTCAAACAAATCGGGGTTGATGCCACGTTGGATTGGACCGATTTGATCGATGATTTGAGCGAGTTTTTTATCTTTCTTCTTCAAATACTCTAGGGCTTCTACATCGTATTCAAATACACTCATGATGCAATCCCCTTTTCAAGGTTCAACAAGCGTTGTTTAAGTTCTAATCCGCCATAAAAGCCAACCAAAGAACCATCTTTCCCAATCACACGATGACAGGGAATCACAATCATGATGGGGTTCTTATTGACAGCCCCACCCACAGCTCTAACTGCTTTAACATTACCGATTGCTCTCGCAATGTCTTGATAACTCCTGGTTTCGCCATAAGGAATCTCGGTCAGTGTTTGCCACACAGCGCACTGAAATGCCGTACCTATGGGATTTAATGGTAAATCGAATTTCATGGATTCACCTTCAAAATAACGACGGATTTGATCGGCTGCACGGTTTAAAACCGGACAATCCGATGATACTAGTGGTTCATTGGTTAAATCCAATCTTCGAATCGATTGATGCTCAGCTTCAATTTTCACATGTCCAAACGCTGTATTAACGACAATTTTATCCAATAGAATCACCTCATAAACCCATTATACCAAAAATAAAGACCAGCGGATGCTAGTCTTCAAAGTGGATTTGAATGTTCCCGTTAGAGGTGATGGCTTCTACATAAGGTACTTTGGTTGTATGATAAGTATCATTACCATAAGTACTACCATCGATTTTAACGGTACCGTTGGATGTTTTTGTTTTCACTTTATAGTCTTCAAAGATGCCTTGAATCGATAGTTCAATCGCCCCATTTGACGTACTGACCCTAAAGTCTTCTACATCGATCCCACTCGCATTGATCGGACCATTGGATGTTTCCGCGTCCATTGAATAGGCTTCAACATTGATGAGTTCGATTTCACCATTAGAAGTGTCCAAATCCACTGTTGTGGATACGACATCCTTCAAATAAAGTTTGCCATTAGACGATGACATGGTGACGGTTGGAATACTGACATTTTCAATACTCACTCTACCATTGGATGTGCGTAAAATCACACTTTCTAACGATAAATCATCGAGTGAAATCGCACCATTAGACGTTCTTACGCTTAAATGGTACAGAATGCTTGGTAGTTCGACCGTGACGGTTCGATTGACCATGATATTCCCAAAGTTAAACCAATGTAGTGGGTTTCTAAACTGATCCCACCAATCACTCGTCACCACAATCGATAGAATTTGATTGTCTTCTGTCAAAGTGATTTCTTCGTATTGATCTGTTTTAAAACGAATATGGATTTGATCATCCGTGCTTGGTTTGATGACCACTGGGTTGTTGTAAAAAGATAAATCAATACGATTAAATAGATTACCTTCATAATCAAACGCTTGATCTGTATATTCCATTTGTTCTTCTAGATAAGGTTGTGCCATCAATCCGAATACCGTTACGGATATCGCACCGATGATGATGAAAATGATACCAACTTTTAATAAGGTTTTCATTTTTGTCTCCTTTTGATGATATGATCAATTTTAACAATGGCTTTGTCTAGCCAAATTTTTGTTTTTTTAATGAGTGTGGTAATGATGACTACACCCACCATCACCAATCCAATACCCAGAACCATCGAACTCACATAATAGATGAGTACTTCAACTCTAGATACATCCTTCGTTAGTAAAAATACGAGGTAAGTGATGAAGGATACGCCACCACTCGAAATGAATGAAATGCTGATGCTACCTAAGACGATGACACCAATGATGGTAAAGAATAATGCGATACCTTTAGATGCTTGTGAAATCACTTCACGCAGCATATAGTTCTCACGGTTTTTTACCTTCAGTTTGAAATTTGCGTCTTTTTTCAATGTACGGATGATTTGTTCGATACTGCCGAGTTTATGAATGAATTCGGATTCAACCTCGCCATTTGAAACCGCGTCATCGATCAATTCCTCATAATAGTTGAGAATTTCTGCTTGATCGCTATAAGCAGATAAACCCGTTTTTAATTGTTGTAAAAATTCAAGTTTTGTCATAGGTCACCTCAAAATATAGCGGTAAATTTTGGATATCTCACTAAAATCTGCCCGTGCTTTTTCAATCTCATGCTTACCCAATGTGGTAATCATGTAATACTTTCTCAAACGAGATTGGTGTTGCTCTGTATAAGTCTTCACGAATGCTTGTTGTTCAAGTCGTTTCAATATGGGGTATAATGTCGATTCAGAGATATCTATGATTGAAGACACATCCTGGATGATTTTATATCCATAAGATGGTTCTTCCTTTAAGGATGCTAAAACGAGTATCTCAAGAAAGCCTTTTTTCAATTGCGGATCCATCATTAATACCTCCCCTCACACAATACTATACATTAC
>DJWH01000023.1 GCA_002441525.1 Acholeplasmataceae bacterium UBA6235 | reverse complement strand
TCAAAAAAAAGACACACTTTTTTCAAAGTATGCCTTTATACACTTTAATTGTCCCAACTGGTGTAGTCATCGTACAAGCCCCATTGGCTACCCAATGTGGATTCTTCAATGACAATCGCGAATTCGCGGATGATTTGTCTGTTGGTACCTAATACATAGTAATATTTACCAATGATTTCACCATTGGTATCGAATTCAGGTAATTTATAATCATCATCATTCCAAGGGTAAGTACCTGTACCGGTCACACCCGTACGCAAGTATATATTGTAATCATAACGTAAGCCATTGACCAAGTTTCCAGTCGTAACCCCTGTATATTTAGGGCTCACTATCGAGAAGTTATAGACACCGGTCTTATTCTTACCAAAGGTATACAAGTAATCGGTGATGTTGGCTGGCAATGGATAATAGAATAAGGTGGATTGATTTCTGACCCCTGCCGTATATCCAAAGATTTCACCCTCATACGGATAAATGATTCGGCCAGTGACTGGGTCAATCGTGATGGATGGGGTAAAGGATTCATCGGTTTCATAGTTTTTAACGATGATTAAGATGACACTGTTGTTGATTGGTGAGGTTGGATCCCCAGCAGGTACGATGGTGCCATTTTCAAAGCGGTAGAACAATGTGAAACGAATGGTTAGATTATACAAGATATCGATGACGGTTAAATCGTAATAAACGATGGTAGAATCGACAATATCGGTCAATACACCTGGGTTATTCGCGTTGGTTTGTTCTGACAATATACGATATCTAACCACAGTATTGACATCCTCTACTTCACTTGTAAAGTTACCCGCCAAGTCATTCGACCAACTGTTTGGACCCACTTGACGTTGAATCACAGCGCCAATAGGTAGTGTGAAATCAGGGTAATAACTAGATAAATCGATATCGGAAACTTCACCGTTGATTCTAAAATACTGTACACCATGGGTGTCCGCGTCATCGTAATCGATACCGTCAAAGAAGACACGCGGATCATAAACGGCTGGTGTAACTGTACTGCCATCCGAATTGATTTGGTATATTTCAGGGTATTTCAAGGTAATTTCACTGTTGATTTGGAAGCGGATATCGTTGAGGTAAGCACTGACACCTAAATTCTTTCGAATCACGACACTGCCTAAATCATAAGTGACACCACCTTCACGACTCAATGTAAATGCGTAAGTCTTTTCGCCTACTTCGAGTTCAAATGTGATATCCATCGCGTAAGCATCGTCAATGAAGAATTCAATTTCATCTGTCGTAGGTACGAACACACCATTCAAATCGGTAATAACAGTGGTGATATCGTGATATAACTGAACATCTAACAACCTAAAGTCAATTTGAATATTGGTCGATAATGCTTCTCTGGTTACCTCGACTGGATAAGCGAATTGTTGGTTACCATTTTTGTAAACGATGAAGTCGGCCAATTCTCTTTCAGTGACGGTATGTGTGATGACCGTGGACTGACTCAACTCATTCACGATGGTGTAATTGAAAATATAACTCTTTCGGCCATCGCCACCATACTCGTATCTTACAGTCGCGTTCGTGATGGATGCGAAAGGTGAAATGGTTAGAATCATCAATGTATTACCGTCAAGTGATAACTCAACGGATTCTAAGGTATTGATATAGTTCAAGCTTGATCCATTGGTGACTGGCGTCACTGTCATGGTACGGTTCGAATTCAACAATACACCTTCAAGTATTTCGCCAAATTCAAGGAATGTGGTGAAGTTGGTTCCTGTCGGTGTGAATGTAAGTCCACCCAAAGCATCGGCACTATATGTGCTATAGGAGACACTCGTAATCAAACGGTTGGATGACGCTTGTTTGGTGAAATCCAAATTGAACTGTGTAGAGCTATTGTAATAACTGAACACGATTCGATAGACACCACTTTCCAATTCATCGCTTAAAGTCATTTCGAACCCAAAGATATTATTGGAAGCTTTCGGGGTCAAATTGAGCGTGTAATAAGCCGGATCTACCGTATCTCCATCTTTGGTTAAACGGTGGATGGTCAAATTGTGACCTAATGGTAATTGGGTGTTGTTATCAATGAATCGAACGTTAATCGTACCACTTGGTGACAATGGGAAGGATGGTGAAACCGTATAGGTTGAACCCACCAATGATGGCAACGGTGTGACATTCGTCGAATTCATCAGGATTTGATTTAATGTAACATTTAAGTTTTGTGCAATTCGGTTGATGGTCACCGTATAATCCGTTTTATAAATCGTGACGAGATTTGGGTCATCGGCAGCGACTTCAGAGTACACAGTCATCGTGAATTGTACTTTATTGAATGCGTCAAATGTACCTGTATAACTGAACTTGTAAGCCCCATCGAGAATATTTGTGGTTCTTGCGTTATAGGCAGTTTTGAAGCCTGAATGGGTTCCCGATGTGATACCAGATACCGCGATAACCGCGTTTTCAGATAGGGTTGCCTGAAGGGCTTCATAGGTGACAGTACTGCTTGGGAAAGCGGATTGCGAAACATTGAATGTGATCGTCTTCGCTGTATTATCGATGGTGCCGCCTTCAAGGGTTGGACTAATACCATTTGGGTCATATAAAACCAAATCCCCAATGGTTGGTTGATCTTGTTTTGGTAGAACCAAGGACTTATCGCTCTTACGCACTTGGAACATGGAACTATAAGATAGGTAGAGTGGGTCTGATGGTAAATCTTGTACAGAAGGTACATTCAGATTACTGGCAGAAATGCTATCTAAATTATAGTACACTGGTGTATCTGGTTCTTTTAAACCATAGAAATTATTGATGGATAGGTTAGCAGGTAGAACAGCACCAGCTTCTCGTCCTTTAGAAGATGCGAGGACATACATACCATTCTTAAATAAAGGATCTGCAGCCAATCTGAATCGATCGGCGAGAACTTCTTTGGTAACACGGTAGATATAGTCCGATTGAGATGGATTCATCAATGGGAACGATGGATCAAAAATGTATAATTTAGATGGGTCGTACCCAGAATCCCCCACAGTCAAGTCTTGAACTTTAGGGAAGTTATAAGCGCTTTGTGCACCCCCAGTACGTACTGTAATGGAGAATGGTGTATTTCTAACAATAGAGCGAGTGATATTTGTGGATGTCGTTCCAGCAAAAAGATTAATCATGTCTTGTTCAGTAAAACCAAAATCTTGATAGTTCTCTCTTAAGGTATTACTGGTTGAGGTCATGATGGTTGGAAAACTGGTTGTTCTCGTAATGTTGGTTGTTGCACCTGTCACCTTATTGGTAAACAAGTGATTGTATTGAAAATCTGTATATGAATTATTGGATAATGGTAAGTATTCACCAATTACGCGTGCTGTGTCTGTGGTATAGTTACCTCTACCACTACCCGCAATTCTTACGACCAAATAAATATATTCATTTTGAGGTAGAATCAATTCACGTCTGAAATAGAAGGTCGCAGTAATGTTGGTTAAATAATTATACGTTCTTACGACTTCATTAAAACCAACAATCACGGCTGTGGAAGTATCACCTGTTCTGGCTGAATAGAAAGTATCTTGTACCCCATCTTGACCAAATCGATAAAAGAAGAAACTACCAACCGATGTTTGGTCGGCACGGCCAACCATATCGATATTGGCGTCCATATTTAAAATGTTTTTGAAAGTACTGGAGGTCATGACCCCATAAGCACCACGTTGGAAACGGCCGAAAATACCGCCATAACCAGGTTTTGCACCTATGGTAATGGATGAGTATGATCCAAATAAGAAGGTTGTTCTTGCTGAACCTGTATAATATAACGTCGATGTGTCTCTACCTTCAAATGTTGCATTTGCATATTGTGCTTGAATGAAGGCTTCGACTTGACCATAATGGACGGCAGTATCGATATCGACATAGGTAACTGGCATAGCCCCTGAACTATCGGCTTTACCGAAAATATAGGTTGCGCCAATAATCCCACCACCGACATCATTCGATGCGATCTTACCATGGTTTAACATACGTGTCATCTTACATAGACCATAGGCAATAACCCCACCAGCAGAACCATAAATACCTAAACGCTCATTGGTGGTTGTATAATTGGCTCTTACCCCAGTGAAAGCGTAAATATCCCCAAAGTTCAACCCATTGGATAAGATCGACAGTGCTACTGGGTCATCTGGACCTGTGGTATTGGTTGCGAATTTTCTGATGACACCATTGGTACTGCTTGCGTTATCCGTACCAGCGGTGACTTCTGTTCCCAATCCAATGCCCAAAACACCACCAGATCGCACATATTGTGGGGCTTTTCCATAGACATCACCATTATTGGCAGAGTCAATGAGTTTTGCAATCATGCCATTGTTTTGACCATGACCTGACAAAATAGCTGCCGCGTCATCGCCAAAGGCAGCGACAACACCACCCAAAACGAAACCTGCATTGTAAGCATAGACCATCCCCCCGAACAAGTCGGTAGTTCCGGCAACCAGTGCGGTTGAACTACCTGTTGTCGTTGTATTGGTATAATTCAAAATCCCTGTATTGGCTGCGTCTTGAATTAAATTATAGTTGAATGTGGCTACACCACCTGCAAATAAATTGGCTGTCCCCGTGATGTGTTGTAAACCTGTATTATCAATATCCGTAGATGACAATGTACCTGAATTGAAAACATTGTTCATTTCGCCAGAATTGATATTCACTAGACCACCAACATAGACATTCCGACTCGTCAAAGTACTGCTGTAAACGCCACTGGCACTGCTGCCTGTAACGGTTGTATTACCAGTGAATAAAGCTGTAATGATGGACCCTTTGTTAATTGAGTTTATCATGGTATACTCGTCATTTAACGCTGTGTTATAAGAAACCCGTTTAGAAATACCTGATACCCAAACTTCACTGGATTGGTTTAATCTCAATAAGCGAATGTCGCCACTATTAATGACGTTGTTATAATATACGTTATTAGACAAGGTAATACCTGCCACTTCGAGTTCAACTGCCACATTTGATGTGGTCGCTGAAATACTACCCACCAAAATTTGGCCTTTATTTTCTACGAATAAAAGATCTTTGTCTAAATTATTTTTAGAAACAAAGAATGGTGCGATTCGGATGGTTGTAACGGTAATACCAGAAGTGTTATTAAAATAACTTGGTCCGAATGTAAAATCTGCTGTATTATAAGCTCTCGATAGTTTCACACCACCTGTGGAATTATCCAAAATGGTTGCTGAATAAAATACATATGTATTGTGGTTTTGATAGTTCAAATTAGGGAAATTAAACCCACCACTGTTGGTCATATAAGTAAATTCTGCTTTGGTTGTGGTCGTTGAAACAACCCCAATCCCTGCACTATTGGTGGTTGTGAATGTATTGATGTGGTTGGCTTCAATGATGCCTGTATTTTGCCAACGGCCATTTCTAAAGGTGATTGGATTTGTAGCGTTGGTGATTTGGAAAGCCAACCCTTGGACTTCACCAAAAATACCACCAATAAAGTTTTGTACCGTACCACCTGATTTTCCAGTAAAGTCATTGGCTGCAACTTTACCTTCATTGGTTACATAGTAGAATGAATGGTTGGTACCTGAAATGTTATTAACTTCACCAATGATACCTCCGACGCGATTTTGGATTGAACTGCCGGCTGCCACATTAAATTGGCTACCGCTTGCTAGACCAACCCCGCGGATTTCCCCTGTGTTTATGCTGTTGGTCAATACCAACGTGGTTGAATTCGTGGATCCAACAATTCCACCAATTGAGAATAAACCATTGATGGTTAAATTATTGAAATCATGGGCATTGCCATTGATTGCACCTAGATTTGCCACATAAGTGACAGACCCTTTTGCCATACCAGCAATCCCACCGACATAACTTCTACCGATGGCATCCTCACCTAAATCAATATCCGTATCACTAACCACATTACGAATGGTTCCGGTAGATAAACCGGCAATTGAACCGATATAGAAGGATTTACCGTAATTGTCTCCCGTAGAAGTTAGGATCATTTGGTTATTTAAGAGGTTGATGTTCTTAACCGTACCAGAGGATGCGCTCAATAAACCCATGTAATAGTTATTACCGATGACCACGGGTTTATTGATAGTCATATTATAGATGTACTTATTTGTATTGGTACTAGAACTTGAAAACTCGCTGGTACCGCCACTAAATGTGCCTTTAAACTCTTTGGTTGGTGTGACATAGCCTTTGATATTTTTCATATCAATATCATCGACAAGTCGATAGTTATGTGAATCATAAGTAACCCCATTATAAGGGGTATTGTAGTTTATAAGCTTATTAAAAGCGATTAAATCCATTTCATTAGCAAGTTCAAATGCGCCAGAAACGTAATTGAGTTTAAACATGATTGGGAAGCCATCTTGGACATAGAAATTCCATTGTCTGGTTTCACCAAATAAGCTTTGTAAGTTGGTATTGTTGATTGAAATCGGACTGCCTGAAGCCGTACCACTTCTAAATTGTGCTTGGGTGTAATTTGGAAAGCTTTGTGGGAGTGTGGTTGAATCTACATTTGGAATAACCAATTGGTCATAAGCAACGCCACTGATTGTCCCACTGTTGTTATATACGAATGGTCTGATATTGAATCTAGAACGTGAACCGTCCGACATGACTTTATCACTCACAAAGAAGGAATTATAAATCTTCCCGGTGGTTGAGTTCGTATGTGCAAATCCTGCCGCTGTAAATGTCGTTCCCGATTGAACAAATAACACATTGAAACGAATCCCTGCAATCGATTCTCCTAGCGCATTGGTTTTCGTATCTATTACGGATACATTATAAATAGTACCGTGGTTTGTGCCCACAAACATGGCTGCTTTGGTTAATCCTTCAGGTGCGTCCAATAATTCGTAGTTTGGATTTCTGACAGTAAGGTTTTTAACCACACCTGTCTCACCGATTAAGGCAAACATAGAGTAGCTTTGAATCAACGAAAAAATCTGGCTATTTTGTTCAGTGCCATCGAATGAATAATCCACTGTGATGTAGCTATACCCAGAAACATATAAGTTTGAAATTCTAAATCCTTGACCATCAAAACTGCCAGTAAACGGGAAAATCGGGTCTTGGTCGCCCGGTGTATTTGGATCGTAGTCGATTGGTAAATCTAAATCAATACCGATGGGATTGAATGTTTTCGCACGCATGTCACTATAGTCAATATCAGAAACCAATGCATAATCTTGATCAAGTAAATAACTGACTGTTTTATAGTAGAAATAGTTGGCATAATTCGCTGTATTGACCCAGTTATAAGAGACTGAGGTTGAGAAATTATATAAATCATCCGCGGTTTCGATCGCGATGCGTTTTGTGCCGATTAAAGTAGCGAGTGCCGCTTGCATCGAGGTATCTCTAGCATCTGGTGTTGCGAAGGTTTGATTCATATGTGTAACGATGATGGTTTGGACTTCACTAAAGGTCACCATCGGTTCTGCTTTGTTGGCTTTACTCAAGTTCGTATCGAAAAATCCGTTATTGAATACGGATGTTTGTACTTGACCATCTGTGCCTGGTGTTATAGGGACCCTTTTCGCAATCTCAAAAAAGACTGCGAGGATAAACACAGACATGATGGCAGTGATGATGATTTTTTTACTGATATTTTTAATCATATTACCACGCTCCGTCGTCCCAAGGTCTATTTGGCAAGCCCCAGTTGATGACTGGTCCTTCTATGGATTGAACTGCTTCAATGATGAATCCCAACTGTAAACTATAGCTTGCATCATAAAGGTTGAATGGTGTACTACCAAAATCCGCTACGAATGTGATTTCTTGAGGGGTCGTATCTGGATTTCTCTTGACTGTGTTGGTGTAATAGAAAAAACCATCGTTATCGCGATTATCATAGAAATATGGGTTAACCATATCGTTGGTATCCATATAATTGAATGGCATTTTGGTCGGTTGTGTAATCGCAACCTCATAACTCTTACCACCTGAAATATATGATAAAGTTAATTGTTCATATACCCCAACGCGCATGTAGGATTCTACATTACTAAGGACATTGATTTGAACACGTAAATTTTTAATAAACTGTGGGTCATCCTCATTGGATAAATTCACTCTGTAAATACCAAACTTAGTAAATGTGCCTTGTCCATCGACTGTATATTCATATTCAATGTCGGTGGTTTTTGTTTGTAACACATTAAATTCGTCATAATATTCGAAATAGGCTTCAATTTGAACATTCACTTCACCTACGGTAACAACCGGACTAGACGTATTTGTATTTGTTAACCAACCAGCAATCGAAACCACGGCTAGTGAGGTCAACAAGACGAACGTGATGATCATTTTAGTTAAATTTTTTGTCTTCATGTTAACCTCCTTTAGGTTTATGGGATTTGATCCAAGCGGACTTCAAAATACCCAATGGTAATCGACTCGCTATGTAGGGTGTTGTTGATGGTAGGTTCAATTTGAATCGTGAAATCAAACGTCAAGGACCCTTCAAAGGGTAAAACATAATTGCTAAAGAGGATCACATCGGTTGAATCCAAATCAAGACTTGTATTGACCGATGTCGTCGGATGCACAAAATCAATGGTCAATAAATTGAATAATGCATTATCGGTTGGTAATATGTCTTTCACCGTGAGGTCTAAATGGCCATCGGCTGTACCTGTGTTATCAATAATCAATCTAAAGGTATAGACTTGGCCAGGCATTAAGTTCGTAAAATCAATTCCAGCAGTGGTAATTTCAGTAAACCCACCATCCAATATACCATCGTAATTGGCGTCATTGGCTGAATACAGTGCCGCGTCCACCGTGATGGCACCACTGGTAAACACCACGGGTTCGGATTGGAATCTCGCGATGATCCAAGCGAAAATGCCAGTGGTGAGCAATGCGAGCACCATGACAAAAATCACGATACTTTCAATCAATCTTAATTTTTTCATGGTGTCACCTCCTGTTAATGGACGTTATTGTCCAGTAGAAAAGTCGTAATTGGTTGAACCTAAGGTAGCCCAATCGATGAAAGGACCTTGTTTGGCTTGAAACGTTAATGTCAATGTAACGGTTTGACCGATGTGTTCATTACGAATCACATAGCCATCCAGTTTGAGAGACAACAACACTGGAATGTTTAGAACCGATGTCGGAATCTTGTATTTGCCAGGTTCTGAGATCGAATCTGTATTGGAACCACGGTAGTAATAATAACCATCCGTTTCCAACACCCAGTCACTATTAAATTCATACACTGTAAAAATGTCTTCTAAATTCACAGTACCTAACAATGAGGTGGACGCTGTGACACTAAATCTGAGTTCTGTGTCTACGGATGAAGTATTATTTAAAACAAATGGGGTTTCAACCAGTTCTTGTGCTGGCATCACGAAATCGGTCACAAACGCACCGTCCCAAGTGAAGGAGACTTCTCCTAAGGTTAAATCGATACTGCCGGTTTCTTTGCGATCAAAGTAATAAGCATATACCGTGGTTGCTAATAAAATCAATGTTAGGACCATACTGATGGTCAAACCTAAGAGTCTTTTGTTCATATGTGTTCCCTCCTAGGCATCGAATACTGCAAGCAGTGAAGCGATGCGCATGATGCCTGCTTGGTATTCTTGTTTACTGGTATTTGGATCCATTTGAATGGAAAATTCAATGAAGACAATTTGACTGATTGGAATATTGACATTGGTGATAATGGTGATATCTTGTGATGCATCAATCAAGTTATTCAAACGATAGTTGGAAAAAGTTTGTCCTTCAAATGTAAGAGGTGTGGTTGAATTGAGTGGCAGATTATTCACTGATGCGTTTACACTCACTTCTCCGTCGACGATATAAAAAACATTGCGCATGTCATAACCCGCATTGGGGTTATCACTAGTAACGTCATTGAAGTATATGCTCGCAACCACTGAGGATGTCGAAAGATTTTCGATGGTTACGATAAAATCAAATAAATCCCCTGGTAAGCTATTGTTCAAGAAGGCAGTCATTTCTGCTTCTGTGGTGATGGTTGAATATGACCCACCATTTTTACGCACTTGGAATACAATCTCAGCTTCATAATTATTCACTGGGACCACAAACTCATTGACCCTTGAAGTATCAGATAATGCGAACCATGCGAAAGAGGATGCAGAAAAAACCAGTAGCGACAAAATGAACATGATGATGGTTACACTCATGGATTTGTGGTTCATGTGGTTTCTCCTCTCTTTCACTTAACTATGTTAAGGGGCTTTTCGATGTTTAAATTATACCATCTTTCAAAAATAACCGTCAAATCGATGTTAATAATTCCTTAATAATTCATAAATTTAGTCCATAACCCCATAATCCGAATAGATAAACACACATTTACCCATAAATATGCGTCATTTTGGCATAATAAAAAGAAGTCAAATAACTTCCCCGTGAACTACCCACCACTTAACTAGA
>DJWH01000071.1 GCA_002441525.1 Acholeplasmataceae bacterium UBA6235 | reverse complement strand
CATGGTAGTTTAGGGTATCTATCACCCGTTGAGTATAGAAAAAAGATGTCTATTTAAAAAGTGTTCAAAAAAGGGTTGCCAGACCATCACTATATTATTAATATCAATGGCAATCGAGAATATTAGTGCAAAAAAGGAAAACAATGCTAAACCTAAACTCAATTTTTTGATATCTTTTTTTATCTGAAATCTGATTGAAATGATTGTTTTTTCGCCATCGTTTTTCAATACGCCAACTATTTCAGGATTCATTGAATTACCATACATTATGTACCTAGTTATATGGAAATCTGATGTGTTTACTTTACCATAATATAATTTTGAAAAATCTACATTTTTCTTGTTTAAAAATCGTTCTTTTTGATATTTATCTGTGACTCTTTTTAATCGTGTAATAAAATGATCGATAGATTCATCGGTGCTGTATTCTTCATTGAAAACTGGATATTTTATCATTTATGTTACCTCCTGCTAAAATATATCATTAAATAAATCTATTAGATTAACACTCCAAGGTGTGGATTTTATTGATCCTGAAACATGAATCTCTCCAGGTACTGGAAGCCTTACACCATAACCATACATAGTAGTGCTTCCCGTGTAAATTCGGTCTGAATAATATTGATTTAATTCAGCACCATAAAAATATCCTTCTCCAATTGAACCATCTACAGCTGTCCCAAGTCCATTTAAATCGTAAATTGTGGGTGCATTAGTGGTTGTCTTATAAACCGCAATTCCAAGCGAAGGTGAACCAACACCACCTATAACAGAATACTGAAACCCGAGATTACCTTTTTTATCAAGTGATAATTGAGCACTGATCCCACCACCTATGCAACCTCCAAAACCAAATGCCGTAAAAACGGGTAAATATGCTGTGGCTGTAACACCTACTGATATTGTATTTGGAGTTATGTCATCGATATATTCAACTATTCCCTCTCCAATATTTTTAACGAATTCAAAAATATCATTCCAAAAATACCCAAACGGATCAACATTCATCACCGGATTATTACCAGCATATGCATACATATTTTGGGTTAATAGATTTCCTGTTTCACCAACTAATCCATCTGCACTAATAAATCTTAACCGTTGTAATCTTAAGTTTTTAAATAGCCAAATCAGCAAGTTTATTCTAGGGTTTCAATTTTAATTATAATCATGGATTTGGGTAAATAATCAATCGTTACTTCATCACCAACCTCAAAATCGCCAATAGTCATTATGTAATAAGTTTTATCATTGATAACGATATACATAGGGTTCACATACTCATTTTCATAATACATTTTCATATGATACCGATCAAAGTACATCTTAGTTATAGTACCATTCGTTTCTATAACTTGTTCTTCTTTGTCATAAATCAAAGTAAAATGACTTGTCGTCGTAACTATAAAAAGAGAAATTAGAAGGGCTAATACTGATATTAATAAACCTGCATATTTGAACTGTTCTTTAATCATTCGAGGCATTAGTTGAGGCTTGATTTGGAAAATTACACCTAAAACGGTAATAACTAATCCAAATGCTAAAAAGATTGAAGGACTTAAAACTAATGCATGATAATATTCATTATAATCAAAACTCATAATCTAATCCTCCAATAAAAAACTCTTTTTTGTCATGCCATAAGTAATATTCATAATACAAGATACTCCTGGAGTTCCTACTTGCAGGAAAGTTGCTCTAGCACCATTCTCATTATAAAACGGAACACCAGATAAATCATACAAATCTTAATAGTTCATTCGATTATCAAACGCCTTATCAAGTGTATTACTTAAAGTAAGAAATGTCATACTTAGTGTGTCCACTTTCTTGACAGAGGTCCACTAAGATTAAAACTCAACTAATGAAATATCTCAATACATTAAAGCGAAAATTGTCTCCATAACTCTATATCTTCATAACCTGTAACGCGAATATTGCGTTTAAATGTATTAAATAATGTCATTCTTACTTCTTTCCCTGACTTAATCACATAATAATGCTTTCGATTAGGATATATACCTACATACTCTAGATTTAGGAGTGAACTCAAGTTTCCATCCATGATATTACATGTGTCACAAATAAATGTTTTTAAATTCTTTAAGCCATTTATAAAGTGGATGTGATCGATTTTACTCATGTCCTCAAATTTTAAAAATTGTAATCTAGATAATGATTCTATGGGTGTGAAATCAAATATCTTTCTACACCTAAAAATTGCTAAACTTGTAAGCGTGTTGCGATGTTCTGTTAATGGTGTTAATGAATCTATGTAGGGTAAACCAGCAAGATACAATACTCTTAATCGTTTTAAGTTTTCAATACCCTTGAGTGTTTTTATTTTTAATCCTCCGATTGAGACAGTATCGAGATTGGTTAAATTAGATAAAATACTTAAATCTTCTATTTTCATTTCATGCAAAACATCTGCCATTGATAATGTTTTTAATGAGATTGCTTTATCGATGTCTTTGATAAGATGAATTCTATCAGATGAAAAAAGTTCTAACTTTTTAAATGGTTCTAATGAAATTTCACTCGTATTTGACAAAGATAAACTAATCAATTCAGTTAAATAATACAGTGGCGAAAAATCCCTATTACCATCACTATAAATCTTAAGATACTTGATGTGAGGTATTTCTTTTAAAAAATTTAAATCTTCTATTCCGCTGCCAAATAAGTAAATGACTACTTTTTCTAGCTTTTTTTGATTGATATATTCAACATGCCTTTTTATATCGTTATTATTAATCAGTAATGCTTCATGATTAAGCAATGCGCCGTCATAGGCATGGATAGATGTAAACTTAAATCCGTCTTTTTCTGTAAAATTGTACATGCTCATTTTTTAACCTCTTTCATACTTCATCTACTATTTTAGTTTCAGTCATCGCTTCTATCATGTTAACTATTGCTGCAAAGTCCTTGTTGATTAAAGGATGATAAGTAGCTTCATAAAATTTTCGCATGATCAGTGCTTTTAAAAGTTTCTTTTTGGAGTCTATGTTTGTAACAATTTTAAGTCTATATATTCTCTTACCGATACTGATATGAAAAATAAAATCCTGGAGAAAATATTCGATCAGTGTAACAAACATAATTGGTACCAAAATTATCTCCGTTTGCCATCTATTAATCTCAAAAATGACACCTATTGAAATAAAAAGCACCCAGAAAAAAATAAAAGTCATTAGTGAATCAATATACATACTTTTCTTATAACGCAAAATAGTATCCAATACCTCAACTTTATTACGATTCACTATAAATATTCTCCTTCTACATTTGTTTGATAATCAAGTTATTTAATGGATAATTTGTCTATCAAAAGCTAGCTATGATTCTCTAAATCTTCCATTTCATAGATAATCATTCGAATCTTAATAATTCAATCGATTATCAAACGCTTTATCATGTATATTACTCATCGTAAGAAGAGATAAACCATGATAAAAAATAATCTCCGTCTACCATTGTTTTATCCAATAATCAGATAACTAACTAAAATGCGAGTAATCATCTGTTATGACAAGTTGTGCTTTTTCTTTAATATATGCTATAACCTCTTGTAATATGTCATCTGTTGCGAAAAAACATACTGCGTGCCAATCAAAATCATGAACACTCATGTAAAATGTTATTCCTGTCATGATTTCTGGATGTTGATTAACCAAATCAAATACTTCTTGATGCGAGTAATTAAATAGATTTGTTTGACCACCTGTTATGATTATGACATCAGTACCAAAATCGTTATGTCTTGAAAATAAATTAAACTTAGATTTAATTCTCTTTTTCTTTAAGATTGAAAATTTATATGTACATTCGCATTCATCATCATCTGGAATATCATAATATATAGATATATTTTTATACTTTTTGTTAAAAAAATAATAGATGTCAGAAACACTAATTCCTTTAAACTCATACCAATTCTTGTTGTAATACTCGGAACCATCAATCATATAAACCGTTTTTCTCATTAATTTATCCTCCATCTAAAAATTAGGTTTGATTTGGATTATCATTTTTAGGGAATGTACACAATTACGTAAAATTCATTACTCTTTATTCATAATGGATATCAAGATTTGTCGAATACTTCTTCATAAGATTCACAATAAAAACTAATCATGTCATTTTCATAATCATCAACATGGAATTGATGTTCTTTTTCATAGCTATTGTGCTTTGTAATCTGAACACTAGACAAATAATTAAAACGACCACCAATACATTTTAGATTGAAATTCGTAACATTATAAAACATTATTTTTAAATCGCCATTACTTATTGTCTTAAAATGTATGAGTAAGTTTGATTGATACTCATATGCCTTATTTAACTCAATTTTATAATCTATACCAAAAATACCAGTGATGTCATCGAGAAAAAAACCATCATTTGTTGATTTTGTTGTCATTTTCATAAACTTATTTTCTCCTATTCATCATACGATTTGATTGTTTATAAACCGTCATTTCGCATTAAAAGTATGGTAACCTTAATCATTCTTCCTAGTTGGTGCTACTTCAGTCAGCTGAATATTTGATCATTATGTTATCAAATATATCGACATCTAGAGATATTCTATCTTCTCTTATGAGTTTGTCATCTCCATTACGATACTCCATATGATATTTAGAGATTAGGTGGTAATCACCGTTGTGATAGATAATCTTGATAGCATATCCATCGAGCGTTCCAGGTGCCCCAAATGTAGTCTTTATATTCAATTGAAGGAAATCATCTATGAATGACGATAGATTTACTTCTTCAATCACCTTAACCGTAACACCAGTTATTGATTCATTATAAATCATCAATTCTATACGCTGTGTATCGGTCACTAAATCATCTTTTGAGAAATTAACTATCTTAGAACAGCTTGACATCATAATGGAAAATAAAAGTATAAACACTTCATAATGCTTTTTCATGAATGGTCAATCCTCCAAACTTCTGTACGACATCTTATTGGTAAAATCGTCTTTACTCATTTTTCAAATCATCGGATATTTATATTCATTTTTTAGTAAGTGGAAAAATCATTTTTTAGTTAATCATTGCTATATATTTTAATATTATCATATTTGATTATATAAAACCATCTAAATTTGATGTATATTACTTGAGATATTTGAATTCGAAAATTGAATATTGACGACTAATCATTCGATGGCTAAAGTCTTTTATAATAGTTATACAACCATTACTCGACTTAAAGCGTAATTATGATATTTCATCATTATGTATTACAAAAAGATATCCACTAGATGAATTGTGTATTATACGGTTTTTTGGTAATATACTTTAGTAAGGACTGATAACATGGAAGAACAAAAGCCTAAAAGACGTAAACGTTACTCAGGTAAATATCCAAAAACCTTTGAGGAAAAATACAAGGAACAACAACCCGATAAATATCAAGATGTGATTGCTCATGTCATGGATAAAGGCAATACCCCTGCTGGGATGCACCGATCCATCATGGTAGATGAGATTTTATCGTTTTTAAATATCCAACCTGGCGAAGTTGGTTTAGACTGTACCCTTGGATTCGGTGGTCACTCTAAACATATGTTAACCGTCTTAAATCACACAGGACACCTTCACGCAACTGATTTAGACCCCATAGAATTACCTAAAACAGAACAGCGTTTGATTGATGCTGGATTCACCAAAGATGATTTTTCGTTACATAACATCAATTTCAGAGATTTGGATCAAATCCCAGTCGATGGGTTCGATTTCGTACTCGCTGATTTAGGTGTCTCCTCGATGCAAATCGATGACCCATCGAGGGGATTTACGTTTAAGTTTGATGGTCCACTGGATTTACGAATGAATCCCCATATTGGCATACCAGCAAATATTCGTCTACTTGAACTGACTGCCGATGAAATTGAAGGCATGCTCATCGAGAATGCTGACGAGATCTATGCGAAAGAAATCGCCACTGAAATCACGAAATCAACCGCTAGAGGTGAGCTCATTGAGTCAACCAAGGACTTGCATAAAGTGATTCAAAAGGCGTTATCTAAGTTACCTAAATCTATTCAGGAAGAAGCCGTCAAGAAAGCCTCTCAACGCACTTTTCAAGCCCTTAGAATCGATGTCAATCAAGAGTATGAAGCGCTTTATGATTTGATGGAGAAATTACCACTATTACTAAAACCCGGTGGACGTGTCGCGATATTAACCTTCCACTCTGGTGAAGACCGATTGGTCAAAAAAGCCTTTCAGTTTTACCAACGTCAAGGGGTATACGCCATGGTAACAGGCCCGGATTTACCATCTCTTCAAGAGGTGCATGACAACCCTCGAGCACGTTCAGCGAAACTCCGTTGTGCTGTAAAAGCATAGCCTATAGATGATGTAAGCAAGTGAATACAAATAGATGAAACTAAATTTAATATATAATTTTGACTTATATTTTTTTTATGG
Organism: Acholeplasmataceae bacterium UBA6235; assembly: GCA_002441525.1. Classification (GTDB taxonomy): domain Bacteria; phylum Bacillota_I; class Bacilli_A; order Acholeplasmatales; family UBA5453; genus Paracholeplasma; species Paracholeplasma manati. Next base: position 18,804 of record DJWH01000071.1, on the reverse strand, counting down.
TACTATATTTCTAAAATGTAAAGAAGGAGTATTTTATGCTACTATTAATTTTGATATATATTCTTGGTATTATTGCTGCAATTGCATTTTTGTCGATTATTTTTATCGGTATTAAGGTGCTTCTTATGAAATATTTTGAATACTATTATACCTATAAAGTTCTAATTCATTATGGCGCTTTCTATTTTTCAATCTTGTTTTTATTCATTTTGGCATTGTTTTTCACAATCCCATATTTAACCAATAACCAAATTTTTACAATGATTGGTCTTCCACTATTAATCGCAGCTTTCATCTACGAATATCTCGTTATTTTTAAACGTTATTTTGAGTTTGAATCAAGAGGTCAATTTCTAGTTAACATATTGGTATCCTATATTGGTATTGTTGTTATAACAATGATCATTGTCCCGATATTTTTAGTTTTAATGACATTGATCACAGGTGTATAATGCCACTTAACTAATATAAAAACGCTCAAATTGAGCGTTTTATTTTTTTAGGCATTTGACTTAACAATATTGCTGAAATAACCATCAAAGCGAGGATAAAACCATAGATATAACTGGTTTCCCCCAACATATCTAAAATATAACCTGAAGCGAGTGTACCAAGAATCGCACCGACACCATACCCGGTAAACATCAAACCGTATTTTTTTGCGTATTGTTGAATCCCATAAAACTCTTTGATGGTTGCCGGAACAATGGCCAACCAAGCCCCTAAATTAAACCAATAAAGCCCAAACGATATGCCAAACAAAAAGAACGTAGACCCACGATTGATTAACCCAATCACACTCGCAACCACAATCAATGAAACACTCAAAATACCAGAGAATTTAAAGCCTTGATTGTCCATGAGTTTACCAAATAGAGGTCTAGCTAACCCATTTAAAATGGCGAAAAATGACAAGGCGATGGTGACGTGGGTTTCATTCAACCCATAAAAACGAACCCCTACCTGATAGGTTAACCCAATCATCATCAAACCGACCAATGTCGCAATCACAAACAAGGCATAGATCCGTTTAAAGGGTTTTAATTTTTCTTTGAACCGCTGTTCAACGGGTTCTTGTTTAAAGGTAGTACGCTCTTTTAATATGAATATATATGAGAGCGGTAATTGAAGGACTAAAAACACAACGCCCAATATAAAGAATGTTTGACGAATGCTGGTCCATTCAATCAGGGCACTCGTTAAAGGTGCGGTGATGAGCGGTGACATTCCAAAACCTAAAAGGATGATACCTGTCATCAACCCACTTCTTTTCGGGTATAGTTTTTGAACCATGTAAATCGGCACGCCATACACCATCCCGACCCCTGTCCCGATCAAAACCCCATACGAGAACACCAACATCACAATGTGTGTGGCGATGCCCGATAGAAAGTAACCCAAGATGATGAGTAAGGTACCATAAAAGACAAATCCCCTCAATCGGGTTGGTTTTAAATGTCTCCCCGTTACCATCATCGAAAAAGCATAAAAGAATAGCGACGTCATATAAGGTAATCCTGATGTTAATGTGGATATTTGATACAAGTCTTCGATATGATAACGGAATACGCTATAGGCGTAGACAGTCCCCATGAGTAACATCATGAGGATGGATGATATGATCATTAATGTATGTTTTTTTGGCATGTTGTCTTCCTTGGTTCTTTTTTTTAACCATTATAACATAGGTGAAACCTCTAAACCACTATATTCATTTGAATATCAAACAAAAAGAGAACGTAAACGCTCTCACCTTGTTTTATATCAATTCGTCGTATAACATGAAATATTCTATGATGTTTGGATTGAATGTTTCATGTAAGGTCTGTTCTATCCATAAGAGATAGTTCGGGTTCTCACCATAGTTATATACCAAACTTTTTATGAGCGCTGAAATGTCTCTTTCTTTTGGAAAGTAACCGACATAGCCAAAATCAATCATTCCTGTGATTTTTGTGCCATCAAATAAGACATTCGGTAAGTAATAATCCCCATGGGACAACACCACAGGGGCATCGTATGGGTAGTGATCAACCAAATAGGTGAGCAGGGTTTCTGGGTCTTTGTATCTTTCTGATGTAAATGTGCCTTCATCGGCGTTTTCAATCAACGTTGTTCGATGATTTAAGACATTGTGTTTAATCGTCTCTAGGGCGGTTTTAGGGGTATTTAATACGGCATCAACGATGTGTATTGTCCACAATCGCTTGAGGCCTTCACACGCTTGTTCAATCGCCACGGACAGTGGCCATTGAAACAATGGTTTCCCTGCACATTTGGACATCAATAAGTAATAGAATCGTTCGGTTTCATGGGTTTCAATGACATGAGGCACCGGTAAGTATCCCTCTAGCAATTGTAGGGCTCGTGCTTCTCTTCTCGCATCCAAACTGGGTGTCGATTGTTTTAATACCAGGGTATCATATAAAATCACTTGAGAATCCGATTCCCCAATGTGGTCTTTAATCCCTTTTTCATGCTTTAACCACTGTTTGATTTGTTTTGGTAATCTCGCCATTGATAACACGCCCATTCTGATAAAATCACTAATTCCATTATACCCATTCTAGAGGCATTTCAGTTATAATAAAAACATAGAAACAGGTGATACCATGATCAGTTTTAAAAATGATTACAGTGAAATCGCACACCCATCCATCTTGACTTTGATGCAAAAACACAGTCAAACCCAATTCAATGGGTATGGGTTGGATGTGTTGAGTATAGCGGTCAAACAGACCATTCAATCGATGTTACAAGCCAACGTCGATATTCACTTTTTGGTGGGGGGAACCATCACCAATAAAGTGTTGATCAGCCACGCTTTAAGACCGTATGAGGCGGTGATTTCCGCCGATACTGGTCATATTTTTGTCCATGAAACCGGTGCGATTGAATCCACGGGACATCAAATCCTCTTAATTCCCAACGCCAACGGCAAACTCACAGTCCCTTTGATTGAAGATACCTTAAAAGGATTTTCTGATGAACACCGTGTTGTACCGAAACTGGTGTACATTTCAAACGCGACGGAAACGGGTACCTTTTATACCAAAGCTGAACTACAAGCGTTGTACCGCTTTTGTCAATCTCGAGATTTATACCTCTTTATTGACGGGGCTAGGTTGGGAGTCGCTTTGGCAGCTTCTGGTTTGACATTGAATGACATTTGCGAAAACTCAGACGCGTTTTATATTGGTGGTACCAAGAATGGCGCGATGTTGGGTGAGGCTTTGGTCATTAAATCCGAATCATTAAAACCTTTTTTTAGACACGCCATCAAACAAAGTGGTGGACTGCTTGCGAAAGGGTTTGTCGCGGCGATTCAATTCGAAGGTTTATTTAAAAACAACCTCTTCTTCGATTTGGGAAACCATGCCAACGCCATGGCTGCAAAAATCACATCGGGTTTAATCCAACTAGGGATCATCCCCATTTATCCAGTCAGCACCAATCAAATATTCATTACATTGAAAAAAACACAGGTTGACATACTTTCTAAAAATTATGCCTTTGAAATTTGGACTGACCACGGGTTTGAACAAACCATTCGATTGGTCACGTCGTGGTTTACGACAGAGACCATGGTTCAAACCTTGCTCAAAGACATCGAATCTATTCTTTAAGAAAAAAAGCTCAGGCAACTGAGCTTTATTCGTCGTTTAAGGCTTCATATGCTTCAACAAACGCTTCGATGAGGAAAGGGATGTCGCTCATTTTCGTATCGGTTCCGAAACTGATACGAATGACGCCTTCAGGTGAAGGGGCTTGAATGGCTTCTATCACATGGGATATACCCACCTCATGGGTATGACAGGCACTGCCTGTCGATACATATATGTGTTGTTGGTTCAGTTTAAATTGGTATTTTAAACCGGATATATTCGGTATGGATAAAGATAGCAACCCAGGAATACGGTGTTGAGTAAGATCCGGACCATTTAAATGAACGGGTATCTGTGCTTTAAGTGCTTCATAAAATGCCTTTGAAAGTTCATTTAAGTGTTTGGCTTTAGAATCATAGGATGCAAATAAAATAGACAACGCATGGTCAAAACCAATGATGCCTGCGACATGTTCCGTCCCGGAACGGTAATGGAACTCATGTCCACCGCCATGAATCAATGGTTCAAGGTCGATGTTGTTTTTTTTATATAACAAGCCAATGCCCTTTGGACCATGGATTTTATGACCGGAAAATGACATCATATCGACATTTATTACGGATAAGTCGATGGGCACATGGGCTAGCATTTGAACCGCATCTGCATGTACACAAATCCCGTGTTGATGTGCTAAGGTAGTGATGGCTTCGAGGTTTTGTACCGTGCCAATTTCGTTGTTTCCCCAAATGAAACTGACCATGAGTGTCTTTTCATTCAATTTGGATTCAAGGTCATTTAAATCGATGAATCCTTGGTGATCCACTTGAACATAATGTAATTGATAGCCTTGACTTTCGAGATATACAAGGGTGTTTTTGGTGGCTGCATGTTCAATTGGTGTGGTGATGATTTCTGTTTTATCTTTGTGTTTGGCAGCGTATCCTTTGATGGCAAGGTTGGTTGCTTCAGACCCAGAGGCAGTAAAAATTAATTCATTGAAATCACACTTCAATAAAGATGCGATTTGTTTTTTCGCTGTATTGATGTCTTTTTGATTTTGAATACCAAGGGCATGTAGCGAGGATGGGTTCCCATAAGATTCGGTTAAATAAGGCATCATCGCTAATAGGACATCCGGATGAATTTGTGTGGTAGCTGCGTGGTCTAAATCATAAAATTTCATAATTTCACTTCCAGTTCGAGGTGATGGTTTAAATACTTAGCAAGTTCGATATCGGTGAGTTGTTGAATCAATATATCATCAATCAACAATGTTTTTTGGTTTAAAGATAAAATGAATTGTTCTGCTTTAGAAGCCAAATGTTCTATCGCATAGGATTCATGAATGATGCATGGATTGTCATCATTGAATAGTTCAATCGATGCTTTTTTAATGCTTTCTTTATTAAATTTTAAACTCGAAAGCGCACCTTTAAATACGACTTTACCTGTACTATCTAGGATTTTGACTTTTTTGATTGGCATACCATTACCTGATGAACACTCTAAATATATAATAAATCGCTACCCCTAAAAACACAACTGCATTTACCAACTTGATGATGTCTAAGCGTGTTCTTATGAAGTTGGATACCACTTGGATGTTTTGTGATTTCAGCGTAATCACGCTGATGACAATGAGTGGTGACACGAACAACAATACATAGACAAATAACAGTCCATTAAAGAGCAATACATGTGCAGTGCGATCTACAACGATGGCCGTCCAAGCAACAAATGCTTGACCAGAACATGGGAACTCAACGATCGCTACAAACATCCCGATTAAAAACGCTACTAAGTAAACTGTAATATCACCTGAATCGATACTTTCAGCGAAGTTATTCATCAATTTTTTAGTTACAACAAAGAATCTTCTCGGTAATTGGTTTTTAATCTCCCCATAAGCTTTACGTCTCGCTGCGAAGAAATCCATGAAATTAAGCAATGAGATGAACAGTGCCAAAACAATGATGATCGTATAGAAAACAATCATATAAGGTACCAATAAGGCTAAAGCTTTAGACAGGAAAGTACCTAATATGAAATACGTCACAAATATCGCAATAATATAGGATAAACAAATATAGAAGATTGGTTTTGAACGCTTCTTGTCTGTTAGAAATGATAGAAACATCAACAGCATCGCAATCGCACAAGGATTAAATGCATCCAGGATACCCAATACAGCAGTCGATCCTAACAGTACCCACAAATCATTGAATGTGATATCGCCGTAGACAAACTCGATGGGATCTAGCGGTGCGCTGCCATCCATCACAAATTGTACTTCACCCGATTCAATCCCCTCTATGATGGCATCTGCACCTGCATAATAGGTTTGTCCAACATATAAAATAGGCACAAGATTTTTATTTTTGGGGACATCGTATGTTCTGGCATAACGTGTGAACATCGACTCAAATAAATCATAATCATCTTCACTCATGTATTTTTGTAACACATAGCCTTGATCCTGTATGTCTTGTAATACACCTGACGCATCCACCTGTTGACAGTTTAAACACGTATAAGATCCAAAATACACCGCATCAACGGTTGAATCTGCTTGAATCCTTAAGGTAAAGCCTAAAAACGATAACCATAAAACACCAATAACCATCATCCATTTAACACGATATGTCATAGAAATCTCCTCGATTGTGATAATTTTAAAAATATGGACTGCATCAAAATATCTTCAATGGATATTTTATCACAGATCGAGACATCGTTATCATTTAATGATAAAAGTGTACTACTCTATTTTAAAAAAGAAAAAGTATTTTCATCTCTGAAAATACTTAAACAATTTAGTTCCAGCGTCGTGGATCGCCTTTAATTTCTTCTAGAATAGCCATATCCTCAGGTTTGATGTCAAAATCCACTTGGGTATTTTGGATGATGCGTGCTTCGTGGGTCGATTTAGGTAGCGGTGCTGTATTCTTTTGGATACAGTAACGGATACAAATTTGAGCTGGGGATACTTGATACTTTTTCGCAACCTCACCAATGATTGGGTTAGAAAGTAAATAGCCAATACCGAGCGGTGAATATGCTTCCACCACGATGCCTTTGGTTTCACAATATTCTAAGGTTTTCTTTTGGTCTAACCCGATGAAGTAACCAATTTGATTGACGTGAGGAATGATTTCACAATGTTTTAAAATGTTTTCAATATCGTTTGGATCAAAGTTAGATACCCCGATGGCACGGATTTTACCGGCACGATAGAGTTCTTCCATCGCTTTCCACGCTTGAACATTGCCTTCACGACAGTCCTTACCAATTTCACTCCACGGCCATGGGGCGTGGATTAAGAATAAATCGAGGTATTCAAACTCGAGTGCCTTCAATGTATTTTCAAACGCTTGTTTCGCGCCTTCATACGTCTTGATGTGTGATTCTAATTTCGAAGTCACGAAGATTTCTTCTCTTGGAATACCAGAATCTCTAACCGCTCTACCCACCGATTCTTCGTTGCGATAACCTTCAGCGGTATCGATGTGACGATACCCATGTTTCAAGGCATAACGCACTGAATTGTAAGCTTCATCGCCATCTTTGACTTGCCAGGTACCCAACCCGATTTTCGGGAGTTTAACCCCGTTTTTAAGGACGAACACTTGATCTAATACTTTCATAATTCTTCTCCTTTATTTAAGTCTTTTTTTATTTCAGATTTGATTTGTTCGAACATCGCATAATCAATCTTATAGTAAGTTCGATAAACCAAATAAGCACCTAAAATGAATACTGCAGGTAGGATGACCATCGACACCCTGAGCCAGACCAACATCGACTCTGTGACATTCGCTTCAATAAACGCTCGTGATTGTTCTGTGGTAAATGTCAAGCCCAATTCTGCGGCTTCATCACGCAAATTGGTGAGCGGTTTGATGACTTTATCATTGAGACCGGACCACGCCAATGTCATGGTTACGACCAATATTTGAACCGAGGTTGCGAGTTTTACCACGAATGGGTTGATTGCGAAAACGACCGATTCATTTCTTGTTTTGAGTTTCCACTGTCCATACTCAATGGTATCTGCCAACATCACCAGTACAGACACTTGTATGAAGCCTTCACCAAAGAAAATGAAGAAGCCAGCTAACCCAACCACCAACATCGACTTAGGCAGTAAATTCCCTGCCGTTAAGAACAATAGATAACCCATCATAATGAGTACGATGGCCATCGTGAAAATTTGTTTGCGGGTTATTTTTTTCGCTAATACTGGGAAAAGTGATAAGGATGATAATTGACTCAAAGCCAATATCGCTGAGAAGATGGTGAACTCAATACCACCATATTTATTGAAATCATAATTGAAGAAATAAATACCGAGAGTTGTTGTTATATAATACCCTGAATTGAATAAGAAAATCGCGATGATGATGACCATCAACTGGTCATTCTTCGTGATGATTTTAATCACATCTCTCAATGAAGTCTTGGCTTGCTTGACCTCAGCAAATGGGTTCTTAGGTTGTTCAACGAAAAAGAATACCAACACTTGTGAAATCACATAGATGCTAGCGATGCATAGTGCAATCCAGAAGAACGCCGCTTTCGGTCCACCTGCATAGTTTTGATAAATGATGGGGACCAACGCAATCGTTAAAAACATCCCCAGATTCGCGAATATTCTCGCTTTAGAACCAATCGATTCACGCTCTTTCGGGTCTGTTGAAAAGGTGGGGTACATCGACCAATAGGCGATGTCATTCATCGTAAATGTCATATCAGACATGACGTAAATGATGGTGAATACCAACACGAACCAACCGCTCGATAATCCAAAATCTTGGAATAACAAGAAAAACATGATGGCGGATGTCAGTGCCCCTAAAATGAGCCATGGTTTAAATTTCCCATATCGACTCTTGGTGTTGTCGATGATGATGCCCATCAAAGTATCATTGATGGCATCCCAAATGCGTGCAATCGCAATCACGACCCCAACTGCGACCAATGTCCAGTTGGATAGTCCTAAAGCATCCGTGAAAAATACAATTAAATAGGTACTATACAATGCATACATCATGTCTCTGCCAAGACCGGATGTGGTATAAATCCATTTTGAACGGTTCGATAATTTATCTGACATATTCAATTCTCCCTATATTGTTTATTATACTTGATAAATCCAATTTATGCGTCATCTTTGGTGGATGACTTTGGGTATTTAATCGCCATCTTAGACCAAAAGTCATCCAACAAATCGGTTAAATAGCTATCGGTTCTCACAACGGTTTTGGCTTGCCATTCCTTCGGCATCAAACGTTTGTATAAAGGCGTGACAAAGCGATCGTCCATCAATAATGCAATCCCGTAATCATCGTCTCTACGAATGACTCTACCGACCGCTTGAATCACTTTATTCATCCCTGGGTATGTATACGCATAATCAAATCCTCGTTTGAATGTATCGTCATAATACGCCCTCAATTGTTGGTTAGGTTCATTCACCATAGGTAACCCAACCCCAACAATGATGACACCCGATAACATGTCACCCACATAATCAATGCCTTCTGCAAACATCCCACCCATGACAAAGAACGCAATCTGTGACCGGGTAAGGTTTTGTTTAAATCGACTCATGATGTGGTCGCGTTCAACGACGTCCATTTGTCGCGATTGAACGAGTATATCCACATCTAAGTCACTCGATAAAGCTTCTTTGACTTGGTTTAAATATTGGTAAGATGGAAAGAATGCGATATAGTTTCCAATCTTGGAAGATACCACCGTTTCAATGGCCTTCACAATCGATTCTAAGGAATTCTCACGTTCTTTATACCGGGTGTTCACACGGTCATGGATCATGATTTTTAAGTTTTCAGGGTCAAATGGGGAAGGGATTTGAATGACTTCACCCAACCCTTGAGATAGTAAGGTTTGGTAATAATCGATCGGATATAGGGTCGCAGAAAAGAATACAGCCCCATACGATTTGTCTTTTAAGGTTGATTTAATGAAAGTACTCGCATCCAAGCATTGGATGGTGATGTCTAAGTCTTCATCAAGTTTGGTGATATTGAATCTAAACTGGGTATCATAATATGACGCAATCACAGACAACGTAAGCAACTTCATATACCCATCCATCACATCCGATTTTCTAGCGTATTTCGAATTTTCTTTGATGGCATTGGTAATTTTCATCATCAAATTGCTTACCAACTCTAAATACGTCATATCGATGGGTAAGTAGCTCTTAAATGACTGTCCTTCGAGTTCCGCTTCATAATGGTCAAAGCGCTCAATCAGTTTATTGACCGAATGGCGAATGCTCGGTTTGAGCTTTGACCCAGCTTTTCGAAGTGCAATCAAATCACTTTTCAACAAAGTTGCGGAAAACATGTCCCTTGAACGTGGAATCATGTTGTGGGCTTCATCGATCAATAGTTTGGGTTTATACGTATCATCATCGAAATATCGAACCAAATGGATTCGTGGGTCAAAGACATAGTTATAGTCACAAATGATCAAATCCACATAATAAGAGACAAACAACGAAAACTCAAACGGACATATCGTGTGTTTTCTCGCATAGGATTCGATGACATCCCTTGTCATCAAAGACTCATGCGTGAAAATGTCTTGCATCGCCACGGATAATCGATCAAAGAATCCTTTCGCAAACGGACACTTTTCCGGGTCACAATCGCGTTTTTCTAAAAAACAGATGTCATCTTTAGAAGTGATTTCAATGGTTTTGGTTTTTAACCCTTGTCCATGTAAGGTGGCCATCGATTCAATCGCGACCTTCTTGCCTTGGTTCTTCGCTGTACAATAAAATATCTTTTCATTGTCTGCTTTTAAGGCTTTGAAGGTGGAGAACAAAGTCGCCATGGTTTTACCAATCCCGGTGGGGGCGATGGCGAACAAAACGTCTTCTTGTTTCATCGTATGGTAGACACTTTTCATCAAATCACGTTGGCCGTGTCTATACTGTTCAAATGGAAACTTCATCGCTTCAAGCGTTTCTTTTTTCTCTTTTAAATGGGCTTCTAATTGAACCAACCATTGTCCATACGCTTCAATAGAGGTTTCAAAAAACGTCTTTAATGTAGCGTATTCAAACACATAATCGATGGATTTGGTTTGATACTTCGATAGTTCGATATAGGTTAGCCTACCGTGTACGGTCTCTATTTGTTCATTGTGCATAAACATAAACGCGTATATTTTGAGCTGGGCTTCGTGTTCTAGATTGGGGACAAATAACAAGTCAAAAATATCTTTTCGGGTCGATTTGATCTCTTCAATCCATAGTGTATCGGATTGAAGTAAACCATCCATTCTGCCCTGTAAAAGATACGTTTCGTTTTGGTAGTCGTAGGTTGTTTTGATACTCACTTCTTTTTGGTCATTCGACCCATATTTACTTTGAATGTGTTGGTGGGCTTTGATCCCTTCTAATTGGGATACATTTTGAAAAGTCTCTGCGGTTAAATCCCCTGAAGCATATAAAAAAGAGACCATTTCTCCCACACCAATTTTAAGTGCCATAGTATCACTTCCACCTTCAATTATAACCTATAAATAAGATAATAAATCCAAAAAGCGATGTCAGGGGTGCGACATCGCTTTTGGGTAGACTAAGTAGAACAGGACGAATAGATATGGAGACTTAGTCTTTATAACTTAAGTTTTTCGCAGCCATCACGAGTTCAATGAATTCGCTACGGTAGTCGTGAGGGTCAAAATCCAAAGCGAGGGTAGCCCGTTCAATGACTGCGGTATAACTTGCATTCGATTGGTATTGAGAATTTCTTAAGAGTAATCCGAACTCAACCACGGCACTGGCGAAACCAAATTCTGTTGAATAGGTGTCTGTATATGTGCTGCCTAAGATGATTTTTTCATTCAACATCGACGTATCATCGGTCGGTTCTTTATAACGAATGGATAGGGTCAATAATTCATCTAAATGGTTTTCTCCTGTGTATTTTAAAACTTCTACAGGATCAAAGGTTAAACTAGGTATGGTTTCATCTGAATCTGCATGGATGATTTCATAAAACGCAATCACCACATGACCAGCACCCATGTCACCGGCATCTTTAAAATCATTTTGAAAATCGTCATAATCCAACACACGGTTTTCATATCCAATCAAACGGTACCCTTTAACTAAAGCTGGGTTAAATTCGATTTGAAGTTTGACGTCTTTCGCAACCATGATCATCGACCCACCAAGTTGATGGATGAATACCTTTTCGGCTTCTTTGATGGAGTCAATGTAATAATAAACACCATTGCCGTGATCGGCTAAGGATTCCATGATGTCATCACGGATATTCCCAGTACCAAACCCTAAGACACTAAAGAACACACCGGTGGCTTTTTTGGATTCTATGAAGTCTTCTAAATCAGAGACGGAGTTCATACCGACGTTGAAGTCACCATCGGTAGCGAGAATAATGCGGTTGTTACCACCATCGATAAAGTTTCTGCTAGCGACTTCATACGCCAATGATATCCCGGAAGCCCCAGCGGTTGACCCACCAGCTTCCAGACCTTGAATCACCGACAAAATGTCTGCTTTTTCAGTAGCGTCGCCACCTTCTAATGCTATTTTTGCAGACCCTGCATAAGTAACAATGGAAATACGATCGGTGGGTCTTAAGTTTTCTACTAAAATACCTAAGGACTGTTTGAGTAAAGGCAATTTGTCACTTGAATACATACTGCCTGAGACGTCAATGAGGAAAACCAAATTCATCGGTAAGGATGTATTGTATTCGATGTCTTGGGTTTTTAAACCGACCATAAGTAGTCCATGGTCAGTTGCCCAAGGGGCGTAACTGTATTCGGAATGCACATGGATCTTCTCATTTTCGGTTGGTCCAGCGATGTCGTATTGGAAGTAATTGACCATTTCTTCAATTCGAACCGCGTCTTTTTCCGGCAAATAGCCATCTTGAATCATTCGTCTGATGTTGGAGTAAGATGCCGTATCGACATCGACTGAAAAGGTAGATATTGGCATATCCGCGGTACTGATAAATGGATTTTCTGTGATTTCACTATAGGTTTCACCATTTTGATAACTTGGATAATCCTCATATGGTCCATAAGCCCCACAGCCAGACAATGTAAATAACAATGCAATTAGTACACCTAACAATGCTTTTTTCATGATTTCACCTCATCGATTGCGTGCTTGTTGTCGTCTCGCCAGACGTTTTTGATAGTTGCGTTTGTTGATATAAAGTATGCCAAAGACCGAAGGCACAATGACGACTAGGAATGGTAATAAGCTTAAGAATGCGAGAAATAGTGTTTCAATGACCATTACAAAAGCATCGATACCACCGATAAAGGCACGATTGACCTTTTGACCAAAGTTGAGTGATTGGTATGGAGCGGTTGCGTTTAAATAGATATTAACCACACTGTATTCAATCAACCCATCGATTTCATTTGTATCGGAGGTTAAATTTCTCAATTCGGCTTCAATGATCGATAAGCGTTGATTGATGAGAATTTGTTCGGAAATACTGGCGGTTTCAAAGAGTTCAATCAATCGCGCTTGTTCTGCTTCATAGGCTTCGATGTTGGCTTGATTATTATAATAGTTGACCGATACATCACGAGAACTTGTATTGAAGTAAGTCACTTCGTATGAACTCCTTAACCCTGAAATAAAGGCTTGTAAACGTTCGGTTTTGATTCTTAATACGAGTTGACCACTTTGGGTACCGACTTGTTGTGATTCAATCCATTCATCGGGATTCAATAGACCCATCAATTCATCGTATAAGGGTAACAATTGTTTCGCTTTGATACCAATATCGACTCGATAAATGATTTTTCTCATCGATGCGGTTAATACTTGTGAGGATTCATTGTCTGGTGAAAGATCTTCCCCTGGTTCATAAGCTTCACTACATCCAATTAACGATAGACTCAATAAGACCAATCCCAAGAACAACATTACTTTTTTCATACAAGACCCTCTTTTCTGCTTTTCACACCTAAAGTATAGAGAAAAGTTGTGTCAAATCTTTGAATATCTTATGACAATGTTGTGACAAAGTGAATGAATGCCGTTTAGAATATAAATGATTTATGATATCATTAAAGAAAGGTTCCTAAAAGGAGACGATTCTATGCAAATACTCGTTGTTGAAGATGAAAAGCATTTGAATGATTTATTGCACGATTATTTAATCGATGCCTATCCGAATGCGAAAATCACCCAAATCTATGATGGTTTAGATGCGTTAAATAGCATTCAAACTCAAGCCTTTGATTTGGTGCTTCTCGATGTCATGTTGCCACATGTGGGCGGGTTTGAGATTGGTAAGGCTATTCGAAAACAGTCGTCTGTACCGATTTTAATGTTGTCAGCGTTAAGCGATGAGGAAAACCAGCTCAAAGGCTATGCCCTTGGTATTGATGACTACATCTCAAAGCCTTACAGTCCAAAAATTGTCTTAAAGAAAATCGAAGCGGTCTTAGCTCGGTATCAAAAAGAGACGCCTGAGACGTTATCGACTTATGGTATCATCCAGTACAATTTTGAACAGTATAAAATACTGGTTGATCAAGTCCCAATTGAACTCAACAAAAAAGAATGGGAACTCTTCTCACTCTTCATTCAAAATATAGGACGCGTCTACACACGTGAAGATTTATTGAACCTCGTTTGGGGTTACGACTATTTTGGGTATGATCGCACCGTGGATACCCACATCAAACGACTCAGACAAAAACTCGGTAACGCAGCCGATTATATTAAAACCGTGTATAAATCCGGCTATAAATTCGAAAAATAAACGATAAGGAGGTCACCATGAAAATCAATCTGTTTGTTAAAACATTCCTCATGTTGTTGATCTCTTTTTCATTGGTCTTCATCGGTAGCATGTATTATAGCTACACCCGCTTTTCACCGATGTATATCGAAAAAAACATTGATGGGGTTAAACAAAACATTCTTTCTAACGCAAGTACGCTCAAACAAGGAACTTCACTCGAAGATACCAGTTTGATGGATCTATCGAGTGAAACTGCCTTTATCCGTTATCAAAACCAAACCATCACCGCGTCGATTGGACCGACTTTCTTAACCAATGACAATATTCTCGATTTTGTTATTGGCATCTATGATAGTGAAGAGGCTATCCAAGAGGGTCCATTGATTTACTATGTGGATTTACAAGATGACATCTACCAAATCAATTACATCTATCAATTTGAATTTGATGACTACTTGATCGTTTCCACACGAATTCAATCCTTACAAAACGTGGATCAAGTACTGAATAACATCAACATCACGCAATCGATCATTGTCTTCATCGCGATTGTATTATTATCCTTCATCATTTCAAAAAGTGTCGTTAAACCGATCCAACAAATTGGGGCATACGCCAAAGGGTTATCGAATTTGGATTTCAATCAAAACCTCAAACTCAAACGTCAAGATGAATTCAGAGACTTGGTGACGTCACTCAATGAATTGACCTTTCATTTGAAAAAAGCTTTCTCAGAACTCCATGAGGCCAATCAAAAGTTATCTTCCGATATCGACTATGAAAAGGCTCAAGAAGAAAAGAAAAAACAATTGATCATGACCATCAACCATGAAATCAAGACCCCACTCGCGGTCATGAAAGGCATGATTGAAGGGATGATTGATGGTGTCGGTCGATATAAAGATAAAGAGACCTATTTAAAGGAACTCTTAAAACAAATCGAATCGATATCTACCATTACCCAAGACCTCACCTATACGTTAAGATTAGAAGATAAAAAAACCGACCACGATGTGGTCAGTAGCGCATTTATCCATACCATTTTACAACCCCTTGAAGAACTCGCAAAACAAAAGAGAATCAAGATTCACAAACAGTTAGAACCTGCCTCACTCCTGATGAGTGAAGAGTTGTTGAGCATTCTCGTCACCAACTTGGTTAAAAATGCGTTATCTTATACCACAGATTCATGGGTGAAAATCGATGGTTCTATCCAAACCAACGGTTATGTATTGGTCATACGTAACAAAGGAACCATTCCGGAATCAGAGTTGACTAAATTGTTTGATTCCTTCTACCGTTTGAATACTCAAAAAGAAAAAGGATCCGGGTTAGGTTTATTCATCGTCAAACAAATTTGTGATTTGTATGGCTATCCGTACAAATTATTCAATGATGCTGGCGATGTGGTCTTTAAAGTACTGATTTCACTCAAATAAAAGCTTTGTCATAATTTTGTCATAACCATTTGATATGATACAAACAGAGGAGGTGTGTCTCATGAAAAAATCAATCCTGATGATCGTCCTGTTGATCGGTGTCTTTTTGTTACAGGCGTGTGCCATGGGTCCGATGGATGAAGCCGTGAGTTTTGACGCACCGCTCTATTATAATGAGTTATCGATGACATTCACCAATACCTCCGAACACGATATTTTATATCAAACGGGTAATCCAGCAGACGATTTCATCTTATTGTATCGGATGCATGCTGAAAATCCAAATGAAGACGATGAAGCCATTTATTTAGCGTTCATGCAGACCCTCTACAGCATTTCGATGAGTCAGCATGTTTCGATGGCTGGGTTATTCAGATTGAGCAGTTCCGAACTCAAACAGTATTTTGATGCTGCAGGCATCGCGATGTCCATCAACGATGTGGTGACCTTCAATACCATTCAATCTGAAATCACAACGTATAAAGAAACTCAAAGCTCACCGACGGTTTCCAAACGTGCATACATCGAATACCGATTATCCATCACGTTGTCTGAAGATGATTACCAAGGGTTACGTTTCTTCCAAGACGTCTACAGTGATTTTATGTATGATCACCCAGGATTCATCATTCAAACATCGGATTTTCAAACCTTTATAGATTTACTCAATCCAAATCATTTCAATGAATCCCAATTAAATCAAATCGAAACGGCTTATAATCATATCAGAGCAATTCATGAAAAAAACTAACCCAAAACACTTGAATGTTTTGGGTTCTTTTTTAGGTGTATTGTTTTTCCAATGCTTTCGCAACCTCTACAATCAATTCATAAGGTATGGGTTGATTGATCTTAAATAGGAGATTGCCTTTTTCATTTTGATAAGGTTTGGTCTTTGCTTGTAAGGCCTCATCTGAAGTGAGCGGTGGAAACACACTCACATGGGCTTTGAATGCGCCATAATAAAAGAATGCTTTGTCATATTTGAATGCAGGTACCCCATAAGACAATGCTTCTTTGGCTTTTGGAAAAGCAGCTTTGATCAGTCGTCTGATTTCCGCCATGATGGATTGTTGTGGTTCGGGTAGATTTTCTATATATTGATCTACAGTCATACGTTACCTCCGGTATGGGTTTGGACATAGTCTTCGTGTAATACTTCGCCCAATAAGACAAATTGGGTCGGTAGATAAGGGTCACTAAAGACGAACTGGTAGAGTTCATACCCTTCATAAATTTGAATGTTGATACCGATATCGGATGGACAAGTTGGGACATCTTTAACATCAAAATGATAGGTGGTTTCTTTACCCAAGACGTGTCCCACAAAATGATACCCTGATTTATTCAGTGTCAACTGACCTTCACCAATCGTTTTCACGTGTTTGTCTTGATAGCCTTCTAACCGCACTGGACTTTGAAGGGTATAATTTGGGTTTTGTTTTACTGTTTCGATGAGTCGTTGTCTTTGGGCTTCATAGAGGACATCGACACCTGTGCCATCAATTCGGCCATATCGATCATACTTAAACGACTGTTGACAATGTGGACAATTGAGTTGGTGCTGGTTTGAAATTAACCCTGTTTGATGACAATGTGGACATTCCGTTAAAACATGTTCTAACCCATGAATGTCGTTTAATTTATAGGTATATTGTTTGATCAAATTATCCTCATAAGGGCTGTGATATAATGCTTTTTGTACTGCTTCATATATCGCTTGTTCAGATAACTGTTCAATGTCTTTTGGACCAAACAACTTGACCACTTGTGTATCGATTCGACCTCTGAATGTTTTTTTCGTCCAAGGTGGGTTTACCAAATAAGGAAATTGGTGTTTGACAATAAACACATCGACTTTGGCTTTTTTAATGAGTTTCGCGACTGAGAAGGTCGGTTTCATGAACCTACCTGAAGGGGAGATTTGACCCTCGGGAAAAATCGATAAAATGCCTTTATTCTTAAGGACACGCAGTGCTTTTAAAGTCGCGACAGCGTCTGGTTGTAATAAGGCTTTAGGGATGGCCCTAGATAACCTTAAGAAGGGGCCTAATAGCGGATCAAAAAACATTTTATGTGCCGCCAAATAGTTCATTCTTTTAGGGTATAAAGCAGTGGTTGTGTAGATGAAATCGTAAAACGAGGTATGGTTAGATAACGTGATGGCAGGTCCGGTGATGGTATCTTTATGGATGATTCTTTGGCCTTTACCGAATGCGTATAGTTTCAATAATCCACCGAGCGGCCAAAATAACGCGCCATTCGGTTTTTTCATTGGATGGATGCCAATACATCGGCTTGGTTTTCAGGGTGTTCAATCGCGTGTTTTATCTCTGCTTGTTTTTTCGCATCAATCTTATACTTGAGTGAAATTAAGATCCCAATCGTCATAAAGACTAAAGGCGCTAACGCCATGATGAATTTGATCGCGTTCATCGCAGAATCGGGTTGAGATAAAATCGGGTCTGCGCCTGGCGCTCTTTCTTTAAAGCCAGCCAAACCAATCAAGGCCATGACTAAGGCTAACCCAACGGCTTGTGCAACTTTGTTGATAAAATTGGTAAACCCACTCATTTGACCATCTAAACGGTCATTGAAATAGAGTTGTCCAGCATCGACAACATCCCCATACATGGTATGTGGAACTAAACCGGGACCGGATATGCCAAAGCCCATCAAAGCGGCGATGAGATACAACAATACAGGGTTGATGTTGGCTGGAATGATCAAGATGAATAACGCTGTTACAATCCATAAAATCGCACCGAAGCGATAAGCAAAGGTTTTCCCTTTACGTTCAATCATTTTAATATAAACAGGTAACGCCACGATTTGCATCGAGAACATCAAGGCAGCCGAGATTAGACCCACCATGGTTGGTTCTTGGGCCGCGGTTAAATCTTTGGTGATATAGAAATCCACATAGAAGAAAAATAATCCGCTCATGATCGCCATCGACATTTGAAGGACCAAGAACAT
>DJWH01000075.1 GCA_002441525.1 Acholeplasmataceae bacterium UBA6235 | reverse complement strand
TCTACCATCAATCGCTTGATGTGGTTAGAAACCGATAGTTCTGTATCATAGATTTGTTTTAAGAAATACTTGTTTTCGTTGTGTAAAACATGATTTTGTGCGATTAATTGTTCGAGTCCCACATCGATTTTACGGTTGTCAATATCTGGTAAAAAGGTTTGGTAAATATAGTCCAATTGGTTTTCATACAAGAAGGTATCCCCTTTTGAAAAAGAGAATGTTTTAATCCCATACAGGATGGCTGCTTGAATGCGTCTAGGATCGTCTTTTTCAATGGAAAATAAGGCTGCGATGGCGTCTGCTTTTTGAAAGCCAATGCCATCGATGTCTTCAATCAACTTGTATGGGTTCTTTTGTAAAACCGATAGGGTTTCATCTTTGTATTTGTTGAATAGTTTCATCGCCATCTTTGAAGATAAGCCATAGCCATACAACTTCACTAAAGTCGATTCTATCACTTGGTTGTCATACAGCTGTTGATAAAAACGTTCGATTTGAAGACGGTTTAAACCCACTTGCATGAGAATCAGTTTGTCATCTAAAATCTTTTTGATGGTTTGGTCGCCAAATAACTCGACCATTTTACGGGCTTTAACCGGACCAATACCCGTAAATAAATCAGAGGAAAGATAAGCGATTAAGCCTTCTTTGTTTTGCACATCCGCTTTATCGAATTGAATGACTTTATACTGAATGCCATATTTTGGATGGGTCGTTTCTTCACAGGTAAAACTGTAGGTCACTTCTTTGGATAATTCAGGGAAATAGCCCGTCATGATGACTTCAGATTCGTCCTCTAAAATCACTTTCGCAATCGAATACCCATTGTCTTGGTTTCTAAATAAATAGTGGGTGACATTACCGATTAAAGTTCTCATATGTTCACCCGCTCTTTATAGATAAATAACAATACAGCACTGAGGGCTAAAATACCCGACAGGATTAAGAATAAATAGACCCCAATGTCATCGTAGATGATGCCTGCAATCAAGGGTCCTATAATCGCACCTAAAGATATCGCACTTTGACGAGACCCCATCAATACACCTGGTGATACGTCGGTATACTTCGATAAATGAGACGCGATGGTCGGTTCATAGATAGCTTTACCAGCAATATAAACCATGAAGAACGTATAACCCCAAACAAGGAATAAATCTTGATTTAAGCTGAATGTGAGTGCCGAAAAGATGGCTTGTAAAATGACCACGACCAAAATGGTGTTGGTTTCTTTATAGCGTTTATTCAAATGGGGTACGACTAAGAAACTCATGATGAGGGTAACAATCCCTGTCACAAATACCAAAGTCCCATTGACGGATGGTTTATAGTGTAAATCCTTAATGTACATATCCAGATACTTTGAGAAGTTGGTTTGTGAGATGGAAACCAACGCGATGATGATGATCAATAGAAACAATTCTTTGGATAGTTTTTTAATTTGTGCCAACTGTGCAATCGCACTTTGGCGTTTTTTAACGATTTTGATTTCCTCATCCATCTTTAAGAAAGTAATGGTTAATCCTGCGAGGATTAGGTTATAGAATCCTTGGGTATACATGAGCACGTATTCTTGACCAACAAAGAAATCACCCACAAACCCACCGATGTAATAACCGATGGTCGCACCCATGACGTTAAAGGCGACGAATAACGATATGAGTTTAGCTTTGTTATTCTCGAAATTTTTATTCACTGAGATGTGTGCTAATCCGTTTGATAAAATCGCACAGGCGAATACCCCTGCCATAAAACGAACGAGAATGACCAAATAGACATTCGTCACATACCCAAATAAAAATTGAGAAATGGCATACCCAACCAATCCAATAAAAGCGACCCAAGTGCGGTTCTTTTGGTCGCCTAAATTACCCCAAAAAGGAGCGAAGATGAATTGACCTAAGTTCATGCTGGCGAACATTACCCCAAACATGGCTTTATCGATACCAATCGTATTCAAATGAGCTGGTGTGACGGGATGGGCTAAATTCATCCCTAACCCCACCAAGAGTGAAAAGGCTAAGAGCAGCCACGCTTTTCGCATCAATAGTGTCTTCTTTCTTCATTCATATAAACCGTGTCGATGAATCCGCCTGCCACGCATACATCGTCTTCATAGATGGCACATGCTTGGCCAGGGGTCACCGCACGAACGGTGGTTGGATAAGATACTTCAAGGGTGGTTTCATCTAGCCACTTCAAAAACACATCCGTGTCTTTTTGACGGTATCTGAATTTAGCGGAGAACGTTCTACCTTCTAAGGCTTTGTCATAACGCCAAACCACGTCTTTGACGATACAACGGTTCGAATATAGATAAGGGTGATGAAAACCTTGTTCGACATAAAGGATGTTGTTTGAAACATCTTTACCGACGACAAACCAAGGTTCTAAATCGTAATCTTTTAACCCACCAATACCCAAACCTTTACGTTGACCAATGGTATAGTTCATCAATCCATCGTGATTTTTAATGAATGTGCCATCCAACTTGGTCATTTTGCCTGGTTTTTTATATAAATAGTTACTTAAAAACTGATTGAACTGGCGTTCACCGATGAAACAAATACCGGTAGAATCCTTTTTAACGGCTGTTGCGAGGTTGTGTGCTTTCGCAATCTCCCTCACTTCAGGTTTATCGATGTCACCGAGTGGAAATAAAGCACGTTCGATTTGAGTTTCGGTGAGTTGGGATAGAAAATACGTTTGATCTTTATTATCGTCGTGGGCACGCTTTAACAATACCTTACCATCCACGACTTCTGTTTTCGCGTAATGACCCATCGCGATGTAATCCG
>DJWH01000004.1 GCA_002441525.1 Acholeplasmataceae bacterium UBA6235 | reverse complement strand
ACCACTTCGTCTGCTTGGACATCTAGTTTTTCAACGTAGATTTCTTGACCAACTTCAACTTTGATTTGTTTACCACCAGTTTTAATCATTGCGTACATTACAAATACACCTCCTTATTTATGTTTGAAGACTCACTATCTAAGGTAATGGATATATCCATATTTATAACCTGTTCTATGTGGTATTCTTTGCAACGCTACTATTTTACCTTAGTTATAAACTAATGTCAATCGTAACCCTCACTTTTTTTAAAATTCTGTAGATTCTTCGTCCTTATTGCGTTTAAACATATCGAAGAACTTTTGAGGGAAATGGATGATGGAGTCTTTGACCACGATTGGGATCATCTTTAAAGATTCCATAAATGCACCTTTTTGAATGGCTTTCTTGCTCAATTCTTTGCTGTCTGCGAATAGATATTTTCGCGTAACTACGCCAATTCGAATAGTAAGTAAGCCATTGGTAATGCCTTGTGCTACAGAAGACATAACAGGCTTAATGAGTGGGATTTCTCCCAACATGTTTGCAGTCGATGTCGGTAACATGTCATTTAGGTTGATATTTTCTAATCCTTCAGCAATCAATGCGGTACTGAAGACATTGATGGTGAGTTTTGCAAGGTTTTTATAACTTGGTCTAAATCCACAAATTTGGACCAATTCTTTAATCATTCGTATATTGACAACGACGACTGTAAACAAGTCCAAACGACCGTTTTGTGAAATCGCTGTTGAAATCAATACCGTTTTCGCATTCTTCATGATGACTTGATTCATCTTCTTTTTCATGGTTGAATTATAGATTTCGTTGAGTGCGAGTTGTAACGCTTCTGGATTATTCAAAGCGAGTGCTAATTTGTCTTTTTCGGTTTGAGAAATTTCATCGCGTTCCATCAAATTTTTCGAGACGCGTTTATAGGTTTGATAACGACGATGCGTTGGTTTATCGTCCATGACAGTTTCAATCGAAAAGGCTGGTGAAACCAAAATGATTCTGACAGGATTGATGATGAGAATGTAAGTTAATAAGAAAGATACACCATAAAAACCATAAGCGACATACTCATGGATTTTAGCTAAACGTTCACCGATATCGATGATGGATGACACCAAGATTAATAAGAATAGAATCATCACACCAAACGCAATGGCTACCCAAAACTTCGTACTGGTACTCGCTTTTTGTTTAGGTTGTTTAGGTTCTTTTTTTGTTTCTATTTGTAGGGGCTCTTTGTTGTTTGCCATAAACTCACATCCTTGAGTCTATTATATAACAAAACTAGATAAAATGATATTTACGATTTTCCTTAATCGAATAACACTCATTTTTGCCCATTACAATGTGGTCAATAACAGCGACACCCATGATTTTTGCAGATTGTTCTAATTGCTCGGTAGCGCGATAATCCGCGAGTGAGGGAGAGGAATCACCCGAAGGATGATTGTGCGCAAAAATCACGGATGCAGCTGCGAGTTTAACCGCGTGTTTAAAGACTTCTCTAGGGTGAATATTCGATTGATTTAGGGTACCAATATAAAGCCTTTTTGTCGCGATTATTTGATTTTTCATGTCCAAGTAAATGGTGTAGAAATGTTCTTGTTCTAAGTGACTTAACTGGTGTTTTAAATGATGATAAATATCGGAAGCGGTTTGAATTTGTGCGACTTTTTCCTCGCGATTTTGCAGGATTCGTTTGGTCAATTCAACGGCTGCTAATAACGTACATGCTTTTGCCATACCGATACCAGGCATCATCACCCATTCTTGGTAACTTACTTTCTCAAGCTCTTTGAGCTGGTCAAACCGGTGTAATACTTGTTTGGATAATTCAATCACCGACTGTGATTTTGTCCCAGTATGTAATAAAATAGCCAACAACTCATAATTCGATAATGTTTCAACCCCGTGTTCAATCAATCGCTCACGTGGTTTATCTTCAGTCATCATTTCTTTAATCAATAACATCGAATCACCTCTACATATATATACCAATCTGTCCAATAAAAAAAGAAAACCCCGCCATTAAGCGAGGTTAAATCGATTGAGCAAGTAAGGTCTGATGAATGATACAAAATAGAGCGATCCCGTAATGACCAAAATATCGTCTGGTTTAGCATCCTTAATCAAGGTGTCTACAGCAACCACTGGGTCTTCAATAGCACGTTTATGAGGGTGCGGGGTTTGTTCCAACAATACCGACAATTCTGCTACCCTCTTATAATCAAAATGGGTCACAGTTACCGAAGATGATATCGATGAAATCATCTCTAGCATCAAACTGGTTTCTTTGTCTGCCATCGCACAAAATAGGCTGTGAATGACACGGTTTGGATACATCGTTTGAACACTATTGACGAGTGCTTTAATCCCATGACGATTGTGTGCCCCATCTAGGATAACCATTGGGTTTCTTGATAACACTTCGAATCGACCTGGCCATACTGTTTCATGAATCCCATCTTTAATGGAACGAATAGGAATTTTAGGAAATAAATAGTTCACAACGGCGATGGATAAGGCTGCGTTCTTCGCTTGATATAGGCCTTGTAAACCTGTTTCATAATGATGATATTCATAACTGAATTGGAGCGGTTCACTCGATTCAATTTGAATCAAACCATCGTGAATGTGATAGAGTCTTGAGTCCTTTTCTAGACAAGCTGTTTCAAACTGAGGCATCAATTCGTTATCTACCGATGTGAATAAAGGAATACCTGGTTTTACGATACCCAATTTATTGTAGGCAATCGATTCTAGTGTATTGCCTAATTGTTGCATATGATCAAATCCAATGTTGGTAATGACACTTGCAATCGGCGTAACAATGTTGGTCGCGTCTAACAACCCACCCAAGCCCACTTCAAGGACGACGATATCAACTTTTTGATCCCTAAAGTACACTAAAGCAATCAGTGTGACGAGTTCAAAAAATGACAAGGTTTCACCGTAAGTAGAACTAAAGGATTCATTGAACGAAACCATTTGATTGATATAATTCAACAAGACGTCATCTGGAATCATTTCCAAATTCACTTTGATACGTTCGTTAAATTTGAGGATGTAAGGCGATGTGTATGTACCAACCTTCATGTGTTTGTTGAGGATGGTAGAGATATAACTGACGACAGAGCCCTTACCATTGGTACCACCCACATGGATGATTTTATAAGCATCCTGAGGGTTACCCAACGCTAAAGCAGCTGCACGCATTCGGTCTAAATCGGTTTTAGGTTTAAATTTGACTTGGTGTTCAATCCAAGCCACTGCTTCTTCAATGTGTTTGAACATATTAGCCTAGTTTCTTCATCAACGCATCGTATTGTGCTTGATAATTGTTCATTTTAGCCTTTTCTTCTTCAACTTTTTCAGGTTTTGCGCGATTGACAAAGTTAGGGTTTGACAACATTTGTTTGACACGTTCAAGTTCTTTCGTGATGGTAGCGAGCTCTTTTTCAAGTTTCGCTTTTTCTTCAGACTCGCTGATGATATCACTCTTTAAGACATAGAGTTCGTACCCAGAACCCGCAAGTAAAATGGTCTCTGCTTTGAGTGATTCTTGTGTTGAAACTAAGAGTTCATTGCTTCTTAAGAAATTAGCTAGGATGTCTTGTTCTGCATTTAAGAATGCTAGATTAGAAACGATTTCCATCGTCAATGGTTTTGAAGGTGTAATGTTCATTTCTTGGCGTAGTTGACGGACTTTAGTTACCATTTCGAAAATGACATTAACAGATTTTAATGTCGATTCAAAGGTGTAAGTTCTCACCTCAGGCCACGCTGCAATCATAATCGATGCTTCACCGGTGAGGTTTTGATATAGACGTTCTGTAACAAACGGCATGAATGGGTGTAATAGTTTAAGAATTTGTTTGATTACATATAACAATACCTTTTGGGTATTTTCTTTACGTTGGTCTTTTAACGTGACTTTCGCAATTTCGACATACCAGCTTGCAAACTCATCCCAAATGAAATTATATAAAGTACGAGATACTTCACCGAACTCGTATTTTTCATAATTTTGGTCAACATCCACAATGACGTCATTCAAACGACCTAAAATCCATTGATCGTAAATCGATAAGGATGCTTCATCAAAGTCATCTTTCTTATCTTCGATGTTCATGTCGATGAAGCGAACAATGTTCCAAAGCTTATTGATGAAGTTCCATGAAGACGCTACTTTTTCGGTTTCATAACGTAAATCTTGTCCAGGGGCTGCGTTGGTTGATAAGAAATAACGCATCGCATCGGTGCCATAGGCTTCGGATACGTCCATAGGATCCACGCCATTACCTAAAGATTTTGACATTTTACGTCCATGTTCATCTCTAACTAATCCATGCATTAAGACTTGTTTAAATGGCGATTGATCTGTAAATTCAACGCCTTGGAAAATCATGCGGGCAACCCAAAAGAATATGATATCATAGCCAGTAACGAGGACATTGGTTGGGTAATAACGCGCCAAATCCGCTGTTTTTCCTGGCCAACCCAAGGTTGAAAACGGCCATAATGCACTGCTGAACCACGTATCTAAAACGTCTTCGTCTTGGGTATACCCTTCACCTGGTTTTTCAATGGAAACGACCACTTCATCCCCTTTATACCAAACTGGGATACGATGTCCCCACCATAATTGACGAGAAATACACCAGTCTTCAATGTTTTCCAACCAGTTTAAATAGATCTTTTCAAATCGTTTTGGCACAAACTCGGTATCACTTTTAGCAATCGCTGCTTCAACGAGTGGTCTCATCTTAACGAACCATTGTAAGGATAATCTTGGTTCAACCACAACGCCTGTGCGTTCAGAATGACCAACATTATTAACATAGTCTTCAATTTTTTCAACTAAGTTTGCTTGTTTTAAATCTTCAACCAATTGTTTACGGCACTCGAAACGCTCTAAACCGTTATATTTAAATGCCATGGCGTTCATATGACCATCTTCAGTCATACATAATGGCATACCTAAGCCATGACGTTTACCAACTTCAAAGTCATTTGGGTCATGGGCTGGAGTAACTTTTACAACCCCAGTACCAAAGGTCATATCGACATAATCGTCGGTAATGATGGGAATTTCGACCTGAGTATTTGGTATATATACCTTTTTACCAATGAAGGATTGATAACGAACATCGTCTGGATGAACCATCAATGCTTGGTCAGCAAACATGGTTTCAGGACGGGTGGTCGCGATGATCATATGGCCTGAACCATCGATGAGTGGGTATCTAAAATAATAGAGTTTACTCTTGGTTTCAACAAATTCAACTTCAATATTCGATAATGCAGTTTTCGCTTCAACATCCCAGTTGATGATGCGATTGCCTCGATAAATCAAGCCCTTTTCATAGAGTTTGATGAATACTTCTTGAACCGCACTCGATAGTTTTTCATCTAAAGTGAAACGTTCTCTCGAATAGTCTAATGACAACCCCAAGACACCCCATTGGCGTTTGATATGGGCCGCATATTCATCTTTCCAAGCCCACGCTTGTTCTAAGAATTTTTCTCTTCCAATATCATAACGTGAAATGCCCATTTTCTTTAGACGTTCATCGACTTTCGCTTGGGTCGCAATCCCTGCATGGTCCATGCCTGGTAAAAATAATGCATCATAGCCTTGCATACGTTTACGACGGATGATGATGTCTTGTAAAGTACCATCCCAAGCATGCCCTAAATGGAGTTTACCAGTAACGTTTGGTGGTGGAATCACAATACAAAATGGTTGTTGTTTCTTGCCTTCCGCTTTAAAATAGCCTTGTTCAAGCCAAAAGTCATAGAGACCTGCTTCAACGGCTTTATGGTTGTATTTCGTATCTAGTGTTGTTGCCATAATAGTTTATTCTCCTTATACATATCGATGGTTATTTCATATTCAGCACAGGTTTTGCGCACTTTAAAACCAAATAAATTAAAATCTTTTTCTATATTTTTTTGATAGATGAAACCACATTTTTCAATGACTCTTTGACTCGCGATATTGTCGATAAAGTGCCCACATCCGATGATGTCTATATCGGTTTGTTCGAATGCATACACAATGAGTGCTTTCGCGGCTTCTGTCATCAACCCTTGGCCGTGATATGCTGGATGAAGCACATAACCAAGACTTCGATAGGTTGGTTTTTCATCTTCATCTTTGTGTAATCCAATGGTCCCAATCAAGGTATCGTTGTCTCGTGTAGTGATTCCCCAGACTTCATTGGTTCGAATCATGTAATTGAGAATATTGGCCGATTCTTCAACCGATTTATGCGGTGTCCATCCCGCTTGTGGTCCGACCTCGTCGGTTTTTGCATAATCAAACATCGCAGCAGCGTCACTTGGTTTTAAAGCCCTGAGCACCAAGCGTTTGGTCACAATACGTTCCATGTTCATCACTCCTAAAATAAGAAAAGTCCCTAAGAATTTGCATTCTTAAGGACGATTGATCGTGGTACCACCTTAATTCTATTCACAAAAAGTGAATAGCACTTCATTACCGATAACGGGGTCATCCGAATTGAGTTACTCTGCGTTCACTCAATCAACTCCAGGGCTACCTTCAACAAGTCACATCAGATTTTTCACCAACCAATCTGTCTCTATTATGTGGGGTTTGCTTACTCTTCCCATTCTTCGTTTGATTTATTGTAACATATAATTTTAAGGTTGTAAATACAATGACCTAGGGTTTAAGGATATATAAAATACCGATGGTTCCTTTGCCACAATGGGTAGAGATGACACAACCTGCGAATGTTTCATAAAGATTTTTAGGCATGCCAATTTCAGCTACTTTTTCCTTCATATAAACCGCCGATTTATCTGCCAATGAGTGCGTAATCATCACATAATCAGGGTCAATTTTATCATAAAGTGCGGCATAATCTTCTAACATATAATCCAATGCTCTGGTCATTTTTCCAATGGCTTTTTTATAGACATCCAATTTACCATCATTGACTTGAATGATTGGTTTGATGGCTAATACACCACCTAAAAAAGCAGATAAGGCACTACATCTTCCGCCTTTATAGAGGTAATCCATCGTTTGAATGGCAAATTGACTTCTCACACGTGGTGTGATTTCATCGAGTTGATTTTTGATGTCTAAAGCACTCAATCCTTGGTCTCTAAGGTCACAACCTTTAAGGACAACTAGTCCAACACCTGAGGACAAGTTGTTTGAATCGACCACATGAATTCTCGATTCATCCACCATGTCTTTAGCGATTAAAGCACTTTGATAAGTACCAGATAATTTAGAACCGATGGTAATACAAACGATGTCGAATCCTTGTTCAATGAATGGGGTAAATTCATTCACAAAGTCACCGGGTGAAACCGCAGCGGACTTTGGTAAAAACCCAAGTTCATCGACTTTGGCGTATAGTTCTTCTGTGGTTAAATCGACACCATCACGATAGCTTAAATCCCCGAAATTGACATAGAGTGGTGCCACATGGATTCCACGGCTTTCGATTAAAGATTTGGTTAAATCACACGTCGAATCTGTCATTATGATTACTTTATTCATGTAGGTCCTCCTCAAATATGGCGTGTATTTTTTCGATGCCTCTTTTCGATTCACTGGATGTTGGAATCATTAAAACTTCAGCATCATTGAGTTGTGATTTAATCATGTTTACATTTTTTGAACGTTCACTTTGGTTTAATTTATCTTGCTTAGTCAAGAGGATGGTCACTTCATACCCTGCCCGTTTCATCGAACCATAGACTTCAATGTCATCTTTGGTTGCACCAACTTTCATGTCAATTAACATGAAAATGCGTTTCAATGAATCTCTGTTTTGGATATAATTTAAAAGCATTTGTTGGAACTGCGCAATCGAGGTTTTACTGCGTCTTGCATAACCATAACCTGGAGCATCCACCAAATAGATTTCATTATTGATATTAAAGAAATTCATCGTGATGGTTTTACCTGGTTCTGAAGAAGTTCTCGCTAAATTTTTACGATTGACTATGGCATTTATCAATGAGCTTTTACCCACATTACTACGCCCTAAAAAAAGATATTCAGATTTTAGTGCTTCTGGATAGTGTGACTCATCTGTCCCACTTTTAACAAACTCAGCACTTCTTATTATATACATATAGAATCACTCATTTCGAAACCATTATACCATAAAATGTTGTATTTTTTTCTATAGGTTAATCGAATATTTTACTCCAAACAAAAAGCCCATCACTGGGCTTTTCATTAATGTTTGAAAGCAACTTCGAATACTTCAGAAATATTCGCTACTGAAATGATCTTTAAGGCATTTCTAACTTCGACAGGGATGTCTTCGATGTCTTTTTCATTTTCTTTAGGAATTAAGATGGTTTTTAAACCACTGCGATGAGCTGCAATTGATTTTTCACGAAGCCCACCAATCGGTAAAACGTACCCTCTTAAGGTCATTTCACCCGTCATACCAACCTCTTTATCGATGAGTTTACCGGTAATGGCTGATAGAATGGCTGTGGTGATGGTGATACCCGCAGATGGACCATCTTTAGGGGTCGCACCTTCAGGTACGTGAACGTGAATATCATGCGCATCAAAGAAGGCTGGATCAATGTTAAATTTATCTGCATTCGCTTTGACATAGGATAGCGCAGTAATCGCACTTTCCTTCATCACATCGCCGAGTTTACCCGTTAAGGACAACGCGCCTTTACCTTTGAAGAAAGTGACTTCAACCGATAGTGTATCACCACCAAATTGGGTATAAGCCAATCCGGTTGCAACCCCTACTTGGTCTTTGACATCTGCTAGGTTGTGGGAGAAACGTTGTTTACCCAAGTAGTGTTCAACATTGTCTAACGTGATATCGATTCTTGGTTTCTTTTCCATTAAGATTTCTTTGATACCTTTACGGATTAAGGTGCCAATGAAACGATTGAGTTCACGAACTCCTGCTTCTCTGGTGTAGTGACGGATGATGTGGTAGACCGTTTCATCTGTGATTGAAAATTCTTTATCGCTGATGCCATGGGCTTTCAATTGCTTGTCAATCAAATGGCTTTTTGCGATATTGAATTTTTCAAATTCGGTATAAGAAGACAGTTCTACAATTTCCATACGGTCACGTAGTGGTGCTGGAATGTTTTCTAAGTAGTTTGCAGTAGTGATGAATAAGACTTGTGACAAATCGTAATTTTCTTCCAAATAGTGGTCAGAGAATTTCGCATTTTGTTCTGGGTCTAAGACTTCAAGCATGGCTGACGCTGGGTCACCTTTATAGTCCGAGCTCATCTTATCGATTTCATCGAGTAAGAAGACTGGATTAATGGTTCCCGCATTTTTCATACCGGTTAGAATACGGCCTGGTAAAGCGCCAATATAGGTTCTTCTATGGCCACGGATTTCTGATTCATCACGAACACCACCTAAGGATTGTTTGACGAATTTACGACCAAGTGCATCTGCGATTGAGATTGCCAATGAGGTTTTACCAACCCCAGGAGGCCCAACCAAACAGAGGATGGTTTGTGGATTCTTCTTTGTCGATATTTTAACGGCTAGATATTCCACAATGCGGTCCTTAACAGAAGTTAATCCGTAGTGATTTTTGTCTAATTTTTCTTGAACTTTCTTTAAATCATTTGAATCTTTGCTCGCTTTTTTCCAAGGTAAAGCGACTAAGAAATCCAAATAGGTTTTGATGATGCCAGACTCCGCCATCGCTGGTGGGGTTGATGAATAACGAGCCAATTCTTGTAGAGCTTTTTCTTCAATTTCTTTTGGCATTTTAGCTGCTAAAATCTTGGTTCTAAGTTCATCGACTTCATCTTCTTTACGCGCCTTGTCCCCAAGTTCATTTTGGATTGCACGCATTTTTTCTCTAAGGTAGTATTCCTTTTGGGATTCATCGATGGACTTTTTAACTTCTTCGTTGATGTGTTGTTCGAGTTCCGAGACCATCTTTTGCTTCGCAATGTCTTCTAAGACCATTTTTAGACGGGTATTTAAGTTTTGTTCAGCTAAATAACGGTACTTGTCTTGTTCATTGCCTTTAAGACCAGCCACGATGGTGTCGACCAATTTATCGGTGGTTAAACCAGATTGAACGGTTCTAACCACTTCTTGTGCGTTATTTAAAACGACATTCGCATTGGTTACAACATCATTCATGACCATGCGAACCAAGGTCATTTCTTGGTCAACATCGGAGACGATGGTTTGTGTTTCTTCGTATTCCGCAACGAAAAACGGTGAAGTTAAGAAATACTCTTTCACTTTTATACGCGAAACGACATTGAATTTTGCTTTTAAGTTGCCATTTGGTAACTTCAATTTCATGGTGGTTTTTGCAAGCACACCATACTCTTCTATGTCCGCTGGTGTCGGATTTTCGATGAGAGGATTCTTTTGAATCAAAATTAAAATGTAATTGCCAAATGAGTTTTCCGATTCATCCAATGCTTTGAATGAAATAGGACGTCCGATTTCAGTCCTAAAATCGTTGTTTGGAATAGGCACAATGCCTCTAACAACAATTGCCGGCAGGTTTTTTGATTCCATATCATCACCTCTTGATATCATTATATACAAGATTAACTTGTTGTGTCATTATTATACAAAAATTCCCCTTAATTTGCAATCGAAACACTCGAGTGCCAATCATGGTTTTAAATAAAGGACACCGAGGTGCCCTAAATCCATTAAACTTCTTTAACGCTTGAAGTTAATAAATCAATCGCTTTGTTGAATGTGACTTCATTAGTGACCACTTCTGGTTCTAATTGCTTCTTCACATCAGCTACGCTTAATTTATACATTTGAGCGATTTCTTCGTATTTCGCATCGATTTCAGCTTCGGTTGCAACAATGTTTTCTTTTTGTGCAACGGCTTCGATGACTAAGCTTGTCAATACTCTGTCCTTGGCTTGTTTATTCATTTCTGCATTGAATTGATCCATAGTCAATCCGTTGAGTTGAACGAACATTTCAAAGTCGATGTTGTATTGTTTTGCTTGGTTTTCAACGTTTTTACGTAATTGGTTGACTTCTTGGTCGATCATTTCTTGTGGGATATCTACAGTGGCATTGTCACATGCAAATTTGACAGCAGTCCCTGTGACACGATCGGCTTCACTGGATTCTTTTTGTTTTTCTAAAGATGCCTTGATGTCAGCTCTTAAAGCTTCGACGGTTTCAACACCTTCACGCTTTAATCCAACCACAAATGCATCATTCAATTCTTCAAGCTTAGCTACTTTGATTTCGTGTAGTTTCACTTTGAAGACTGCTGGTTTACCAGCTAGGTGTTCTGCTTGGTATTGTTCAGGGAATTGGACATTCACGTCTCTGGATTCACCTATTCTTAAACCAACCATACCATCTTCAAATCCTGGAATAAATTGACCAGAACCGATGACTAATTCATAGTTTTCTGCTTTGCCACCATCAAATGGGACATTGTCAACAAAACCTTCAAAATCGAAAATTGCAGTATCGCCATTTTCTAATACGTCGGTTGCTTTCGCTTCTAACGATGAGTTTTGAGCCAATAACTTCTTGATTTCAGCTTCAACTTCAGCTTCGCTTGCAACTAAATTCTTCTTCGAAACTTCAACACCCTTATAATCGCCTAAAACGACTTCTGGTTTGATTGGAACGATGATAGAAACAGAGAAAGCTTCGCCTCTTTTAACCGATTTAATGTCTAAATCGATTTGTGGTTCACCGACAACAACGACGGATTTTTCATCAAAAATATGTTGATATAAATGGCTAATGACGTGGTTTAAAGCATCTTCATATAGTGATTCTACACCAAATTTATTTTCAAATATGTTTCTAGGCACTTTGCCTTTTCTGAACCCTTTTACTTCGACATTTTGAACCGCATGTTCAAAAGCATGATCTAGTCCATGTTCGAATTCGTGCGGGGTTACTTCAAATGTAAACTTTGCACGATTTGTTGATAGTTTTTCAAATTTCATTGTATTTCCTCCTGAGCCTATTTAATTATAGCATAATCTTCTTTTTTGTAAATGTTTTTACCCACTTTATGTAATAATATGGGTAGTTTAACTTCCACCATGGTTGTGATATAATGGTATTGATAAGAAAATCCCTAAGGTATTTTCAGATTGGAGGGCTCTATAAATGAAGAAATTCTTCGGTTGGGTACGCAATACGATTGTCGTCCTTGGTTTGCTCTATGTAACGAGCATTTTTGTCGATATTCGCATTGAAGGGGTCCCACTAAATACTGTATACGAAACAGCTGCTAAAGAAACGTTCAAGTTCGTCGAAGATTTGATTGAGCGTATCCGTAAAGAACCTGAAGTTAGTGCATTGACAATTACTCGTAATGAGGAAGGTCAATATGTCTTCGCTACCACCATAAAAAATGTGAAGGAAGACGAACTCATTTCAATCACAATTGATAATGTAGTTTACACCGAGTTCGAGGTCGAAGATAAACGTACATACATCATTGTTAAATTTGTTGCAGACGTTACATTCGAGCCTGGTGAAGCCAACAAACAGTTTACAGTCAATAACATTCGCTATACCAGAAATGATACAGAGAATATACTAAATGCTGATATCACTGGTACTGCTTTTAAATCGATTGATCTAGCGATTGTAGAAGCCAGAAAAAACAGTGTTATAGGCATATATAATTGTGTTGAAGGTGAATTTACCACGACATGCAGTTCATGGGGTTCAGGCGTCATTTTTGATCGAGATACCCGAGAAGTGACTGTAGGTTTAAATACCTTTAATGAATATGACTACTACATCATCACCAATGCCCACGTGGTTGAAGGTGGTTCGATTTATCGTATCTATTACAATGGCAATGAACTTAATGACCGTGCTACCTTGGTTGGTACATACACCGATGACACAGATTTAGCCATATTAAAATTAACCACAAGAGCACAATTGCTCGTATTAAGTGACAATCAATTTGTTACGAAGACCGCTTTACCAGTCTATCAAGGACAAACCGTATTCTCTATCGGTTCACCTGGTGGTCCACAAAACTTTAATACCGTTAAAGAAGGCATTGTTACGGCGTTAAATGTGCCAATCAGTTTAGGTAATAATTCTAGTTTGTGTCCGAACACATGTAGTTCATTCCAAACCAATGCTGCATTGGGTGCTGGGTCTTCTGGTGGTGCGATGTTTGACAGTGCAGGTAACCTGATTGGTATCCATTTTGCAGGTAATGAAGAGAATACCGTGTCTTCTGAAATACCGATGTCAAAAGTATTTGAGGCCATTGAAGCCATTCTAAATCAAGAATAAATTAAAAGGAACTTTTCATCCACCGAAAAGTTCCCTTTTTTTCATTTCATGATCAAATGATTTCCATTTGATACTGTTAATCTTTTTTCATGTCAATCATGTTTGATGTATGAAGTGCTTCATAGGATAATTTAATCGAATCTATGATGGCTTGCTTAATATCGTCAGGTTCAACACCCAACAAATTGGAACCAAGGGATGGATCAATGAATTGGTTTGTACACTGCAATGAAGCAAACTTCACCAAATTTAAACCACCTTCAACACCTGCACGTTTTCTTCTTTTGGTTTCGAAAAACATCGCGATTTTAAAGACCACTTTTGGGATAAGAATGATGGGTTTATTCGGTGTATCCAGGGCTTCATGAACGATTTCTAAGAATTCGCGATTCGTCAAATTATAGTAACCAATTGGGTAGCATTTCGCCCCTTTATGTCTTGTTATCGCGCCATAGATGGCTTGGGCAACCTGTGTGGTTGTTACCATGGTCGTACCTCCTTTTGGATAGTAGGTACGCTTTTTCATTTTAACGATGCGTTCTACAATGATTGTCCAAACTGGTTTTCGACCTTTTTGTACACCGAAAATATAGGGCAGTTCTAACACCGCTACATGAAAAGAATCGTTGGCATGGGATAAAGCAATCCGCGCTTGTTCCACACGACTCTTAATATACGGGTGAGTTTTCGATAATTTCAATGATGGTCTGACCCGATCAAAATACGCAAAGTATGAGCCTAAGATGACGACTTGAGTGATACCTGCTTGTTTAGCTAACTTCAGTAATCGATCTACCGGATCAATATTGTATTTTTTGAACATATCATAAATGGGTGGTTTCGATTCAATTCGCTCATCAATACCCGCAGCGAATACCAATCCTTCACAACCACGCATGTATGACAGTAAGGTTTCATCCGTCATTTGTAAATAATTGCCCAAAATGATTTCTAACCCTGGGATATTAAAATCTGTAGGTAATGGTGGCAAAGCAATCGTGATAACTTGATGTGATTCTTGTATGAATTTGGATGCTGCAGCGCTGCCTAATAAACCAGTACCACCAATCATGAATATTTTCAAGATATCACCTCACATGTTCACGACATGGTCGCTATTTTGAAACATTATAGTTCAAAATAGGTTGATATACAATGCATATTGGTTATTTTTATAATACTTCAATGGTTTTAGCTGTGTAGCCTGCTTCACTGATGGCATTTTTTAGTACATCATTTTGAACGTTTTCAGAAACTTCAATCACCGCATCATTTTGTTTTAGGTTTACTACCACTTGTGATACACCTTCTACTTCATTTAAAGCAGTGGTGACATGTTTAACACAATGCATGCAGTTCATGCCTTCAATTTGAATTCTCTTTTTCATGATTTGACCTCCTTTCTTTGAGGTTTAAATCGTTTTAGTCTAAGTGCATTCATGACCACACTGACACTGGAGAAACTCATCGCAGCACCAGCAAGCATTGGGTCTAATAAGGGTCCGCCAAATAGGTATAACACACCCATCGCTACAGGAATCCCTAACGTATTATAAAAGAATGCCCAGAATAAATTTTCTTTGATATTTATAATGGTCTTTTTGGACAACTCAATGGCCGTTGACACATCTCTTAAATCGTTACGCATTAACACAATATCGGCGGATTCTATCGCCACATCGGTACCATTACCAATAGCGATACCAACATCTGCTAAAGCAAGAGCTGGTGCATCATTGATACCGTCACCGACCATCGCAACCTTAAAGCCTTGATCTTT
>DJWH01000039.1:2690-4366 GCA_002441525.1 Acholeplasmataceae bacterium UBA6235 | reverse complement strand
ACAATGCCAAACAAAACATCGAAGCTGCCAATCTGACAGATCGTGTGACATTTAAATTAAGCAATGGGTTTCAACACATCGATGGATCATATGATGGTGTATTGATTGCGGGTATGGGCATGCATCTGGTCAAAGATATCTTGTCTCAAAAACATGTCGCAGCCCAAAAATATATCCTCCAATCGAACAACCATGTCGATTTGTTACGGGACTATTTATCAAAGCATGATTTCAAAATAATGGATGAAGTCACAGTTCACGATAAATTCCATTATGTGATTTTGGTTTGTGAAAAAGGTAAAATGAACCTAAATGCGAAAGATATGTTCGTTGGACCAATCTTAAAAAACAAGAAAGAAGCGTTACCGTATTATCAACACCAAATGGCTGTATGGGTGAGAAATCATGCGAAAGCCAAAGGTGAAAAACAAGCCAAAATGGCTGTTGAAATCGCGTATTTAAGCGATATACTAGAATTTTTGAAACAATTATAAAGCATGCGCCCGAAAGTAATCTATTCGGGTGCTTTTTTATTGAAATCGTGTGATTTTTTAAAATATCATTACTTCTGATTACTTTTTCTTTACATTTTAGTAAAAAAAACGCTATAATGATATTGTATTAGTAAGGGGGGAATTACTATGAACGAAAAACTAGTTTTTGCACAAGACTTTGAAAGAGCGTTGCAAGGCCTAAGAAAGAGTGGAATTTACCGTCACAAAAAGTACGCTTTGAGTGATGCAGATATCACACTACTATTCTCAGTCGCATTTGGTGATCCAACGGGGATTAAACCATCCGCTATCGCAAAACGCTTGAAAGTCACATTACCAGCGATCACTCACAAGATGAACAAGCTTGTGGAAGATGGCTACTTAGCACGTAGAGATTCAAAATCGGATCACCGCGTCACTTATGTGCTTTTAACCGAAAAAGGACAAGCTTTTGTTGAAAGCGTCCAAGACGTTTACTACGCACGTATTCAAAAGTTGATGAAGCATCTTGGCGAACAAGATACGAAGACTTTATTCCGCATTTTGAATAAAATCAGTGTTGTAGGAAAAATTTAACGGTTTTAAATTCAAAAGGGATGGCGACATCCCTTTTCTATTTATAGAAGAAAATACTTTTTGATGAAAGTTTTGTCTTTACAACCGCTTTATTTTGCGTTATAATAACCATGCTGTCAAATTTGGTGCAGTAGCTCAGTTGGATAGAGCAACGGCCTTCTAAGCCGTCGGTCGGGAGTTCGAATCTCTCCTGCATCGCCATTTAAGACCTTTACAAGTCATTGACTTGCTAGAAATTGCCCATCAATGATGGGCTTTATTTTCTTTTAAGGTATAATAAGAAGAAAAGCAGTGGGTCCGGTAGCTCAATGGATAGAGCAGTACCGTCCTAAGGTAACGGTTGAAGGTTCGAGTCCTTTCCGGATCGCCACTTTAAAATAGGGGAATAAATATGAAGAAACTCAGTATTCTAATGGTTTTATCCACCTTGGTTCTCATGCTAGTAGCTTGTGTACCAAAACAGATTAAAGTCACATTTGATCCACAAAATGGTTCAGCAATCACAACCATTAATCTTGACCCAGGTATGCGCGTATCTGTACCAGAAACACCCACTTTAGAAAACCATGTCTTCGTTGGTTGGTTTATTGGTGAAACCCAATTTGA
>DJWH01000039.1:0-2577 GCA_002441525.1 Acholeplasmataceae bacterium UBA6235 | reverse complement strand
ACAAGAACGCATTATACGTTCTCACACTGGGAATACAACGATGCTGTTTATGATTTTTCGACACCAGTCACCCAAAATATGGTGATTTACGCCGTTTGGAATCCAATTGTTTATGTGGTCTCATTTGAAACCAATGGCGGTACTGTCATACCCAATCAAAATGTAAACTCTGGTGGTATGCCAATCAAGCCGAACAACCCTGAGAAAGAAAATCACACTTTTGATGGCTGGTATATTGGTGAAACCAAATATGAATTTGATACCCCAATCACTGGTAACACCGTGATTTACGCCCGTTGGACTGAAGTTCAATACACAGGCTATTATTTGGGTATGGACGGGTTAACTGGTCCGAATTTGATCATTTTCTTGAACAATTTATTGGAACAAATGACAGGCCGTCAATATTCATTTGGGAATACAGCTTTACAAGTGACTGATCGTGATCCGAATAATAGTAGCCGTTTAATCGAATTCTATACAGGTCAATCCTACGTTGCTTCGTGGGACGGTGGTTCGACTTG
Organism: Acholeplasmataceae bacterium UBA6235; assembly: GCA_002441525.1. GTDB lineage: Bacteria > Bacillota_I > Bacilli_A > Acholeplasmatales > UBA5453 > Paracholeplasma > Paracholeplasma manati. The sequence goes on along the minus strand of DJWH01000039.1, from coordinate 2,053 downwards.
GAATAAAGAACACGTATGGCCACAATCCTTGTTAGGTGAAGCAGCATCGAATACAGTGGTAAATATCGCTTCTGATTTACATAACTTAAAACCATCGAATCCGACCATCAATAGTGAAAGAAGCAACAAGTGGTATGGTCCGGTGACCAATGCGGAATCTTACCTTCCAGCACGCGCTGAAATTCGTGGTGACATTGCGAGAATGTTGTTCTATATGGATATCCGTTGGGACCAACTCGTTTTGGTCAATTTGACTGGTCTACAAAAACCATCGATTTATCAAATGGGCGACTTACAAACTTTATTATTATGGCACATTCAAGACCCAGTCGATGATTTTGAACGTAACCGTAACGATGTCATCTATGGCTATCAAGGCAATCGTAACCCATTTATTGATTACCCTGAATTGGTCAGCAAAATCTATAATTAAATTCAATCATAGACAAGTGAACTATCGAAAATAGTTCACTTTTTGTCTTTTAAAATAAACATCATGAGCGTATAATTGGACATAAAGGAGTGATTCATAATGAAAGCAGTATCCCTAAAAACCATTGAAAACATGCATGAGTCCTATCAACAAAACACGCATCAAAAGGCCATTCGACGCGCCTTAGCAAAGAACCCTATGGACTCAATCGCGTATGTTACAGAAGCCGAACAAAACACCCAATTTAGATTTTCAATCGATATTGAAACCCTACCTGTAACCAATCAAAAAGCATCCGGTCGATGCTGGTTATTCGCAGGTTTAAATATTGTGCGTGAATTGGTTGCGAAAAAATATCAACTCAAAGACTTTGAACTTTCACAAAACTATCAAGCCTTTTGGGATAAATTTGAAAAGATCAATTATTTCTTGGAAGCGATGGATGATTTTTTAACGTGCGATGGCGATGATCGCACCTTAAAACACCTATTACAAATGGGCATTCAAGATGGGGGACAATGGGACATGTTTGTCTCTCTAGTCGATAAATATGGGATTGTTCCAAAGGACCAAATGCCTGAAACCTATGCCTCTTCCAATACAGGTGCGATGAATAAACTCATCAATATCAAATTGCGCAAATATGCTGCAGAAGCGAGAATTTTAGCATCATCCCAACTATTTAACGAAAAAGATGCCTTGAAAGCATCTGTACTTGAAGAACTCTATGGCTTTTTATGCACCAATTTTGGTGTGCCACCAACCAAGATTGATTTTGAATATGTAAATAAGCAAAATGAGTACCATAAATCCAGTTTTGATTCTCCAAAATCATTTTTTGATCATTTGGGTTTATCATTACACGATTATGTCTCTATCATCGATTCACCTACCCAAGACAAACCTTACATGAGAAGCTATACCATCGCTTATTTAGGCAATGTGATTGGTGGTAAACCGATTGTGCACTTAAACTTACCGATGTCACGCTTAAAAGAACTTGTCATTGCACAACTAAAAGATAAAGAAATCGTTTGGTTTGGTGCCGATGTGGCTAGAGATGGCGACCGTGAAAAAGGCATTTGGGATGACCAAGCCTATGATTACGAAACTGCATTTCAAATGCATTTTTCGATGACCAAAGAACAAAAATTAGACTACCTTCAAGGTGCCATGAACCACGCGATGGTCATCACAGGTGTGAACTTAGAGAATGGTCAACCCAATAAATGGAAGATTGAAAACTCCTGGGGTGCCGACCGTGGTCAAAAAGGATACTATTTGATGAGTGGTACATGGTTTGATCAAAACACATATCAAGCTGTCATACACAAAAAATATTTAACTGAAGTCGAGTTAAATGCATATCAATCGAAACCCATCGTATTAAAACCATGGGACCCGATGGGTTCTCTAGCAAAATAAAAGGACAAAACTGTCCTTTTTTTAACAACACAATCAAGAAGTCTCCTTCCTCTTTAGGTAGCGGGATGAATTGATTGTTTTTCTTTTGATTTAGGTATACAAATACCCATAAATAATGTTATAATATAGTTGAATAATCACTATACATAAACACTATGAAAGGGCGGATTTGGTATGAACAAAGCCTTTAAGTTT
>DJWH01000041.1 GCA_002441525.1 Acholeplasmataceae bacterium UBA6235 | reverse complement strand
GCTCATTATTTTCGCTATGCATAATCTCAAGAAACTCGCCCTCATCAAAGGGTAATCTTTCTATTTTATTTCTAATTCAGTCCTGAAATGGACTTTTCTTATTATTTTTCGACCATACAAACAAAAAAAGACTCCTAGAGATGAAAGTTCATCTTCTAAAAGTCACTTTGTCTACAGTCTGTAGGCAAAAATAATATTTGCCTTTTTTATTTTAAGTGATATAATGAAGTTGCGGAACGAAGGCGGTCATCGTTTTTATAAAGACCGAACACCCAAAAAGGTTATCATCTATTAAGAGGTAATCTGAGTAGGAAATTGTTACACCTATTGAGACACTTTTGTGTCATGAACGGCAAGTATATTCACGTTATGTGTGTATTTTTCATCATACCATATTTTGTGAAATAACAGTGCCTAAAAAAGAATAGGAGCGTGAACAATGTATTACTATCTTGTGAAGTGTAAGTTTGGCCATGTAGGACGAAATAAGTATTTACCTTTAGAAATACCTATTTTAGCAAATTCTATGAAAGAAGCAAGTTTAATCGCGAGAAAGGTGCGTGGTGTGAAAAAAAATCACAAAGACTGGTGTCTAGAATTACCTAAAGTAGTAAGCTACGAAGATTATAAAAAAGCACTTGAAACATATCGTAAGGATATTTACTTTGAAAAACACACCAGATCACGTATTGAATTATTCGAAGGACGTTTAGAAAACGAACCGAATTATTCTATTCATAGGGATAGAAAAACGAACAAGAGAAATTATGTAAAGCATAGGGACAAGGATACGATTCAGTACAAACGAAACAAACAATGCTTATCTGGTGGAATTAATAATGTTGCTTATAAGGATTTAAACTTTAAAAACATTTCAATTGGAATGGTGATATAATGAAGAATTCATTTTTTGATGTAGTTAATTTTCACTTAACTGAAAAGTGTAATTATCGATGTTCATATTGTTTTGCAAAATTCGATAATGAAAACGAAATGTCTATTGATGGTTGGAAAAAAGCAGCTGATATCGTACAAGCATACTTCAAGCGTAATCATATTGAGAATGGGCGGATAAATATAGCCGGCGGTGAACCATTAATACTCAATTACTTAAATCCTCTCATCGATTATATCCATAGTTTGGGAATTAAAGTATCGATTATAACCAATGGTTCTTTGTTATCTAAAAAGCATATCGATCTTTGGACTGGAAAAGTTCAAATCTTAGGTATCAGTATTGACTCCTTAAGCCATGAGACTAATCTTAAGATTGGTAGAGCAAATGGGTCAAATACACTGGATACAACCAATTTAATAGAAATATTAAGGTATGCTAAAACTAATGGTTTCAAACTTAAAGTGAACACTGTCATATCAAGATTGAATACCAATGAAGACATCATGGATTTGTACAAAGCCATTGATTTCGATAGAATTAAATTGTTACAAATGCGTATCAACCAAAATTGTAATGAGCAATCTGAAAATCTTAGAATTGAAAAAACTGAATTTTTAGAATATTGTCAAAAAATTCAACAAGAAATGAGCAATGTTACAATTGAACCAGATGAGGATCTTGATTCATCGTATGTCATCATCGATCCGTATGGTAATTTAGTTGCAAATCATAAGAATGTACATGCAAAAACAGGATCAATATTCGACAATAAACTAGAAGAACTCATCGATCAAGCTAAATTGAGTTTGGATACTTTTAACAAACGTTATATAAAACATGGAGGTGTTCTATAAAATGAACTTAACGCTAAAATTAACGTACAATCAGAGAGAAATTATTCCAGGATTAGCTGAATGGTATAACGATCTTCTCTCAATCAACAAAGCAATTCCGGCTAAACTATCAACAAAGTTCTTGGACGCATCCAGAGATCGAAAGGATAATCGATTTATCAACTCGATTAAAAAAATTGAAATGACAATTGAACTAAAAACGGGTTTTTTGATACTAAAAGGGAATTTAACTTGTTCATATGTTAGACCGTTTGGGGGTGAATTTTATATCATTGACTATAAAGAAATCCTTAACGGAACATTCCAGTCACAAGGTGGGGTTCCAATTATGGTTAACTTCAATAACAATTATCCAATGGCCAATGAGTCAATGCATCCTGTTTTCAATGAACTCATCCTAGACTCTCGATTTGTTTTTAATGTTAGTCAGTTCAGTGAATTTATGGAAGTATTCAAATTCTATAAACAACTGTCAGATGAGATTAATAACAGTGCTACTTACGATATAAAGCAAAGGACTCAACCATATTATTTTATATCTGTTGATGTAAAAGAGCTTTATGATAATACCAACAACCTCAAGAAACAATATTCGAATTTGGAACAAGTTTTTGATGGAGAAAATATTATCAAAGGCTATCGTATAGAAGATTATACATATGAACTTTTTGATAATAATTTAAAGGATAAAACTTTAAAATTGGTTGATTTAACGATAGCATCAAAAGAAGATATCGTTCGTAAAATTCAAAGAATGCGTGAGAATCTATTCGTCAGTGATTTTAAAGTCATCAATGAAAGCAATGTTAAGGGTATCCAATCCGTTGAACTAGTTAATATTCTAAGACAAAAAGATGGTGTAATACTCAGTGTCACGAGTGAAACCTCGATTAAGTCTAATTATTTAAACTTATATGACATGGGACAGAAGATAAAAATTGAATCGATAGAGAATTCACTAAAACTCATCAATAGAGGTACTACAGAAGCGTCCATGCCAATGATTGAATACTTAATAGGTGATAAAATGATGCCTAGTGAAACAGGCAGAGTAATGAACTATGGGTTATTTATTAAAAACACGATTAATCAAAAACCTTCTCTTGAAAGTTATATCAAAGACTTAAATGATTCCCAGAAAATAGCCTTCCTCAAGGCTATTGATGGGTCACCTGTAACCTTAATCAAAGGTCCACCTGGAACAGGAAAGACACATGTTATCAACGCGATTACACAATATATTACGAAAGAACTACATGAAAAAGTCGTCATTTCCTCTCAAACCCATGTTGCAATCGATAATGTACTTGATAAGTTAATGGAAAATTATGATTTAGTCATTCCAAATCGAATAACAAATAGACGAAATAAGTATTCGATAGAAGAAATCGATAAAACATTATATAAAACATGGGGTTCAAAAGTGCCGAAATATTTAAGTGAACTTAAAGATAAAAAGCTTTCAAAGAATATTATCGAAGATTTAGAACAGTTTAAAGGTATTCATGAAATCCAATACTCTAAGAATATGAAAGAAGATTTTTATGTTATCGGTGCAACAACAACAACTTCAGCAATCTCTGGTAAAAAGGGACTCGAACTTCTAAAGGATTATAAATGGTTAATCATTGATGAAGTATCCAAATCTCCTATTACCGAAGTACTTAGATACCTACCGTATGTAGATAAAATAATACTAGTGGGTGATGACTTCCAATTATCCCCTTTATTAGAGTTTTCCAAAGAAGATGTAAAGCATCTACCATCCTATAATGAAGATATGTTTGAGAAACTTGAAACAATTTATGAGCAATCGGTATTTTCAAAGACGATTAGAAAAGCCGAAAATTCAAATCGATTAATTATTTTGGATGAAAACTATCGTTCAGTTAAAACTGTACTTGATTGTTACAATATTTTCTATAATGGATCACTTAAGAATATGAGAGAAAAGGTGAATAATGAGACAGTTCAGTTCAATCCAAATGGTATTTTGAATAATCAATCCAATACATATTTTGTTGAAGTGCTAGGTAGTACCGAACAAGATGATGCACGTTCCCATTCAAGATACAATGTCCAAGAATCTAAAGCAACTTCATTAGTCTTAGAAGATATACTGAAAACTGTTAAAAATCCCAATACAGTCACTGTAGCTGCGATTTTTCCCTATGCTGCGCAAATCTCATACTTTACCAAAAATAATATCGAACTCATAAATAGGGCCAAAAAAGCATTTAAAAGTTTTGAGTTAGATACAGTAGACGCTTTTCAGGGTCGCGAAACAGACATTGTCTTAGTTAATACGGTTGTGACAAGATTAGATAAACCAAATTTCTTGAAAGATTTTAGACGAATTAACGTTTCTATGTCGAGATCGAGAGACAAACTTGTCATTTTCGGTTCACAAAATATTGAAAAAATGGAAATGGGAACTCCTGATGGTAGCACACAACAATATTTTAAAAACATTATAGACAGCATAAGAAAAAACGGGTCACTAGTTAAAATAACACCAGAAGGGAATGTCATAGAAAATGATCGTAACAGTACGTCTAAATTTGCCTAAAACTGTGAATAAAGTAATTTTGCACTACAACACGTTTGAAAAAGTTTCCTATGATCGTTACTTGATGGCTTCCATTATTTCTAACTCGAAAAATGAAGACTCAATCTACTCTGTGATAGACACGATAACAGGAAATGGTAGTCTAAATGAACACTTTGAAAAATTATACCTTGAAATGTCCTTATTGTCGAAAAAGGAAATAGAATCGATCCTATCTGATTCTTTATATCCAATTCAAAAAATCGATACAATTACATACGATTATATCCCGCTACTGAATGTAAGTCTATTTAACAAGTCAATACACTTAGGTGATCTCAAGAATGATTCATTCTTCCCCAAGTATTTAGTACCTGAAACGGGTACTTATATTAAACACGAAACGGCTGATGGTATGAATATATCAAGACCCAATAGCTACAAGGTAAAGATCGACGATAATGGAATCTCTATTTTAATCAATAATGAGTATATTAAGACGAATGAATCTGCTTTAACATCGATTATTGAAAAAGAAGATCTGAATATAACTACTTATAAAGGCAGTGTAAGATCAAATTTTGTTGGAGATGATTGGTACCAATTAACAAACCTCAAGTGGAATAGCCTCAAAGAACATAAAGACTATTTTTACCATAGAGGTGATTACTTTTCCATCGAGAATGAATACGTGAATAAAACAGAGATTGCTTTTGTTTTGGGAATATATTGGTACAAACAAACTCAATATCGATATACTAAAGATACCAATATAGAAATTCTTGAAATGGTTGCGAAAACATTAATTGAAACTGGTAGAATCAATGAGTTTAAGACTAAATCTTTAATAGAGATTATGAAAAATCTCAAACGTGAAGACCAAAAAATGATGGTTAACTATGTATTAACAAATAAAGACTCAAAAGAATTAGCCTTATTAGGATTATTGTTGATTGATAAAGGGTTTGAGAAAGGATGGAGTGATAGTGCTTTTACATCATTATATAAACATCGTGAGACTGACAAACATTTGATTTCTTTATATAGAGTAAACAGCACCTATAACTATCCAATTGAAGAGATGGTATCTCTTGATAAACTTGATAAGAATATTTTATCAGAACAGCATAAGAGTTTAGTTTCAGACTATTACAGTGACTATACTAAGATTGAAAAATCAATCAACCAAAAAATAGGAGAAATTGTTAGTTCTGGCATTAGGGAGAGAATTGGGAAAAATCCTCTCGATGATGACTCTAAGCAATTACGGAAATTCATCAATGACAAAATCGCCCATACGGATAGTAATATTAAGAATAAGACATTAAATCAACTCAAACAATATGAGACTACAATAGATAATATGTATAAACTATACACAAAAGTTAAGATCCGACTTGATAACTTAAGTAACATACAATAAAAACACAATTGGATTCATTTATTTTTTGGGAGGAAAAGACAAAAGTTATGAATAAAATGATGGCATCATTAAAGAAGTTAGATTATCGCATGTTTGCAGCACTGTTGTTATTTGGTTTGATTCCAACCATATATACAACATTCCGTATTTTCTTGATTGGGCAATTGCCAGGTGAATGGGGTTTCTCCATAGCAGGACAATTGCAATGGGTAAACTTATTATATGAAATCCTACAAGAGGGATTGATATTACCGTTATTCTTTTTCATAGGTGCGGTTATATCCGATAAAGATCAACTGATTAATAGAATTAAGTCAGGTTTAATCTTTACAGTCTCTATTTATTTCGCCCTATCACTATTGATCTTTGTTTTTGCCAGACCACTAGTTGAGTTCATGGCACAAAACACTTCAATCATTGAGGAAACGGTATCATTTATCAGACTTGAAACCATCGCTATGACCTTCGCTACCACAGTTAGGTTCATCATGGTAGTATTAGTCACAATACGAAAAGATAAGAATGTGTATGCGATGTTAATTGCGCAACTCATCATGACTATATTGTTGGATACCTTCTTAGTATCCACGTTAGATATTTCCTTAAACTTAGGTGTGAACGGTATCGCAATCACAAACATCATCGTCAATTTCGTATTACTTGCTGTTTCCTTAGGGTTACTCAATCGAAACGGATTAAATTTATTTAAATCTTCGGAAGTATCCTTCGAATGGTTGAAAGAACTCTTTGTTAAAGGTGGTATTTCAGGATTAGAAAGCTTGGTTAGAAATCTAGCTTTCATGTTGATGATTGTAAGAATGGTGAATGTTGTTGGTGAACAAGGGACTTTTTGGGTTGCTAATAACTTCATCTGGGGATGGTTGCTATTACCAGTAATGCAATTAGGCGAATTGATTAAAGCGGATACCGGTGAAAAGGGATTTGAATCCATTAAAGAGAGAAGCCTGGGGTATTTTGGAGTTACAGCCATTATAGTGTTTTTGTGGTTTGTTACATTGCCACTATGGGAACCATTTATGAAGAATATCATGCAAATATCCAATTACCAAGATGTATTCTTCATTGCCTTAATCAGTGTTGGTTTCTATGTATTGTTTGCTTTTAATAATGTCATCGACAGCATTTTCTATGGCTTAGGAAGAACTGATTACATGTTATTCCAATCACTTGTAATCAATACAGTATTCTATGGTACGGCATTCATTTTATATCAAGTCGGTGTGTTTGAACCTTCATTGACATTGATTGCTTTAATGTTTGCTACTGGTACCGCGCTAGATAGTATTCTTACCATGGGCATGTATGTTTGGATGCTTAAGAAAAAAAATATCAATGTACTTGATGTATCAATTGTATAATAAACCGAATCAGTATTTTAATCATTAAAAAATAGAGAGGAGGAGAATTCGATGGCAAAAGGTGGACATCGTTCAAATGATCAACGCTCTAATTCAATGAATCCTAATAATTCAGCTTATAGAGATTCAGCAAACAACCATTCAAACCAAAACAACCCGAATAACTCGAGTCATAAAGCTGGCGTAGATAATAGAGCGAATCAATTGAATCCGAATAACTCTAACACAAAGAGTAAATAGTTCAAGAAAGAGTAGACGCTAATCAGTATCTACTTTTTTGTCAAATTAAATGTAAATTCAGATTTGGACAATATCAACGTAGAAATATGTAAAATATTGTCCTTTTAAACTTTTAATAAATAATCTATAATTAAAGTATGAAGATTCAATTTCAGTAAATTAAATGGAGGTTCACATGGACTACAAAATCGCCTTACTCATCGATTCAGAGAATGTCAGTTATAAGTATATCGATTATGTGATTAATGAAATAGCCAAATACGGCAAGCTCGTGATTGCGAGATTCTATGGTGATATCAATGCGATATCCAAAGAATGGCGACAAAAGGCACAAGACTATGCGATTAAACCTGTACACCAATACAATTACGCTACAGGTAAAAATGGGTCTGATATGGAAATGTCATTAGATGCGTTAGAAATCAAATTTCAAAATCGTGCCGATGCCTTCTTTTTAGTCACATCCGATTCAGATTTCACACCACTGGCCATTAAGCTTAAAGAACTCGGTGCTACTGTGATTGGTATAGGTGATGAACATAAAACCACCAAAGCATTTAAGGCTGCTTGTAGCGAATTTAAATACTTTCAATACTTGGATCAAGATGATGATGGTATCGATAAAACAGACGATACCAACATCAAAACCATGATCCAAAACATCATCATTGAAAATGGTGAAGATAAGACCTTATTATTATCCAGACTTGGGGATATCTTGGTCAATCAAATGTCTGATTTCGACCCTAGAAAATATGGTTCTCCAAGCTTACTACAATTGGTAAAAAAGCTTGGATTCAATACCAATACTAAAAATACAACCACTTACGTAGAATTTAAAACAGAAACATCATTAGAAGACATTCAAAAACACATCAGTGATTACTTAGGTAAGAAGAAACAAGCCATGATTGCACAACTTTCTGAATCTTTAATTAAGACATTCCCTGATTTTAATCCTAAGAATTATGGTTTTTCAAAACTCAGTCTATTATTAAAATCTTTGGGATACACCATAGATCAACATATCTTTAAAAAAGTTTAGAGAGATAACATATGAATGTAAAAGAGATTGATTTCAAAAAATATCGAATCTGGTTTATACCTATAGCTGGTTTTTCACTGTTTTGGACCATCTTTGGAGCAATCACCATCGATTATCGTTGGTGGTGGTTATCATTTTTATCCATTACACTCTCTAGCCTCACATTAGAATTATATAAGGATCAAATCATCAAAAGTCGACTATTTCATCAACGTGTTCGATATATATTGGGTTGGATTAGTTATATCTCCGTCATTTTTATTGTCATGGCTTGCTTCATATCGTTGTGGTGGTTGTTTGGGGGATTAATCATCGCTTTCATCATTATTGGAACATGGTCAAGATTTAGCCCTGATAATGATGAGAATCCACTACCAACAAGAGAAAAGAAAATCATATCTTATTCAGGCTTAGGTTTTCTATTGTTACTTATAGGATTGTTTTTCATACCATCTTATGTTGCGAATAATCACAAAAATCCGAAAGATCGATTCGTTACTGATCCAAGTGCTGTTTTGTCATACGTCCTATATGAAGAAGGGCTTCCGACCAATAAAGAACATGTCGTTCCTAAAAGCTGGTTTAGCAACGGAGACAACACGAATTATTTTAATGACTATGTCAATATGATTAATGCGAACGAAAAAGCAAACTCAGCGAGAGCGAATTTACGATTAGGTAATGTTGGATAGGTTATACTTAGTTGGAC
>DJWH01000033.1 GCA_002441525.1 Acholeplasmataceae bacterium UBA6235 | reverse complement strand
AAACAAGAGCTTGAAGATGAATTAAGACTATTAATAGAAAAACGTATTCATGAAGAGACAATTGTTCGGTTTTCTCTCTATTTTAAGACAGATATAGAAAATCAATCAGGCGTTATTAACGCACTATATAACAAGAAATATAACTATCTCATATACAACAATCGTGCTGAACAAGCAAAAATCGACAGACAAAGAAATGCACTTGAATCATTTTTTGAAGGTAATGTCAAAAATCCGTACTTATCAACTTTCCTTTTTTCTCCAGAAGACTTAACTCCAAACACACATCAAAATCGTGAATGGAATTGGTTTTTAGAAAAACTGAATGATAAGCAAAAAGAGGCTGTGAAAAGAGCTGTTACAAGTAACGGTGTTTTCTTGCTTCAAGGTCCTCCTGGAACTGGTAAGACACAAGTAATATCGGAAATTGTTGGTCATTTGATTAAAGATGGAAAAAAAGTTTTGATTTCAAGCGAAACACACAAGGCAATTGATAATGTTTTTGAGCGTTTACCTAAAATAGCTGAAATTCGACCAATTAGATTAATGACTTCACAGTCTGGTAAAGACAGTGATTTTAGTCCTGAAAATTTAGTAGATAATCTCTATTTAAATATTGCTGAACAAATGAAGAAAACCATCAGATCCTATGAGAACTTTTCAGAATACAAAGATAGGTTTGATTTAGAATTTAAAGAATTAAAACTCCTTAATCAATTGCTCATTAAAAATAAGAAGAAAAGTGATGAAATATCTAAAAGCATAGGCAATCATGAACGTTCTTTTGATGAATTGAAGGAAGAAAGAAATTCGCTAGTTGATAAGAAAGAATCATATGTTTATGATAAAGACAAATATGTAAACACTTATAAAAGAATTCAAAACCACCAATTTGCCTACGATGAAGATTTAGATATGCAAACCATCGATGAATATAAACAGTCAATTAAAAGTCAAATTAATGATTCAGTTTTTGATGTGAGCAATCTTGATGAGCTTATTCGCTTGATATTTACAACAAAATCTCAAGAAATCATTGATGAATTAAGGGATATTCAGGCCAATAAAGATTCTTATATACTCCAAGAACAAAAACAATTACTCATTAAACAAATTCAAGAAATGTTAGATAAGAGTGATGGAGAAGTCACCAATTCAATTAAAGAAAAACAAAAACAGCTCAAAGAAGTGAAAATCAAACTAGATAACTTGGATGATAATATTGACACATCAGGCATGACCATTGGAAAGATATACAAGGGCAGCTGGTTAAGTGTACATCAACAGGATGCAATCTCACATTTCAATAAACTCCAAGCAAAATTGCTATTAGTTAAAAACGAGTATACAAACAAGTTGAGCATACAAGCCCAAAAACAAGAGGATAAAATTGCCAAAATCAATATTCAAATAAGTGAAGTTGATTCTAAATTAAAAGATATTTCAAATACAATTTCAGAATTACGTGAGAATCAATCGTATCACGATTACCAAGACAGCAAAAACAAACTAGAAATAAAGATTGAAGGTTTCTTAAAGCAATTCGATATCGTTGCCAATTACAAAACGGTAGATGAAGCAATTCAATTCATTCAAAGTGAATGGGAAGATTTGGAAACGAACTTTAATGAAAAAGAAGCAGAAAACCGAACGAAGATACCTGTCTATAAAAAGATAAGTGAGTATATTCAAAAAGAAGAAATTATTCTTGAAGACAGAAAATACTACACAAAACCATTATTTGATACTGTTAATTTATTTGGAACTACAACTAGCAGTCGTGACAGATTTGATGAAAAATCGATGTCTGAACTTGAAGCCTATAATTTAGGCGAACTTGACCTAAGAAAGCAAGGTATCGATGTTGTTATCATCGATGAAGTGAGTAAATCGAGCTTTATTGAATTATTGATTCCTATTTTATTTGGTAAAACAGTGATTTTGGTTGGAGATCATCGCCAGTTACCACCGATGTATGAATATCGCAATTTTAGAGAAGAAGATTATGAAGGGTTAGATTCAGACATGATCAATCCAACAATCAACAAACGATATACCGAAATGTATGAGAATAGTTTCTTTAAGATGCTGTTTGAAAAAGTTCCGAATGACTATAAAATTATGCTGACAAAACAATATAGAAGTCATGAGCATATTATGAATGTATTCAATCATTTCTACAATAAAAATCTTGAACTCGGTGATGCAGCTCAAAATAATCATAAGAAGCATTACTTAAATATTGAGGGGAATCAAAGATTGATTATTGAGCAAGACAAGCATATTTATTTTATTGATAGTAAAGATTATGAAAGCCGCTCTGAAGATTCAACATCAATTCAAAACAAAGGTGAAGCAGATATTGTTATTGAACTACTTAAGAAAATAGACGAAGCATATCAAAAGAACAAAGAATACAATCCTAAAGTAAACAAGAGCCAACGCATCGATGAGCGAATGAGTATTGGTGTTATTTGTACCTATGGTGATCAAGCGCAGCTTATAAAACAGAAGCGTAAAGCAAATAACTTAACCAATTTCAAATCCTTCAATGAAAACAATGATTCAAAATTAATTGTAAGTACAGTGGATGATTTTCAAGGGGATGAAAGAGATATAATAATCGTCTCTATGGTTAGAAATCCAAGAGAACCTGGTAAGAGTAATCCAGGCTTTATTACGGCTTACCAAAGAATAAACGTTGCATTTTCCAGAGCACGTCGGCTACTTATCATAGTTGGAAACAAAGATTATTTAATGAAAAAAGGTGTTATAGACTTACCTGATGTTATGGGGGATTCTAATAATGACCAAAAGAACTTTAGAGTCTATGAGAAAGTAATAGACACCATTAAGACATACGGTAAAGTACTAGATGATGTCGATATCATCAAGGAAAGGGGGACTAGCAAATGAGTATCTATAAGTTTGAAACATCGTTCCCTTTTCCAATAGTAAAATTGACAACCCTAATCCATCATACTGAAGTATCAAAACCTACAGGGATTAGCTATATCATCTTAGTTTTAATCAATGAGTCAGCTAACAAAAGAACAAAGTTAAGTAATCTACTTATTCAGTTTGGAGTGCCTAGTGATTTACATGGGATATTTGCAGATGAAATTTATAATTTAATCAATGAGTTGGAAATTATTAAGTGCACTCCTTATGATTACAATAGAGCTTACTTTAGTGAATATTTAGTAGGTAATTTTGTGTTCACTGAAAAAGGTAAAAAAGTGTTTAGAGATGAACTCATCCCAGCTAGTAAAACGATAGAGTCAAAACAAGAATTGTTTTATGATCCAGCACATAATCAATTAATGGACAAAATCCCATCGGATTGGAAAATAGGTAAGATTGATAGTTCCATATTGCCGAATAAGTTGGCAGAAAAATTTGAATATAAGAACACAAGTGAACTTGAAGAGTTTCTCAATAGTGTTAAAGGCAAGGGGATTATCGTCAAAAAAGATGAAATCATAACTGATGTTTCAATTATGAATAACGAATATTTTTACACAACATTCCCCATCACAATGTCCATCGATAACGATAACCATATGATTGACTTTAGACTAAGTGATGATAAACTGCAATCGTTTTTTGACAAGTACTACGATAATCAATTGATATCAGATGGCCTTGGCGTTAAGAGGAAATTCAAATTTAAAGGTAACCAACCTTCTTTATCTGATGTAAAAACCATTAACGATGGTGTACTCATGCTACCTGAAGATTATGAAGAAATCTTAAATAAATCAGCATCAGTGATTATCACAAAATCAAATTACATACCTAAGCAAACATCACACGTCACCCAAACTAGCACTTTGATATCTAACATTAACCCAAACATTGAGACAATTCATATCAACAGTCAAGAGAATATAAAAGCATACATGCCAGTCTATATACCTCTAATCAACAAAGCGACAAAAGGGTTAATAAACATTAATCTGTTAGTTGAGGTAACATTAAAGGATCATGATAGAAGAATTATGACACATGGTTTAATGAAGTTTTTTAAGACTTATTCCATTGAAAATATGAAAGAATATCTACATATCAGTAAAACACTAAATGATCGACAAAATCTAGAATTGATGTTAGATAAATATTTGACTAACGATATAGAGGGAAGTATTAACATACTAAAAGAGATTAAAGATACAACCGATATCACTTTTTTCAAGGATTGGTTCAACCAAAAAGCCAAAAATCTATTTGATGAATATTTCAATACTCTATCAATTAAGACGATTGAGCATCAGTTTGCTATTGGTGGATGGTTAATTAAACATTTAAACATACAGAATACTACGATGATTCAGAAGATTATTGATAGCAATCCTAATATGGATCAAGAGAAGATGTTCCTAATGCTAGAGTCTCTTAATTATTCACTCAATGATATCTTTACTCAAGTCAATGTTTTAAAAGAATTTATCCACAAAATCATCAATAATGATAAAATAAATGCAATAGGCAACTTTTCAAGTTTAATTAAAACCATTCAGTTTAGCTTAAATCAGCTGATCCAATTAACAGATATTAGAAAACCTCACGAGTTTGTTATCAAGGAAGATATTGACCGAACAAAATTTCAAGAAATATACAATGGGTTTTCAGCTAAATTAGACGAATTACTAAAATATGAAAAATTCGATAACAGTGCATTTCTTGAACTCGAAGAATATGATAAGCATTTCAGGTATTTGAGCCGTATTTTTACAGAAGAAAAAAATGCATCCAACAACCCAAAAGGCATTGATCAATCATTTATAGCTTCTAGAATAAATAAAAAAGAGTACTTCACTGCCATTGTATACCTCTTTGCAAAACTTGAGTGGATACTAAAGAACCAGTATAAGTTGAGTGGAAACACTGAAACGATGATCAATGAACTAAAAGATATAAAAGAATTAAAAGTGTTTATTCCCGAACTGCATCAACTAAGAAAAATGAGAAATAGTTTGATTCATCCAACAAGTGGTGAGGTAATGATTGATTCTAATGATTTAATCAAATGGTCTAATATCGTATTTAAGGAGGTATCGAAGGCATGAGTCATGCAGCGACAATTAATTATGAAGCATTATCTATAGCGGCTAGAGCAACGTGCGAACAGGCACTTAAACAGTTATGCAAGATTGATGAATTACTGGGAAGAATTAAAGATAAAGCCAGTATGCTCATCACGGATAGAGTTCGTTCTTATGAAGTATTCTTAAAAAAAGAACAAGCAAATATTACAGCGGAACTCAATCAAATCATATCCAAAGCAAATGCCAAAACAAGAGATGCTAGCATAGCAAATAATGCTAATAATCTATCAAAAATAGTTGATAATTTGACCTCTTATCGCTTGAATGCTATGGAAGATTTAATTGATGATGAACTCATCAATGCAACAAACAGATATCAACAAAGCTTAAATAATCAAGCATTAGGAATTATCAATATTAATAAAGATATACTAAAAAAACTTGAATCAATTGATGACTTCATGTTAAGAGAGAGTATCTATCAAGTTGCAATACAACGAGAAAACGAAAATGCATCATGGACAGAATTGCAACGACTAGGGAAAAAACAATTGGACGCAAATCTAGAATCATCACTTGAAAAGCATAAAGATAAAATCAAAATGGAAATCCAAAAAGAACTTAAAGATGCAAAAGTGGATAATCAAGTGATTGAGAACATATCTTCATTAAAGATTGAAAAAATAGCTGATGTCGAAGCAATGCGTAATAAAGCAACTTCTGAAATCATTGGTGAAACTGTTCGTAAAGAAACGCTAAAAGTTATTATGAAGACTGTTGAGACACGTGGCTTCATTGTTGATAAGAAGAATATTAAAATAGACCGTGACAAGAATGAAGTTAGGTTTATTGCTCAAAAGATCAGTGGAGAAAGAGCAGAATTTCGTATATATCTAGACGGTAAATTTATCTACAAATTTGATGGTTATGAAGGTCAAGCATGCCAAAAAGACATCGAACCTTTCATGAAGGACTTAGCAGATATTTATGACATAAAAGTTGTCAAGCAACTCGATAACTGGAGTAATCCAGATAAAAATCAATCCATGAAGTATCAAACAGTGAATAAAAATAAAGGAACGAATTAGGAGGGGTATTATGTCAATACAGACAAGTTTTAATCGCATCAAACGAGAAACTGGGATTAAGAGAGCTGTTGTCATTGAAGGTAATGTTGGAGATGTATTTTTAAACGACAAAAAACGCATTGTCACGCTAAAAGAGTATTTAATGGATATGCTCAAAGACATGGCATATGAAGATGTTATTTATTGGGATAGAGTGGATGGTGTTGATGGCGACTTGACAAAACTTGATCTCGTAGATGATGTTGAAGTAAAAGGCGATACCTATGAATTTGAAGATGAAGAAGAAGAGAAAAAAACCGGTTCTGGTTTATTCAAAAAACCTGCAGAAATCTTTAACCTAGTTTTCAAAAATATGATTAATCCTAAAAGAAAAGTGGCCTTTATCTTAAATTGGGCTGATTATCTATTTGGTAATAATAATCAATTGATGGATGATGAAAGAGAATATCTAACATTATTAGGTAAAGCAATCAAAGATCGCAAAGTTGACTATCTATCAGAAGATACTAATGGAAGTGTAGTCATTTTAATCGCAAATAAATTATCAATGTTCCCTATCTCTTTTTACCAAACTAACCCAGAAGTGACAACGATTACCCTACAAAAACCTGATCGTTTAGAAAGAGAAGAGATGCTTGCTAAAATTGAAACTGCGTTTGATGTTAAGTTAAAACCAGGCGAGACACTTCTTACAAGTGAGAAGAAAAGTGAGTATATTGATATGCTAGATGATTTCACAAATCGTGAGATTATTCAACTTTCAAAACTATCAAGAAAAGAAGGTAAGATGACCTTCAATAAGCTTTTTTACTTGTTTAAATATGGTGAAAAAGACAATCCTTGGGAAAAACTGGATTATAACGATGTAAAAAACATCAAGAAAAAGTTGTCTGAACGTGTTGTTGGCCAAGATGAAGCTATTGAGAAGATTGAAAAAATTATTGTTAAAGCATACATGGGGTTAACAGGATTACATAAATCATCAAGTCGTTCGATGCCAAAAGGAATTTTATTCTTTGTGGGGCCAACAGGTGTTGGGAAAACAGAACTATCAAAAACATTAGCACAATTTCTATTTGGTGATGACCAGGCGTGTATACGTTTTGACATGAGTGAATATGGGACTGATAACTCTGACCAAAAATTAATAGGAGCACCTCCAGGGTATGTGGGTTATGAAGAGGGTGGAAGACTGACGAATGCTATCAAAGAGAAACCATTTAGCGTCATTCTTTTTGATGAAATTGAAAAAGCAGCTAAGCCTAATCCAAGAATCTTAGATATATTCCTGCAAATTCTAGAAGACGGACGTTTAACTGACAGTAAAGGTGAAACCGTCTATTTCAGTGAGAGTATCATTATTTTCACATCGAACCTTGGCGCTAGCGAAGTCAAACCTTCATCTAATCATGAAGAAGTAGCAAAAGAATTTATTACCATTGTCAAAAACTATTTTGATAATGAAATCAAAAGACCAGAGTTGCTTGGTCGTATAGGATATAACAATATCGTGCCATTTAATTTCATTCAAGATAAGGAATTCATGGTGAAGATTGCACGGTCTAAACTTAGACCAATTCAAATGGGTATATTGGAAAAATATCGAATTGATCTTGTATTTGAAGATGAACTAAAATTTGTCAATTACATTTTAAGTGATGCGGATATTACAAAAGGTGGACGTGATATTCTTAACGCAATCAACGATAAGTTGTTAGATGAACTTGCAATGTACTTATTCAAAAACAAACAAGAATTAGCTGCACTTAAGGGCCAATCAATATTAGTTAAGACAAATCAAAAAGGACTGGAATTTAGCTTTGAAGTCGAATGATATGTTTTTTAATGTAGCAAGAATCAATGTATGCACTGAAGCTGAAGGTCCTCATAAAAGAATGGCGATTTGGTTTCAAGGCTGTACAATAGGTTGTCCTGGATGTTGTAATCCTGAGTTGCAAGAAATGAAACAGGCTCACATCATGTCGTTACAAGAAATCATTTCAATTGTTAAAAAATCAAAAGAAGAAAATGCCATTGAAGGTGTTACATTTTTAGGTGGAGAACCAACACTTCAGAAACATTTAGCTGAACTATCAAATGAACTACACAATGTTGGTTTGGGAGTAATTTTATTCACAGGCTATAAGATAAAACATTTGAAAGAAGCATTGGTATCATCAGTTGATCTTATAATTGATGGACAATTCATTGAAAGTAAAGCCGATAAACTACGAAACTTGGTTGGGTCTACTAATCAAACCTTTAACCATGTCAGCAATAGGTATATTAATGATATGGGTTGGTTCATGAGCACAAGAAATTTACAGGTTGAAGTAAACGTTTTAAATGATTTTTTGATTACAGGAGACGTTGTTCTATAGCTAATAAATGAAATTCCAGGTTTCCAAAAGTATAAAAATAAGTTAGGGGGGGGTAGAAAATGAAGATAGTTGAATATTATATGAATGAATTTCCATCTAAAATTAATTCTAGTTATGATGAAAGATATTTTTCAGATGTAAAAAGGCATTCTAGAAAATGGGAGATTTTACAATCTCTCGAATATATAGATGATAAACAAGTTATAAACGAATGGAAATCTTGTTTATATCCATCAAGTATTTCGCTTGTTTCTGAAATTGAGTTTGAAAAAGCGAAATATTACCTCTTATCATATTATCTTTGGAGTGAAGGTTATTATATAAAGGAGTTTCCTTTTGAACTTGAATCGACTTCAGGTTTAACAAACTTCGCTGATAGAGTACTTTACGATGAAACTGCAAGACAGCACGGTAGAGATGCTAAAGGGAATGTAAAATGGAAGCATAGAAGATTGCTAATTGACAGTCTTACTGTAATAAAAAAAGATACAATAATAACCATTGAAAAACAAGTTGATGAACTAATTAAGAATATTTCAACTAGAAGTGCAAAATTTGAACACATGACCACTGACGAAAAATTGGAGAATATTCGTAATGCCTATGATCACTTAATTAGGTTATATGGTGGATTTGATAAAATTGATTACCATAAAATATTTATGAGTTTTATAGAGGATTCAAACCTTAAAGATTTTTCAAAAAGACTACATGCATTTAGGCATGCCGATGCTAGTGCACTAGCAGAGAGAGCTGTTTATACAGATCAAGAAAAAAATATATGATAGAATTTGGTATTATTGTCTTAAATAGATTATGGAACATCCACAAATTAAAAATTTAATATTGGAATTGAGGTAGACGATGAGAAACTATAAATCTCACGGGTGCTAAATCGTATTAAAATAGGTTACTCAACACACTCGAATTTAGAACGGCTATTTGTTAGCCGTTTTTCATTTTTTAAAGCAAGTAGCTCAAAAAACGAATTGAATGGTATGATATTGACAAATGGTAAAATTTCGTCTAAAATGGAGTTGAAATCCAATAATTACGAAATTAGGTGAAGAAATGTATTATCATAGACATATAGAAAAAAAGATAATAGAAGCTAGAGATATGTTTAAAGTTCTCTTGATTACAGGTCCAAGACAAGTCGGCAAGACAACGACACTTAAACATTTATTTAAAGATACTTATAATTATGTAACACTGGATGATGTTACTGAGCTTACAATTGCTAAAGAAGATCCGAAATTGTTTTTTATGAACCATCCATTACCGTTAATTATCGATGAAGTACAATTGTCGCCAAGTTTGTTTCGCGAAATTAAACGAATCGTGGATAATATTGAAGTATATGGGCAAATAATTTTAACAGGATCACAAACATTTCACTTAATGGCGCAAATTACGGAAACGTTGGCTGGTAGAATAGGCATCTTAGAGTTTCAAGGGTTATCACTAAGAGAAATAAATGCAGAAAACTTTGATGTGACGTTTGTACCAAACGATCTTTTCATAAAGTCTCCTCGCAAGCCAATTACGGAGGATTTATGGACAATAATCCACAGAGGTAGCATGCCAGAGTTATATAATAAACCAGAGATCGATTGGCAACTATATTATGCCTCTTATGTTAGAACATACATTGAGCGCGATGTAAGAAGTTTGCTGAATGTTAAAAATCTTGACACATTTTCAAAATTCATCATTAGTGTGGCTGCAAGGACAGGTAGCATATTAAACTATACAAATATCTCCAATGAAATTGGTGTCGATATTAAAACTGTTAAAAGTTGGATTAAAGTATTAGAAGCATCAGGGATCATTTTATTACTTAAACCTTTTACGAATAATGCACTAAAAAGAACAGTAGAATCGCCAATGCTATATTTTCTAGATACGGGTCTCGTCTGCTACTTATTAAAGTGGACTACCAAAGAAACGCTTCAAAATGGTGCGATGAGTGGCCAGTTATTAGAGACTTATGCGGTCTCTGAGATTGTTAAGTCATTTAAAAATAAAGGAATCCATGAGATACCAATTTATTTTTACCGTGACAAGGATATGAAGGAAATAGATCTTATTGTTGTAGATCAAGACAAGCTTTATCCAATTGAAATTAAGAAAACAATGAATCCACAAAAAAACATGGCTAAAAGTTTCAGTGTATTAAAAAGAGCACAGGGATTTGTTGTTGATAAAGAAATCATCCTTTGTTTGGTTGAACGAAATACCCTGTTATCCGAAAATATTTTAGCTTATCCAGTTACATTTATTTAAGGGAAGTTGCGATGAGCATATTTAATTAAAGCACTAGAAATTCAAACGGCTTATTACGCGTTTTTTTCTTTTCCTAGACCAACACAAAAAAACCAACCAAGGTGTATCACCGGTTGGTTGTGTGTCAATGGGTACTATTACGATCTGACGAGCAGTTTGTTTTGTATCATATAGTTGTATTTACGGCGTTTAACGATGAATACATTATTTTCTTCTAATACCATGGACTGATTGAAATCGCTGGTTAGAAAATAGTACGTGGTATAGATTCCAGCATATTTGAAACCAAGTAAAAACGATTTGAACCAAAGTTCAACATAATCCATTCTTTCTAGTCTTCGTCCTGATAACCCACTGATATGGGTTAAACCAAGTAAAAGATGACCTAGACTTGCATAACCAAACTTTAGTATGGTTAATTGAAAGATGAGCATGAACAGGATGTAAGCGCTGGCGATACCATAGGTGATACCTGGATCCGAAATGTTATTAGGTATGATGTAGTAAAAAGCAATACATAAGAATAACCCCATAAAGATAACCACATCCAATAGGGATGCTAGAATGATTCGAAATTTACTGGGCATTAAAAAATATCGATACATATACGGATTGAATGATCTGTCTTGGTCTTCCATAAGTCCACCTCTGTTCGTTGATTAATTATCTACAGTTTATCATCAGAGTACTTAAAAGTAAATGTAAAATAGTCTTTTGCAAACCAATCATCCAATCTATTTTTCATAGCTTTTTCCATAATTATTCTAAAAAAGACTCTATTTATAATAAATATGTGCATTATTTATAAGAATGTTTGAGAACTGTGTTATACTTGTCTCAGTGGAGGACTTATGTATGAACAAGAAAAACAATTTAGCCATAGAAACCATCTTTACAGTCACTGCCATCGTCCTCATTTTATTTACATTGATTTTCGGACGTTATGTCGGGGATACAGCAGAGATGGTTTTGTTTGGATTATCCTTTCTATTTGGCGGTTTTTATAAAGCCAAAGAAGGTGTGATTAAAACCATTGAAAACAAAGCATTAAACGTTGAATTTTTAATGATTGTTGCGGCACTAGGGGCATTTATTTTAAAAAATTACGCCGAAGGGGCGATTTTAATATTCATTTTCGCTTTATCGGGGTTATTGGAAGATTACGCAACATCGAAGAGTGAAAAAGCATTTACGAGTTTATTGAATCTCGCACCCGAAGAAGCACTACTGGATAAAGATGGCAAAGAAGTCGTTGTTAAAGTCAGTGACTTGAACATTGGCGATGTGGTCATCGTTAAAGTGGGGTCATCGATTCCTGCCGATGGTGAGGTTGTATTTGGCAATACATCCATCAATGAATCGATGATTACAGGGGAGTTTGTCCCTGTCGATAAAAAAGTGGGTGACAATGTCTTTAGTGGCACCCTAAATGAATCGGCTTTGATCAAAGTTAGAGTAACCAAAGATATGAAAGATTCGATGGTTCAAAAAATCATTGATTTCGTCGAAACTGCTCATGAGAATAAGACGGAATCACAAAGTTTTATTGAACAATTTGAACGTTGGTATGTCTACGTGGTGATTGCGCTATCGATCCTAACGATGGTTGTACCACCCATCTTTGGATGGTGGACACAGGATGTCGCGATTTATCGTGGTATCGTCGTTTTAGTTGTCGGTTCCCCGTGCGCGCTTGTCGCGAGCGTGTCACCTGCGGTTCTATCTTCTTTATCCAACGCCTCACGAAAAGGGATTCTCATCAAAGGTGGTAAGCACTTAGAAACCTTGTCAAAGATTGATGCAGTATTACTCGATAAAACAGGTACCATCACAGAAGGTAGACCAGAAGTCAAAGAGATTTATTGTGCTTTAGATGAACACGAAACCGTTTGTAAAGTCATCTATGCACTTGAAAAACAATCCACCCATCCGCTTGCGAAAGCCGTGGTTGATTATTTAAAAGATACCGATGACATTCAAATCGAATCTAAGGAAACCCCAGGTAAAGGGATTGAAGGTCAATATCAAGGTCATCTGTATCAAGTAGGTCGCTTTGATGTCAAGGTGGATGATCTTTTAAGAGATAAAGTGGATTCAGCTCATAAAGCAGGTTTTACCACCATTTTGGTTTCCAAAGATGGTGTTTTGATTGGCTATATTTCATTGATGGATCGTATTAGACCAAGAGTCAAAGAAGCCATAGAATCCTTAAAAGCACACAACATTAGACCGATTTTAATGACTGGGGATAACCGTTATACCGCTGGTTCGATAGCGAAAGAAGCAGGTATCGCTTATGTGTTATCTGAATTGTTACCAGAAGATAAACTCAAACATGTGGAATCATTAAAGAAATCTGGCAAAAATGTCATGATGGTTGGTGATGGTATCAATGACGCACCGGCACTTGCGGCTGCGGATGTTGGGGTTGCGATGGGGTCAGGTACCGATGTTTCATTAGAAACAGCCGATATTGTCTTCATGAATAACAACATTGAAAACATTGAAAAATCAATTCAATTGGCGAAACGAATGAAAAAGATTGCCAATCAAAATATTATATTCTCTGTCACGGTAATCAGCCTATTGTTGTTATCCAATGTCTTTGGCATTGTTTTACTACCACTTGGGGTTATTTTCCATGAAGGTTCAACCATTTTGGTTATTCTAAATAGTTTAAGATTATTGTTAAAATAGGAGGTCATGATGTTAGAAGTAGGCACAAAAGTTAAAGATTTTACACTATACGATGGGTTTGGAAAAGCCCATCGTTTATCCGATTATCTAGGTAAAAAGGTTATCATTTACTTTTATCCTGAAGACGATTCACCGGGTTGTACAGAACAAGCTTGTGGTTTTAAAGTTGTGAATGATGAACTAAAAAATCACCATGCGGTTTTATTGGGCATTAGCCCAGATACCATTGAATCACACCAATTGTTTCAAACCAAATATGGGTTACCATTCACGTTATTAAGCGATGTAGACAAGTCTGTATCGATCTATTTTGGCGCGTATGGTAAGAAAAACTTATATGGCAAGATTGTCGAAGGCATCATTCGCTCCACCTTCATTTTGAATGAACATGGGGTGATTGAAAAAGTTTTCAAGCGTGCTTTTGCGAAATCGAATGCAGATTCGGTTTTAGCCTATATTAAGGGCTAGATTAGAATCTCTCTAAGATGTAAAAATTTTCACATTATTGGTTTTTACTAGGTTGATTTACGCCTGTAAATACGTTATAATCAATACGCAGGTTATTCTATAAGAATAAGAAATTAGGAGGATAAAAATGGCTGATAATAAGAAAGTTATTAAGTCAATGGATGGCGCAGAAGCCTCAGCATATGTGGCCTACGCGTTAACCGAAGTTGCGGGGATCTATCCAATTACACCATCAACACCAATTGGACAAAACGTCGACTTATGGGCATCCCAAGGTAAAAAGAACATTTTTGGTATGCCAGTAAAAGTCGTTGAAATGCAAAGTGAAGCCGGTGCAGTCGGTACCGTTCACGGGTCATTACAAACCGGTCTATTGACGACATCATTTACAGCATCTCAAGGGTTACTATTAAAGTTACCTAACATGTATAAAATCGCTGGTCAATTGTTACCAGGGGTTATCCACGTCGCTGCTAGAGCAATCGCAGCACAAGCATTATCCATTTTCGGTGACCATCAAGACGTGATGGCTGCTAGACAAACAGGTTGGGCTTTATTGGCTTCTAACTCTGTTCAAGAAGTTATGGACTTAGGTGGTATCGCTCACTTAGCGGCTATTAAAGGTTCCATTCCATTCCTTCATTTCTTTGATGGTTTCAGAACTTCACACGAAGTCAACACCATTGAAGTCATGGACTATGACGTACTTGCAAGACTTGTCGACAGAGAAGCACTTGCGAAATTCAGATCTGGGGCTTTAAACCCAGCACACCCAAAAACACGTGGTACAGCTCAAAATGACGACGTTTATTTCCAAACTCGTACATTACAAGCGTCCAAATATGCAGCCATTCCTGACATCGTCAACGAATATATGCAAGAAATCTCCAAAGTAACTGGCAGACATTATGCACCATTTAACTATTATGGTGACCCAGAAGCAACCGATGTGATTGTTGCGATGGGCTCTGTCATTGAAACCGCTAAAGAAGCCATTGACTATTTAAACCGTCATGGTAAGAAAGTCGGTATTGTTTCTGTTCACTTATTCAGACCATTCTCAGAAAAATATTTCTTTGATGTGATGCCAAAATCCGTGAAGAGAATTGCTGTACTTGACAGAACCATTGAACCAGGTAGCACAGGCGAACCATTATTCTTAGATGTTAAGAATATGTTCTATGGCAAACCAAATCAACCAGTCATCATTGGTGGTATTTATGGTCTATCCTCTAAAGATACCACACCATCTATGATCAATGCGGTATTTAAAAACCTTGCTGGTGAACAAAAAGACCACTTCACTGTGGGGATCAACGATGACGTTACATTTACTTCCATCGATATCTCTGAACAAATCGACGTTACAGACAAAGACACCCTTGAAATGTTGTTCTTTGGATTGGGTTCGGATGGTACCGTTGGTGCTTCTAAGAATATCGTTAAGATTATTGGTGATAACACCAAGTTGAATTCACAAGCGTATGCGGCTTATGACTCTAAAAAAGCCGGTGGTGTTACACGTATGCACTTACGATTCAGCCCACATGAAATCCGCTCAACTTACTTAGTTAATAACCCACACTTCGTGTCTTGTTCTGCCGATACTTATTTAACCAAGTATGACATGATCAAAGGCTTACGTCAAGGTGGTAAGTTCTTATTAAATACCCAAGTACCTAAAGACCAAATTGAAGCGTTCTTACCTAACAAAGTGAAACGTCAATTGGCTCAAAAGGCAGCTAAATTCTTCATCATCAATGCGGTAGATTTAGCTTATGAAATCGGCTTAGGTAGACGTATCAACACCATCATGCAAAGTGCTCAACTTAAATTGGTTGAACAAATCATGCCATTTGAAACTGCTGAAAAATACATGAAGAAGTACGCAGAAAAATCTTACGGACGTAAGGGTGATGCGATTCTTGAAATGAACTATGCAGCGATTGAAGCTGGTTACAAGCACTTAGTCGAAATCGAAGTTAAGCCTGAATGGGCATTCTTAGAAGATGAAGTCGTTGAAAAAGACAACCGTCCATCCTTCGTTAAAAATATCGCTGACATCGTCAACGCGATTGAAGGGGATTCACTACCTGTATCCGCATTCTTAGGCTATGAAGATGGTCACATGGACAATGGTGCTGCTGCGTATGAAAAACGTGGTATCGCGAACTTCGTTCCAGGTTGGAGAGAAGAAAACTGTATCCAATGTAACCAATGCGTATTCGCATGTCCACATGCTGTTATCCGTGCATTCTTAGCAACCCCAGAAGAAGCTGCGAAAGCACCAGAAGGCGCTAAGATGATTCCGGGTAAAGGTAAAGGCTTAGACCAATACAAATACACCATCCAAGTATCTACCCTTGACTGTACAGAATGTGGCGTTTGCGTCCAAGTATGTCCAGCACCAGGTAAGGCATTATTCATGACCCCAATCGGTCCTGAACTATCCGCAGGTTCACAACAAATCGCAGATTACTTCTTCAATGAAGTTACCTACAAGAATATCGGTAATGACAACGTGAAGAACGTAAACTTTAATAAGCCTTTATTCGAATTCTCAGGTGCGTGTGCTGGTTGTGGTGAAACACCATACATCAAAGCCATCACTCAATTGTTCGGCGAACGCATGATTCTTGCGAACGCGACTGGTTGTACCTCCATTTATGGTGCGTCCTACCCAGCAACCCCATACACCACTTTACCAAATGGTAGAGGTCCAGCATGGGCGAACTCCTTATTCGAAGACAACGCTGAATTCGGTTTTGGTATGAGAATCGCTTATGAAACCATGAGAGATCGTATCCAAACCATCATCGTAGATCATTTAAATGAAATGCCTGAAGTCTTGAAGGGTCTTGCACAAGAATGGTTAGACCACAGAGCTGAAGGTGAATATACTCAAAACCTAGCACCTAAACTAGAAGCTGAACTTGCGAAAGTCAATGAAGGTTATGCGAGAGAACTCTTAGAACTCAAAGACTACTTCGTACGCGTTAGCCAATGGATCATGGGTGGTGACGGTTGGGCATATGACATCGGTTATGGTGGTATTGACCACGTCATCGCGAACAATGAAGATGTCAACATCCTTGTTCTAGATACCGAAGTTTATTCCAACACCGGTGGTCAATCTTCTAAATCTGCACCATCCGCTTCGATTGCGAAATTCACAGCGTCTGGTAAGAAGACCAAGAAGAAAGACTTAGCGGCGATTGCGATGAGCTATGGTCATGTCTATGTTGCACAAATTTCACACGGGGCTTCCCCAGCACAAGTCATCAAGACACTTAAAGAAGCTGAATCTTATCCAGGACCATCCTTAGTCATCGCTTACTCACCATGTATCGAACATGGTATCAAGGGTGGCTTGACACAATCTGCTTCACAAGCTAAGCTTGCGACAGAATGTGGCTACTGGCCAACCTTCAGATATGACCCAAGATTGGTTGCACAAGGTAAGAATCCATTCCAAATCGATTCTAAACCACCGGTCTGGGATAAGTATCAAGATTACTTATTGTCAGAAGCACGTTATGCACAATTATCACAAATCAACCCTGACCATGCTGCAGAATTACTTGCACAAAACTTGGCAGATGCTAAAGCACGTTGGTCCATGTATCAACGTTACAAAGCAATGGATTGGTCAAAACAAGAATAATGATTTTAAAACGGATGCTAAAAACATCCGTTTTTTTTCTACATACGCGCGTTATTATTATANNACGTTAAAAGTTATAAAATAAGAATAATTAATGAAAAGAGGTGTCTTATGAATTTAGCCAAAATTGGTCTAAAAAAGCTATTTAGTGTATATATTTTATTGCTACTCAGCTTAGTGATTGTCGGCTGCCAACCGTCAGTCAAAGAAACATTCACAGTAACCTTTAATAGCGATGGCGGGACTTTGGTCGCCGAACAAACCATCGAAAAGGGGCAGTTAGCCGTTGAACCGGAGGACCCAACCAAGGAAGGATTTGCATTCCAACGTTGGTATCTAACCGATGAAGCAACCGCATTCGATTTTTCTACACCGATTGTTGAAAACATCACGTTGACAGCATCTTGGGTAGAAGTCATCAATAACACAGCGTTGATTGAGGCAGATATTCAAAATGTGGAAGATAACTTAGTTGTCAGTCCTGTACAATTGAGTTTACCTACACGTGGTCGTGTTAACCGTAGCACGATTGTGTGGTCGACGACATCTAAGTATGTGACGACCACAGGGTTCTTACTCCCAATTAACTTTGATGATTCCACCACCACACAAGGTGAAATCACTGGCAAGTTTACTTTAAATGGTGAATCTATCACACGTACATTTACAGTCGATTTATCGAGACATGACGATGTTGTAATCACCAACTCTAGGGTTGTACCATTTGAAAACAAAACAACAGAGTACGATGTTGCGAATGCAGACGTCGAACTATACTTTGAAGAAAATGGTTCTGTGCCATACATCAGTGTACTAAACTTCTTAGAACTTCTAGAAGGTTTCGTTGACCCTGAAGTGGATTTTGAAATCACTGAAGGCGACAACACCGTTGAAATCGCTTATCAATACATCGATGAAGATACGCAAGAAGTATATGATTTAAGATTAACCATTGATGCAGTTGAAAACGAAATTCGTGTCAATGACCCTGGTTTCTATTGGGGATATATCTATTCAACGGCTACTAACTATGGTAGACACATTGAATATGTCCAAGACCATCCAGATGCGCATTTTGATGAAGGCTCGGATGTGGTATACGATTTAGACCACTTCAACCTTGACATGGCTATTTATGGTGGTGAAATCTTATTGCCATATTATATCGTGAATCAATTATTCGCGGGTTCAAGCTACTATAATGTGTATTATAACTATGATAAACTTGTGGGTATTTATGGCACACCAGAATCTGGTACATTAGAATATAGAGCGATTAAGACAAGTTCTATGAATAATGAAGATATTCCAGCAGATCTATTGGTTCATACCTTCTCCACTTTAGCATTTGACTTAGATAATTTCTATGGACTACGCGAAATCATGGGTGTGGAATCCTATTACGATTTGTTATATCAAAGAAGACACAAACTCGTCACAGATGATCCAGAAGATTTCGATAATGCAGTCGCAAACTTATTATTACAAGATATCGATGAACCACATACCAGCTATGGGTACCCATCGTATTTCAATAAAACCGCATGGAGCGGACCAGCAGTCAACTCATTATCTGCCTATGGTTCTCGTTTCACACAATGGTATTACGATGGTTTCATCGACGTCGATGACGCGATTGAAGCTAAATGGGGTAGAGGTAACATTTCAAGTAACGCTTGGGCAGCCACTTCACCTAACCGTCCTGACTATTGGTTCGTGAATCCAACCTCAGCAGTGGTCATCTTGGATGGTTTCAGAACATCTGACATTGAAGAGAGTGCAACCTTTGATCCTGCTTTAATCGATAGCATATTAGAAGAAACAGGTGTTGTACCTGCCATCGCGGATGGCAATAAGTATTTCTTCTATAATAATTCAACGGCGACTGAAAATATCGCAGAAGTATTGGTCAAAGGATTAAATGCTGCTTATCTAGATACTTATAAAGCCGCTTTGGTCTCTGCAGGTTATACACTTGTGGTTGAATCAACCGAAGAAGCAAGCAAGGTTGATGGTTATTATTCTAAGAATGTCAATGGTAAGGACTTTATGGTTCAAGTGGGCT
Source organism: Acholeplasmataceae bacterium UBA6235 (assembly GCA_002441525.1). Taxonomy (GTDB): domain Bacteria; phylum Bacillota_I; class Bacilli_A; order Acholeplasmatales; family UBA5453; genus Paracholeplasma; species Paracholeplasma manati. The sequence continues at coordinate 68,306 of DJWH01000033.1, read as the reverse complement.
TTGATGCCGCTAGATCTGTATTCTACCTTGGGGTTGTCGATAAATTACCAACCAGCTACGCCTTAGCATGGCCAGTTGAAAAAGATATTCCTGCATTGGTTGAAGCCGATTCAGCAGTTTATATGGAAATCACACTAGAACGCGTATTGGCAGACCAACCGAACGTTCAAAGAATTCTATTAGACTTAACTTGGAATACCGGTGGTAACGTCGGTGCACTCTACCGTGTCGTAGGGTTCATTACCGACCAACCATTTAGAGTATCTTCAATCGACGGTGATACCGGTGGATTCTCATCGAGTTACGTTCAAATCGTTGGTGTCCCTAACTATTCACATTTGAAATGGTCATTGTTAACATCACCGCTCACATTCAGTGCTGCGAACTCGATGGCAACCATATTCAAAGAAAACAACTTAGGTAAGATCATTGGTAAGAAATCAGGTGGTGGTGCAAGCTCCATTACACCAATTCTATTACCAAATGGTACCGCATTTACGATGTCATCCAATAATATCAATGCCTATCGTACAGGTACTGGTACTGAGGAAGATCCATATGTGTATCACAACAATGAATTTGGTATTGAACCAGACTTCGTTGTAGAGATGGACAACATCTTTAATAACGATACTTTGAACCAAATCATTGATCAGTTACCATAAAAAAGCTGTTCATAATTACAAACAATCTAAAAATGTAGTTATAAAACATCGAAAAACCGCTATTTTATCACCATTAAAACGTTTTCATGATATTTTCATAAAACAATTTTATTATAACGGTTTTATTTTGAAAACAGATTTGATATAATGATAAAAACCCTTAAACAAGGGTAATAAAAGGAGAGAGAGAGAATATGAAAAAATTACTAGGTGTAATCACTCTAGTATTGGTAGCAGTCGCTCTAGTTGCCTGTGCAGGCGAAAAGAACGAAGCCCCAACATTCGCAGGTGTCGGTCCTGTAACGTCATACATTAACGTATCGTTCGACCCACTTGAAGGTGTTTCAGCTACCGATAAAGAAGACGGAGACTTGACAGAAGCTATTGAAGTTGTTTCTAACAACGTCAACATTAGCGTTGCTGGTACATATTCAGTTAGATATGAAGTAAAAGACAGTAAGGACAAAGTAGCATCAGCTGTTCGTACCGTTACTGTTGCTGAACTTGACGCTGAAAATGTCGCATTAGCACAATATCTATCAGGTGTCGACCTATCGAAACTTCCAGTAGAAGATAAGGATATCTTATTCGCTGCTGCAGAAGACTATTTACTTGAAAACGTGTACGCAGGTGTTCCACTATACACTGGTGCTACCAGAGTAATGTACTCAAGCAGAGTTCAATTATTCAGCCCAATTTATAATGGTGTCCTTGGTTTCGGTACCGCGTTCTCACAATTTACTGAAGATGACTCTAAAGTAATCATGTTCGGTTCTACCGCAGGTAATGTCGGTGAGTATACTTGGAGAGCTACTTACAGCACAGACCCTACAACATTGAACCAATGGATTTCTGACGACTCGTCAACAAGTGACTTCATCGATCTATTCACAGGTGCATTATATGACTTCTATTTCGATGAAACTAAGACAGGTTATGAAATTTTACCAAGCTTAGCAGCTGCTGAACCAGTACCAGTTAATCCAACTGTTGTCAACGGTAAAGTTTATGCTAAGACATGGCAAATTCAAGTTAGAGACGGCTTAACATGGAAATACCATCCATCCACAGATCTTGCTGGACTACCTTCTGGACATGAAGTATTAAATGCAGAAGACTTCTTATGGACATGGAGACATGCTCTAGAAGAAAAATGGTTTAGAGCAAGAACTGGTGGCGGTGACTTTGTTACTGAAGCAGTTAAAGGTGCAGCAGATTATCTATCTGGTGCAGTCAGCATTGACGAAGTAGGTCTAAGATTAGCAGCTGGTAAAACAAATACTCTTGAAATTGAATACATCAACGAAAAGAGTGCATTTGATGTTAAATACCAATTCTCATCTACATCTATGTCCCCTGTTAACCAACAATTATTAGAAAAATTAACACCTGCAGTTTATGGTACAACACCTGAAACTGTGCCATCATCTGGTGTTTACTATTTCGAAACATGGACTCCATCACAATTGTTAGTGTTCAAGAAGAATACATTACACCCACAAAGTGCTATGTACTACTACACTGGCCAACAATTCAGATTCATGAGCGGTTCTGACCTCATTTTCCAAGAATTCCTAGAAGGTAGACTTGAAAGTGCATCCGTTCCTGCATCCCGTGTTACTGAGTTCGCATCTGACCCACGTGTCAAAGTTGCACCAGCAGCTACCACATGGAGAATGGTTATCAACTCATTTGGTACCGAAGCTAACCGCGATGCATATATCGCAGCTAACCCTGGTATTCCACTATCCAATACATTCGTTCCTGAACCGATTTTAATGTATAAGGAAATGAGACAAGCATTATACTTTGGTTTCGACCGTTATGAAGCAGCAGTAAACGTCGTTAAGACTTATCTACCTGCTTACACATTATTTGCCAATACATACTTCCTAGATGGCGAATCCGGTATGTCAGTAAGAACATTACCTGCCGGTGCTGCTATTCTTGAAAAATATGGCGCATCATCTTATGGTTTCGTACCAGATGCTGCTGTTGCATTATTCCAACAAGCTGTAACTAAAGCAATCGCTGATGGTCACTATACTGCTGGTACTGCATCCGAATACAGAGTTATCGACTTAACCTTAACTTATGCATCTAGTGGTAACACTGCTGCACAAGCGATGATTGCACAAATCAAACAACAATATGAAAGCCGTTTAGTTGATACTACAAACTTCGTCAGATTAACCATCACAGTTAACGACGTTGCGTTCCCTGGTAACTACTATGACTTCATGATGAAAGCTAATACTGACTTAGGTATTGGTGGTATCTCTGGTTCATTACTAGACGCACCAAGCTTCCTAGATGTATTCTCTGACGACAACCGTGGTGGATTTACTCTTGACTGGGGTATTGACACTCATACACCAAACATCGCTGTTGCTTACCGTAACCTTGATGGCGTACTAGTCACTGAAAAGTGGAGCTATAACGCTTTAATCGCGGCATTAAACGGTAAAGCATACATCAGAGATGGTGTTGAACAAAAAGCTTGGACAGATGCTGAAGACTTAGTTGCTGCATACCTAGATATGGGTGGCGAAGTACTTGACACTGTTGGTGCTGATACAGAAGGTTTAGCTGGTTATATCGTTGGTGATCTTGCAGACTTAGCAGAAGAACTAGGTGTTGATTCCGTTGAAGCGTATGTCGCAGTTACTGAATCTGATAAAGCATTCTTATTCATCGTTAAGAAGACTGGATTCAGCTATGAATTACATCAACAATTGGGATTAGCTACCAATGCACGTGATGCTGTCGCTGCTCACAACTCAGACTACACATTGAATGCAATTTCCGAAAATCCGTTAACTCTTGAAGAATTGAACGCGATTCCGTACATTGTATCCACATATACCTCATTCGCATCACTGGATGAAGTATTTGCATCCGTGGATGTTCCTGCTGGTGTTGAAGCATTCGTCTACAGTACACAATTTAACACATACGCAACTGACGCATATGTAGTCATTAAAGTTGGCGCATATTATGTAGGTTGGGCTTGGTTATAATTTTAAAGATTTGAAACAATAAATAAATAGTGTGATAATGGGGTGACCATATTTTACGGGGGCACCCCTTATTACGCTTTTACTTTCATTAAATATCTTGTTTTTGTGTTATTATCATTGTATCTATGGTGTATAAGACATAAATAATGATATAATAGTTAAAACTAATAATAAGGATGCGATCAAATGACAAAGTATATTATTCAAAGAGTAATCTGGATATTCATCATCTTATTTACTACTTTGACCATCACTTTCGTGCTGCTCAAATTAGCCCCTGAATATCCACCAACAAAAAATGAAGAAAAGGATACATGGCTCGAAAAACAAGTATCAGACGGTTATTATACCTCTGTTTATTATGATGCCAATGATCCGAACGATCTAGCTGAAATTCAAGCTATCCGTGAAGCTAATAGAGACAGAATTGATAGAACCATCTTTATTGTCAGCCCTATCCAAGGTAGTGGTGTCATTAAAGTATTTTATCGTGTACCAATTTCAACCCAATATTTTAGATGGTTGGGCAATGTCTTAACCGAATGGAATTGGGGCACATCTACACGTGTTAGAACGAACGCCAGTGCATTCAGTGTCATCGCAGAAAAAATGCCACTTACACTATCACTGAACGTTTCGGTGTTATTATTTTATCTACCATTCGGATTCTTATTCGGTATTTTAGCTGCGCTTAAAAAAGACACCATCGTTGATAATATCATGCAAATCATCATCATGATGTTCTTGTCAGTACCTGCTCTTGTATTCATTCTTGTCTTGATCATCATCTTCAGTTATCAATTTGACCGATTACTTGAGCCGCAGTTCCCGCTCATCGAACTTGAAAGTGGTTGGGAGATTGCGAAAGGTTATGTAATACCTGTTATCGCAGGTGGCTTACCAGCCATTGCCGGGTTAACACGTTTATTAAGAGCTGAATTATCAGAAGTCTTAACCAGCGAATATGTCTTGTTGGCGAAAACCAAAGGTTTAAGCCACAGACAAGCCGTTTTAAGACACGCTATTAGAAACTCATTAGTACCAATGGTACCAGTCATCATCGGTTCCTTCGCAGGACTCCTCGGTGGTTCTTTCATCATGGAAAGTGTTTATGGTATCCCTGGTGTTGGTAGAGTTACACTACAAGCTTTAGCACAAAACCAATATGACTATAACGTCATCATGGCTTCAAGTGCTTTCTATGGCATCATTGGTTTAGTCACCGTTTTAATCGTTGACTTATCTTATGGTCTCATCGATCCACAAATTAGAATGGGGGCGAAGAAATAATGGAAAAACAGTATGATCCGAGTTATTTCCAACTGGTCCAAGAAAATGAAAAATTAATGGACAAAAAGTTGCGTACAAAGCAACTCAGTTATTTCCAAGATGCGATGCTTCGTTTTACTAAGAATAAGTATAACGTTACCGCAACCATCATCTTGCTCATCATGATTTTGATGTCCATATTTGTGCCAATGATTACCCCTAAGTATTTATATAGCCAAACCAATGCAGGTATTATGACCTTGCCGCCAAGAATTCCTATTTTGGAACTGATTGGTATTACCGATGGTACAAAACTATATAAAAACCAACCAGTCCAAGTCAATACCATCGTAATCGATGAAGATGGTAAAGCTTCGGGTACACCTGAAGGTTTTGATATGGAATATATCAAACCAGGATCCATCAAATACAGTTATACCATTGGTACTGAAGTTGACGAAAAGTATGTCGGCGGAACCAATACCTTATATGTAAACTACGATAGAATCGGTTACTCCGTAGCATCAAATACATTATTTACATACACCAATGCGCATGAAATCGTATTGGATATTGAAAGCATCACTGAAGGCGCAACCTTAAAAGTGTATCTTTCACAATGGAATACCAGCAGTTTCTCCAGAACTTGGGATCAACTTGAATTATTGGGTACAGTCACCAGTGAAGGTATCCATCGTTTTGACCCAATGGATGGTGTCAGCAGTGGTACTGCTAGATTCATTGTACTAAAACTTGAACTACCTGAAAAATCTGTAGATGGTAGTGAAAATGTCGTATTTAATTCTGTCCAAATTCAAAACAAGGCAGATGAAGCAGTTTTACAAGATTATACAGGTTACACTTTAGCAACATTCGTATTCTATACTCATGGTCAAGGTATTGAAAATGGGCGCTTCGTCAGAAAAGATGCGAAAATGTTGGTAGCAGAATTCGTTTATGACGTTTATGGCGCTATTTTCGCTGATAAACCTGCCACCATTGGTAGAGTAGAATATGAACGTATTTTATCGGAAAACCCTGGCATGGAAGACACCATCGAAATGGATGAAAATGATCCAAGAGCATGGACTTTCGGATCCGGTTATCCACTATCTGCTGTCACCGGTTATGAAGACTTTACCGTTCCTGGTACAGGCTTACAATTCAGAAATTATTTCGTTATGAAAGACGGCGCATACGCAGTCGGCTTTGAAGATACGCCATATTTCTTATTCGGTACCGATGAATTTGGTAGAGATTTATTTACCCTTATTTGGTTAGGTTTAAGAACATCCCTATTACTTGGTTTCATGGCAGCAGCCGTTAACATCGTTGTAGGTATCATCTGGGGTTCTACCTCCGCTTATTATGGTGGTCAAGTAGATATCTTGATGGAAAGATTTGTCGATATTTGGGGTAGTTTCCCTCAAATTACGATGATTGGTATTATTACAGTCCTCATTGGACCGGGGTTCACAGCGCTCTTCATATTCATGATTTATGATGGATGGATTGGAGCTGCCGGTATTACCCGTATCCAATTCTATCGATACAAAGGCCGTGAATATGTCCTCGCTGCTAGAACGCTAGGTGCATCCGACCGCCGTATCATCTTTAAACACATCTTACCTAACGCATTAGGTACTATTGTCACCAGAGTTGTCTTAAGTATTCCATCGGTTATCTTCCTTGAAGTTAACTTATCCTTCTTAGGTTTCGGTATTGGTAATGGTCAAACCTTAGCCATCGGACCTATCGAATTAACAGGTACCTCCATTGGGGTCATCTTAAACGATGGTCAACAACAAATCATGGCTGGTAACACTTGGTTGGTTATTTTCCCAACATTGGTTGTTGCTACACTGATGATTTCTTTCAATATGTTCGGTAATGCTTTACGTGACGCCTTGAATCCACAATTGAGAGGTAGCGAATAATGAGTAATCAAGAAAAAGTACTAGAAGTCAAAAATTTGACTGTATCATTTAAGACACCAAACGGATTGGTTAGAGCAGTTAGAGACATTTCGTTTGACTTATATAAAGGCGAAACTTTGGCCATCGTTGGCGAATCTGGTTCCGGTAAATCGGTAACCAACCGTGCGATTATGGGTATTCTCGCTGGGAACGCCATCATTGATGACGGCGAAATCAACTACCGTAATCAAGATTTAACCAAATTATCAGAAGCCAACTTCCACAAAATTAGAGGGAACGAAATTGGCATGATTTTCCAAGACCCACTATCGAGTTTGAACCCAATCATGAAGATTGGTAAGCAAATCACCGAAGCCATGTTGGTCAATGGTAACCGTGTGAAGAATCGTTTCATCGATTTATTCCATAACGAGTATCACGATTATCTAAATTTATTGACACGTATCAAACTTGCGAAAAAAGATTTAAAAGACAAGATTTATGAGATCAATGTCGATAAAGAAATGACAAAAGCCGATAAGCGAGAAAAAATTGTCGCATACAAAGCGAAATCAAAAGCATTGCTTGCTGATTTGAAGTCACAAGTTCCAGATGTAAAACGTCGTTATTTGGCTGCAAAAGCAACCGCTAAAGTTCAAATCAAGAAAGAAATTGTTGAAGTAAATCAAGAAAAACAAAAAGCAGTTTCTAATTTGAATGCTGAAATCGCGAAGAAAGTGTCTGCATTAAAGGACGCTCAAGGCAATGAAGCACAACAAAAGAGAATTAACCAAGAAATCAGAGAACTTCGTGTTGAATTAAGCAACTTAAATGAAGCTTTCAGAAGACGTTTTAAAGTCACTCAAAAAGAAGCTTATGAACGTGCTATCCAAATCATGAGAGAAGTTAACATTCCAGATCCTGAAAAACGTTTCAATCAATATCCTTTCCAATTCTCTGGTGGGATGAGACAAAGAATCGTTATCGCAATTGCGTTAACCGCAAACCCTAAACTCTTGATTTGTGATGAGCCGACCACAGCGCTAGACGTGACCATCCAAGAACAAATCTTAAACCAAATCAAAGATATTAAGAAAGAAAGAGACCTTTCGGTTATCTTTATTACCCATGACCTTGGTGTCGTAGCGAACATGGCTGACCGTGTTGCAGTTATGTATGCAGGTAAGATTGTTGAATACGGTACAGCCGATGAAATATTCTATAACCCAAAACACCCTTATACATGGGCCTTACTATCCTCAGTACCGGATTTAGATACCAAAGACAAATTGGTTTCGATTCCAGGTACTCCACCAGACATGTTATTCCCACCTAAAGGGGATGCATTTGCTGAACGTAACAAATATGCATTAAAAATTGATTTTGAAGAACAACCACCGTTCTTTAAAGTATCCGATACGCACTATGCTGCTACATGGTTGCTACATCCAGATGCACCGAAGATTCCAACACCACCAATCATTCAACAACGCATCGAACGTTATACTAAACAAACCGCAGCAAAACTAGCGGAAACAGAAACCAAAACTAAGACAGTAGAGGGTGAATAATTTGAGTACTCCAAAACAAGAAATTTTAAGAGTGGAAAATCTCAAACAGTACTTTAAGCTTGGTTCTGGCAGGAACAAAGCAGTCAATAAAGCTGTTGACGATATTTCATTTACCATTAACAAGGGTGAAGTATTCTCGCTCGTTGGTGAATCCGGTTGTGGTAAAACCACTACAGGTAGAACCATCATCAAGTTGTATAATTCTTCCGGTGGTGAGGTCTTCTTTGAAGGCACCAGAATTATCTCAGATGTGAAAAAGGCGAAAGCAGATCATCAAGCAGTCGTTCAACGTATTACAGCTATTAAAGAACAAAAATTAAAAGCATTGTCCGAAAAAAGCGGCTTATCTGAATCAGAATTGAATGAAGAAAAAGCTAGAATTCAAGCAGAATATGATGAAGAATTCAATCGTTCCATGAATGTCCTTAGACTTGCGAAACGCGACAAACGTTTTGTCAGTGTTAAAGACCCACATGGTTTGAAGGAAATTGCAGAACTGGATAAGAATGAACGCTATCAAGCTATTCTTAAACGTTACCAAGACTCTAATGATGCGATCAATGCACAAATCACTGAACTCCAAAAAGAAGTCAAATCTGCAGAAGGTGCATTGGCTCGTGCCACTCAATCCAATGATAAGGATGCGAAAGCAGACTTAGCGAACAAATCCAAAGAACTCGCTAAACTGAGAAAAGAAATCAGTTTGAATGCAATTAGACAAAAACAAGACATTCTTAACTTGAAGTATCAATTGACACACAAGAACAAATTATTAATGCGTAAGATGCAAATGATTTTCCAAGATCCAATTGCATCCTTGAACCCTCGTATGACTGTTAAAGAAATCATTGCTGAAGGTTTACGTATTAATGGCGTTCGTAATGAAGCTGAAATTGATGAAAGAGTTAAAGAAGCGTTAAAAACCGTAGGTCTATTACCTGAACATGCGAGCCGTTACCCACACGAATTCTCAGGTGGACAACGTCAACGTATTGGGATTGCAAGAGCACTCGTTGTTGAACCATCATTCATCATCGCCGATGAACCAATTTCAGCCCTAGACGTTTCGATTAGAGCACAAATCATTAACTTGCTTAATGAGCTTAGAGAAACCAAGGGAATTACCATCTTATTCATCGCCCATGACTTATCGGTTGTTAAATACTTCACCGACCGTCTTGCCGTGATGTATTTTGGTAAGATTGTTGAAATTGGCGATAAAGATGCCATCTTCAATAATCCGTTGCACCCATATACCAAAACATTACTTGAGTCTATTCCACTGCCTGACCCTGCGTATGAACGCACCAGAGTGAGAAGAGAACGTTACAATCCAAAAGAAGAGCATGATTACTCCATCGAAAAACCAACCTTACGTGAGATTGAACCAGATCATTTCGTATTGTGTAACACGGTTGAATTCGAAAAGTATCAAGCTAAAATCAAAGCGAACAAATAATGAATAAGGTTCGATTGGTTATTCTGTTTACCATTCTAAATGTGTTTGCCCTAATCCTCCACTTGTGGATTATGGGCAGCACATTTACCATTTCATCCCTCAGTGATGTGCTCTTCGTTGTGGGAATTATTACATTTTTACCTTCCATTGTTGCGATGACAAAAGCTTATGTTGTCTTTCAAGGATTTAGCTATGCAATGAAGTCATTATTTGCAAGAAACTTCAAAACACAGTATCCAAACTTCAAAGACTATCAATCGGTTAAAGAAGACGATGTTAAAACAACGTTTTTCATTGAATTATTGATTGCGTCGGGCATCGTCATGGTGATTGGTATTATTTTGGCGGTGATTTAACATGGATGAATTAAAACGCATTAATCAGCAATTCACAAGAACTTATATTCTATATTTGGTTGTATTCTTATTGTTTGGTGCTGTTGCAATCACTGCAGGTTTTCTCATCCAGGATAGTAATCTGGAATTCATCGTTTTTCTTTTATTAATCATCGTGTTGATGGTTGTATCTGTGTTTTTCAAATCTTATCTTGACCGTATTCAGAATGTGTCTTATTTGATTAGAATTATGCGAAACGCATCTGGACCACTTGAACTCAACCATATGAAGGAAATCCCAGTATTCGAGGCCTATGCCCGTCAGAAGGATTTTGTCCTCTATAGTCAAGCAGAAACCTTTAAAGTATTTTATAAGGCTGAAAAGGACCATATTAATCGAATCAGAAGACGCTATATTCTTCAAGTTTTGGTCTTATTGAGTCCAAGCGAACCGATTTTCTTTTCTGATAAAGCCGATGTTGAAATCAATAAGCTGAATCAAGAATTATTAAAAAAGAAAATGAAAGTATCTCGCATGCTGGTTTCACAAATCAAACCTGTAGATGAATTAAACGAATCTAACAAGCAAGCTTTAAAAGAAATTGTGTTTTATCGTAGCAAACGAGAAACCATTTCAGTCATTAATGTTGCGTTAGATAAAAACACAAACAAAGCGGTGATGTTATATTCGGATACCTACAGCCCAAGCCAGTATTATAAGTATCATGTTGATCAATTAAAAACACTTATTTAAGCAAAAAGACAATCTTCTCGATTGTCTTTTTTGATATAAAAAGAAAAAAATGTTAGCCGGGGAAACTAACATTTCCATATCTTGATAAAGAATGAATTATTCCGGGATATTGTAGTTTAAACGATATCCAGTACCCCAAATCGTATCGATTAGTGGTTTTTGTTTATCAAATTCAATCTTATTTCTCAAGCGTGTAATATGAATGCTTAACGCATTGTCTGTAGCGGATTCATCATCATCCCAAGCATAGTGAATGATGGCATCTTTTTCAACAATATGATTTTTGTTGTTGAATAAAATACGTAAAATTCTCGCCTCAACATTGGTTAGCCTAATATACTCGTCATGCTTTTTGACATAACGATTATGTAAATCAATCTCAACCGAACCGATTTTTACTTTACGAATGACTCTACTGGTCTTTTCTAACAACCGAATGATAGAGCATATCCGTTCAGCAATAATGATTGGATTAAATGGAATCCTGATGACCCCCTGAACACCTAATTTGTAATAGGCAATTTCATCGGATTCACTGACATCACCAATGACATAGATGGGGACAGTACCTGTTCTCACAATCGGTGATAAGTACTGCACATTCGCTTCAAATGTGGGTTTGATTTCGTATAATACGAAATCGAAAATCTGTTCTGCAGTCTTTTTCTGAGTTGCGGCTGCATACTTTTTAGAAACGACTTGAAAATCAGTTCTTCTGAACTGTTCAATGAGATCGTCATAAGGCTTGGGACGATCCGAAATCAATAAAATGTTACCCATACACACTCCCTCAAACGTCATGGATTCTACGTATTTATTGCTTTTGAATATTTTTTAGGGCAAAAATAAGGCTTTTATCTTAACCCCTTAAGTATATTATAGCAAACAAGTCTTTCATATATATTTCGAAATAAGTTATTTTGAAGGATGTTAAAACATTATTACAAACGCTTTCATTATGAACACATAAAATGAATGTTTTTATAAAGTGAAATAAAACGACAATATCATCCTTTGAATTAGGTGTTTTCTATAAAAAAACTGTACTCAAGCACTGAGTACAGTAAGGTGTATTTATTCTACGGTTTTGATTTGAGTGAAGAAATACCAATATTTGATGATATCAATCAATACGAGAACAATCGTTACAGCCCAGTGTTGGACGATGAAGATGGTAATCAACAAGATGACATCAACAAAAATCATGAGCTGCCATTTATCTTTACGTTTCATGGCTCGATGTTCGACAAAATCCGATAGGTATTTCTGATAAATCTTAGTTTGAATAAACCAACGGTGGAATCGGTTTGAACCCTTCGCAAAGAAATACACGGTCAATAACAAAAATGGAGTGGTTGGTAAAACAGGCAAAACGATACCTATCAAACCAACGGCTAAAGATATAAATCCCAATATAATATATATTAAACGCATTAGTCTTTTGAGACGAGACGTTTTTCGCCTTCTAAATCACGGATAGGTTTAATGTTTTGAGTAATTTCTAAGGTACCCAAGTAGTTGTTGTCTTTATCTCGAACTGCGAAGTAGCGAATATAAACAAACATATCCTTTAGCTTGATCCAAAAATCTTCATTGTCTTTTCTACCAGAACGGAAGGATTCGACAATTTCTTCAACGATGTGAACACTGGCAGGGGGATGACACATCGAAACGTGTCGCCCAATGATTGTTTTAGGTCGATCAAAAATGCGTTCTTTCCCTTGAGTGAAATACTTCACAAAACCATCCTTATCGACAAAAGTCATATCAAATGGCAAAACGTTGAGCATGTGATTGACTTCTTCAAATGTGAGAGACCCAGCATCAAATGGTACAGAACCAACTGTACTCTCTACTTTAGGTGGTACAGGTTCGTTGATGTCTTTTGGTCGTTCTTGTTTCCAAGATTCCTTCGGTTTTTCCAAGAACCATCCGATTTCTTCACTCGATGAATCGACGATGACCCAATCGAAGAAATTCATGTTTTCAAGTAACAATGGCATTAATATGTTGTTTTCTTTGAATACCATATCACGAACCCTGAGAATGTTCGCTTGAATCAGTTTTCTAACATGCGCTTCATCATGGTCGATTTCACCCAATTGACGAATGATCTCTTTGATTTCAGCACGAATTTCATCATCCACACCCCACATGACTTTAGGTGGCGCAGTGATGCCATTTTTTTCTAATTTCGGGAACATCAAATACTCTTTTCGAGCATAATGGTGATGGATTTCCTTCAATCGATCATAACCAACACGTAACATCAATTCAGCTGTTTTACCGGACTGTGATAAGTAAGGCTCAATTTCTTCACTGATTAGTTTTTCGATGCGTGCATTTTCTTCAAAAAACACTTGTACAGGGTGTCCTTTAATCTTGGTATGGTCCCCGAAACTATGGATGTCTGATATGGAACCTTCGAAGACTGCAGCATGTACATCACATAGTTTTTGTATTTCATCGACTTGCATACCTTCTTTGATGAGTGCTTGTTCCATTTGAGAAATCTCAGCAGTAGTTACTTCATCGAAATTGGCTTTAAATAAAGCTTTCGCTTCGTCTAATGATGTACCGCTGTGCAAACCACGGATAATTTCTTTTAATTTTTGTTGTCTATTGTTGATAAATTCACTCATTTTATACCCCCTCTATGTCAAAACCTTGTGATCGAAATGTATCTAAAACCAAAGTCAAATCAATATGTCTGAGTGAACACCCATGTTTGATGGTCATAAAACGGCCTACAGTATTCAACATTTGTGGTTTTACGATTTCAGTAAACCCCAAGCCATATAAAATGTCTTTTATTTCAGGATATGTTTTAACCAGCGATGAGATGCTTTGATTGATATCGATCTGTTTCATGGTGTCAACCTCTTTTACGTATGTAGTTTATCAAATCTGTCAAATCATATCAAACGATGTTGTAAGTTGACAATAAATTATTTAAATAAGAAAAACCCCCTAACTTTTTAAAGGTAAGGGGTTGGAGTACTATTTATTTTCTAAAGATAAGATGGATTTTGTTTTGATTAGCAAATATATAGAAGTTATAAGCGCTAAGAGTGCAGCACATACACGATAAGTACCGGAATAAATAGCTATCAGATAAATGTTATAACCAAACAGTAGCGAGAATAACACGATATTGATAATCATAAGTAAAATCATAAAACGATGTGAGGAAATGAAATTGGATTGTTTACAGTAGTTATTACGCATTTTGAACACATCTGAGCTGGTTAGTAAGTTAACCACTGCGACTGCAAATGCTGCAATAGCGACCCCAATCTCAATTGCACTCAATAATTCGTATCTAAATGTTAATAAGTTGATGGTTAAGAATGCAAATACCACATGTAACATACTGATGTAGAACATTTTACTATCGAACATGAATGTATCATACATGGTATCGGGTTCATCTAGAATATCAAATGACTTGGTACCGATGATCAATGCTTGTAGTACCATGGCTTGTACGAATAACATGATTTCTGAATTAAAACCACTGAATATTGTTGTAATGTAGGTCAATTGTTGAAGATTGATTCTCGATAAATCAAACACTAAGGCAGGATTACCACCCAATATTTGATTTTTAATGATGTTTTGCACATCCACAATTAAGTAATATTTGTACATGTAAACACTGAAGAAGTATGTACATAATACAGAAAATCCGAGCCATAATAATAATCTTAATGTAGATTTTGATAGGGAAAAGCCGTCATCTTTGACCCATGTGCTGATGACGACAAACAAAATTAAGAATGTCAATGTTTTCAAATATATTAGAATATCTGGCAATCCAAAGCCATCCAGGATAGGTGCGATGTATAGGTTTGTGATGATGACCATGATGTCTAAGAATAGAATTGCACCAATGGTGTACATCAAATAACGCATCTTTGTTTCATTGTTACGACTAATCATAGGATAAGTACCTCTCTGTATAGAAAAAATCCGTGTTTTTATTATACCACAACCCATCGTCAACTATGGATAAAGATTGAGATAAAAACACAAGAATCTCTATAAAAAAACACCCTAAGGTGTAAATAAAAAAAAATCACCGTTTACAGATGTTTCGTTATTGAGGATGGCAGATCAATAACAAAACATCATGATGCGTGGTGTTACGCTTAGGTATTTTTTGGGAGAAAAAATACGTAAATGGTCAATCGCTCGATCATAAAAGGACCGGTGTCGCTTTTGACAATTTCATTATAAACAAATTAAAACAACAACGACTGTGAAAATGCTTTTATTTTTTTATGAAAACGATTACCAGTTATTTTCACAAATTTTTCCCACAATTCCATTATAAATAATATAATAAATAGTGTGTATCATTAGATATACCGTTTTAAATGCGTTATAATACATGTGGTACAAGGAGGACATACTATGTCAACACTAACAATTAACAACTTACATGTCTCTATTGAAGACAAACAAATCCTAAAAGGAGTCAATCTAATAGTCAAAAGTGGCGAAGTTCATGCCATTATGGGACCGAACGGAACAGGTAAATCCACACTTGCAAGTGCATTGATGGGACATCCTAAATACGAAGTTACTGAAGGTGAAGTTTATTTAGACGACGAAAACCTACTAGAACTCGAAGTCGATGAAAGAGCAAGAGCAGGTTTATTTCTTGCGATGCAATACCCTGCAGAAGTACCTGGTGTTACCAACAGTGATTTCATGCGTTCTGCATTGAAAGCGAAGAACGATGGTCAACCAATTCCTTTATTTGATTTCATTGGCAAGTATGAAAAAGCGGCTAAAGAATTAAAAATGCGTGAAGATCTACCACACAGATATTTAAATGAAGGTTTCTCTGGTGGTGAAAAGAAACGCAATGAAATTCTTCAATTAAAAATGTTAAAACCTAAATTTGCAGTGCTTGATGAAATCGACTCAGGTCTAGACATCGATGCACTTAGAGTTGTCGGTGAAAACGTCAATGGTATGGTCAATGACCAATTCGGTTGTATTTTAATTACACACTACCAAAGAATTTTAGATCACATCAAACCTACGAATGTTCATATCATGATTGATGGTAAGATTGTGCTTAGTGGTGGTCAAGAATTGATTGAAAAGATTGACCAAAATGGTTACGAATGGGTGAAAGAAGAATTGGGAATTGATTTTGTAGAAACGGACAACGAATAGTATGAATCAAATCGTCATTAAAGATCATCAAGTTCAAGGCTCTTTACCCAAAGGGATTACATTTGATGAACAAGTATTGTCCATTCAAAGAAATCAAACATTCGAAGACCCAATCAAAATCACACTCAAAGACGATAACAATGAATCTTTAGAAATCGTGGTTGGAGAATCCGCAGAAGTGAAACTCATTTTAGAGATTGCGAGTGCAGATATCAATCCAAACACCTATAATATTAAACTTACAGGCAAACCAAATGCCAATGTCAAATATCTATTGGTTTGTGACCTAGCTAGCAAGAACGCAAACTTACAACATTATTTCGTTGCTGAAAAAGATGCACAACTCGATTTAATCGGTGGATTTGTGTCCAATGTCATCAACGCAAAAATGAATGCGAAATTGGTAGGCCAAGGTGCGAACGTTAAACTCAGAGCAGTCGCTATCAGTTCAACGGACAATAATCAAGTCATCGACATCGAAATCGTACATGCTGCACCAAATTCCACGGGTACCATGCACAACATCGCGATTGCAAACTCGAATGGCCGAGTCATCCTTAATGGGGTTGAAAAAATCCTTAAAGGGATGAAACAAGCCGACGCTTATCAAAGTTTAAAAGGTATTATTGCAAGTGACCAAGCCATCATTGAAGTAAATCCAATCTTATTGATTGATGAATATGACGTCAAAGCTGGACATGGGGCAACCATCGGTAAATTGGATGAAAATAGCGTTTATTATTTGATGAGCAGAGGATTAACTCGTCCAGATGCTGAACGCTTAATGATCAATGGATTCTTAAATCCAATCATCTCCGAAATCGAAGATGAACCTCTCAAAGAACGTTTTGTTTCTTTGGTCAATCAAAGACTATAAACTTATGTTAGATGTCAAACAAATACGTCAACAATTCCCCATTTACGACCATAATCCTAAACTGGTATATTTAGATACAGCGGCCTCATCATTAAAACCAAAAAACGTCATCGATGTCGTTGATCACTATTATTCAAAATTAGGTGTCAATGTCCATCGTGGTGTATACGGGTTATCTTATGAAGCGACCGATTTGTATGAAGCAGCAAGAACCACGGTAGCACGCTTTTTAAATGCAAAATTTGAAGAAATCGTCTTTACCCGTGGTACCACAGCATCCCTTAATTTAGTCGCATCTAGCTATCAAAAGCAATTGAAACCTGGGGATGAAATCATCACATCCGAATTAGAACACCATTCATCGGTTTTACCGTGGATGCAAGTTGCTAAAAATACAGGTGCAACCCTAGTATATGTCCCACTAAATTCAGAAGGACGTATTACCGTAGAAGCGTTTAAATCTGTATTAACAGACAACACCAAAGTGGTTGCGTTAACGTATGTATCTAATGTGATGGGTTATATTACCCCCATCAAAGAAATCATCGATTTGGCACATCAAAAAAATGCGATAGTTGTCGTGGATGCAGCCCAAGCTGCACCACACATGAAAATCGATGTCACCGCCTTAAATGCCGATTTTCTTGCCTTCTCAGGCCACAAGATTTTAGGGCCAACCGGCATCGGTGTCCTCTATGGGAAAAAACACCTACTTAACAAAATGGAACCAACCGAATTCGGTGGTGACATGGTCGACCAAGTCGAACTTTCAGGGGCAACCTGGAAGGATACCCCATACCGTTTTGAAGCAGGGACCCCCATCATTTCTGGTGCCATCGGTTTAGGTATAGCCATCGAATTCATTGAATCGATTGGTTTTGATGAAATTCACGCACACGTGCACGCACTACATCAATATACATTAGAGAAGTTGAAATCTGTTGAAGGCATTACAGTTTACAACCCAACCTCTGAAACAGGCATCATTACATTCAATGTGGATTACGTTCATCCACATGATGCAGCCAGCATTTTCGACCAAAATCAAGTGTGCTTACGTGCAGGTCACCACTGTGCTCAACTCATTACCAAATGGTTGAAGCAATTGGCTACCTTGCGTGCGACATTCTATATCTATAATGATTATGAAGATGCCGATCGATTTGTAGAAAGCGTCAAAGAAGCGGTTCGTTTCTTTAAAGCGTTTTAAGGAGAAAATACATGAGTTCACAATTAGAAAATTTATATCGTCAAGTCATCATGGATCATTATAAAAATCCATACAACAAAGGCTTGGTACAAGACCCTTCCTATTTTACAGTTCATTTACACAACCCATCCTGTGGTGACGATATGACTGTACAGTTGAAGGAGACCGATGGCATCATCACCGACATTAGACATCAAGGGACTGGATGCAGTATTTGTTGTTCAAGTGCGAGTGTGATGAGCATTACGCTTAAGAATCATACCAAAGCAGAAGGTTTATCCATCATCCAAGCTTACTATCAAATGTTGACGAATGAACCATACGATCCAAATATTCTAAAAGGGGACGCTTTAGCATATCATGGTGTTGCACAATTTCCAGCCAGAATCAAATGTGCCACACTTGCATGGAAAGCAGCTGAACAAGCATTGCTTCACAACAAGGAGGAATAATCATGGATGACAATAAAAAGAAGATAGACGCCATCATTGGTGACTATAAGTTCGGTTTCAAAACCGAAAATACCCCAGTATTGCGTACTGGAAAGGGTCTAACAGAAGATGTTGTTCGCGCCATCAGTGACTATAAAAAAGAACCTGACTGGATGTTAGATTTTAGATTGAAAAGCTATCAAAAGTTCTTAGATTTGAAAAACCCTAAATGGGGACCAGATTTATCAGGTATTGATTTTGACGACTTCACTTACTTTATCAGAGCTTCTGAAAAAGCAGAAAGTTCATGGGAAGATGTACCATCGGAAATCAAAGATACCTTTGAAAAACTAGGTATCCCTGAAGCGGAAAGAAAATTCTTAGCCGGTGTATCAACCCAATTTGAATCTGAGGTTGTATATCACTCAACCATGGCAGAATTAGAAGCTGAAGGTGTCATTTTCGTCGATACCGATACCGCATTAAGAGAACACCCTGAATTGGTTAAAAAGTTCTTCGGAACTGTCATTCCTTATTCAGACAATAAATATGCAGCACTCAATAGTGCTGTATGGAGTGGTGGGTCATTCATCTACGTACCAAAAGGTGTGAAGGTGAAAAAACCACTACAATCCTATTTCCGTATCAACTCTGAACAAATGGGACAATTTGAACGCACATTAATTCTCGTCGATGAAGGTGCGTCCGTCAATTATGTCGAAGGATGTACAGCGCCAGTCTATACCAAAGATTCATTGCACGCAGCGATTGTAGAAATTGTCGTTATGAAAGGTGCAACCTGCCGTTATACCACCGTCCAAAACTGGGCGAATAACGTCATTAACTTAGTCACCAAACGTGCCTTCGTTTATGAAGATGGACACATGGAATGGATCGATGGTAACATCGGTTCAAACGTTAACATGAAATACCCATCTTGCGTATTGCTTGGGGAACGTGCTAAAGGCACCACCATCTCGATTGCGTTCGCAGGTAAAGGCCAAAATCAAGATACTGGTGCGAAGATGATTCACGTCGCACCAAACACCACCTCATCGATCATTTCCAAATCGATTTCTAGAGGTGGCGGTACTGTGAACTATCGTGGTAAAGTCGACTTTGGTAGACGTGCTAAAGGCGCGAAAGCCCATGTCGAATGCGATACCATCATTTTAGATGACTTCTCATTCTCAGATACCATCCCAACCAACATCGTTCGTAATTCAGATGTTTCATTAGAACACGAAGCAACCGTTTCTAAGATTTCAGAAGACCAATTATTCTATCTTATGAGTAGAGGTCTAACTGAAGAAGAAGCGACTGAAATGATTGTTATGGGTTTCATTGAACCATTCGCAAAAGAACTTCCAATGGAATATGCAGTAGAACTTAACCAGCTCATCAAGCTTGAAATGGAAGGTTCCATCGGATAATAAAACAAAATTCCCCAGTTTTTGGGGAATTTTTTACTTTATGATCGTTTTTATGGTACCTTTGCCATCTTTGGATTCGATCTCGACAAAAGCGCCACTAATCAATGTAAAGGTTGGTGGGATATGACCGAAATCAGCATCCATGATGATTGGGACATTCAAGTCCCCTAAAATATCCAATGTGGTTTGGTATTGGTCTAAATCAATGACAGGTGACGCATTTAGATGTCTACCAAAAATGAAGCCTTTGGTGTACTTAAACCACCCCGCCTGTTTCAGTTGCCATAGGGCTCTTTTTAAACCAAATAAGTTTAGGTCGCAAGCCTCCATGAACCAAACAATCCCTTCATCTTTATATTGTTCGATAAAAGAACTAATGTGGTCTAACGGTGTGCCTAAATGCGATATAAATACATCTAAACAACCACCGATGAATCGCCCTGCTAAGCGGATTTCAGATTCACCCCTTAAGTTAACCCATCGTGTAGGTTCAGAGAGAACATAACCACCCAATGGGTCTGGTTGTTCTGCACCTTTACCTTCATATAATGGAAAACTCGATTGGGTTAAGCGTTCTCCTGAGATGACTTCTAAAGCTTGTTTTAAAGATTCATCCATTGGATTCATACCAAATTCAGTGGTGTGTTGACCATAGATTGAAGCGGTATCTAATAAGGTATTCATCAACATCGTTAAATGGGTATTATCGGAATAGCCCATCACATATTTGGGTGGGTATTTTTTTAGGTCTTCAAAGTCGATATAAGGCAACATTTCCATCAACCATTCGCCACCACCAACACTCCATAAAAAATCGACTTTAGGGTTTTTATATAAGGTCATGAAGGCTGCTGCCCGAGCTTCTTTAGAAGCGCTCGCGCCTTGATAATAACCAAAAATATCGCCTTCACTGACAATTTGATAGCCTAGAGATTTTAACTGTTGGATGGCCGATTCTAGTCTGCTTTTATACGGTTCTGTATTCGCACCAAAGCTGCTTGCGAATAAGCCAATGGTACCATTGGGTTTTATAAATTGTGGGTATTTCATCTTATCACCAAATCCATTATATCATAGCAAAATTGACATATTTTAATTAAACACGAAATCACTCTCTTTTTTTGGTATAATTAGGTTGGTGATAACATGTACAAAGGCTACCTTTTGGTCAGTCCAGTCGAACAATTGAATCTTGATGAATTGACGACCATTCAGTCGCTTTTTTCTGATATGTTGATTAATCCAAAACAATATGTCGAAAATGATAAACTCGTCGTTTTGGTGAGAGAACCCAGTGACTTGGTTTATGAAGAATTGATCAATACCATCAATACCGATTTATTCCAAAGTTTATCTTTGTATGAATCGTCATTCTTTGAATCTGAATCTGCTTTGAAAGAGGATATGCAAAAGAAGATGTTGTCATTAAAATTTGACCGTCCATACCTAAACGACAAGATTCTATTTTATGATCGTATCCTAGGTTCAATCGATGAGCAAACCAAAAAGATGATTTTAAAACAATTCTATGAAGACGAAGAGTTTCTGCATTCGATTAAGGTGTTTATAGAAAAAAATCAAAATACGTCTGAAGCCGCTAAAGCGTTGTATCTGCATAGAAACACATTGATTAACCGTTTAGATAAGTTTTATCGAGTCACTGGATTTGATTTGAAGAAGTTCGAAGACGCAGCGATTATATATTTGTTGATTAAGGAGAACTAACCATGTATAAAGCAAAGATTGAGTATACCAAATACCATTATTCTGAGTTCTTTTGGTCTCACTTTTTTCGCAGGGAATCAATCATCCCGTTGATTGGGTTCGCAGTGATTCTCTTTATATTCAATATGAACTATAAGGATGTCCCTGAAGCACTTGAATTCTCACTGATTTTCGGGACTTTTTTATATGTCACTATAATCTCAATATTTTTTACACTCATCATTAAATTTAGGGTTAAAAGGAGCATGAAAGATACGGCTAAAAACATCCTTTTTGAATTTGACGAGCAACAATTTCATCAAACCAGCTTATATAAAGATCAACCCATCGATCAAACTGGCCCGTATGTTGTTTTCAAAAAAGTGGTTATCACCAAACGATTGATTCTGTTATATATCCGATTTAATATGGCCATCATCATACCAAAATCATCTTTAGTAGAAGGTAATGTAAATGATTTTATAAGTTTTCTAAAAGAACGAATCCCTACATCTAAAAACAAATAACGAAGTGTGCAACTTGCACATTTCTTTTTTTTATATATTTTCATATAATGTAAGCGTTGACAACTATATACTAATAAAGGAGTGATTGTATGGCAACCCTAGAATTAAAACACATTGATAAAATTTATCCTAATGGTGTCCAAGCGGTATTCGATTTCAATCTAAGCATTAAAGACAAAGAATTCATCGTATTCGTTGGACCTTCTGGTTGTGGTAAATCCACAACATTACGTATGATCGCTGGTTTGGAAGAAATTTCTGCTGGTGAACTTTACATCGATAACGTCTTAGTAAATGACGTAGCTCCAAAAGACCGTAACATCGCGATGGTATTCCAATCCTATGCGTTATACCCACACATGTCTGTTTATGACAACATGGCATTCGGTCTTAAGATTCGTAAGATGCCTAAGAATGAAATTGACGTTAAAGTCAAGGAAGCAGCAGCTATCTTAGGTCTATTACCTTACCTTGATCGTAAACCAAAAGCGCTATCCGGTGGTCAAAGACAACGTGTTGCGTTAGGTAGAGCGATTGTCCGTAATGCGAAAGTATTCTTAATGGACGAACCACTATCCAACTTGGATGCTAAACTACGTGTACAAATGCGTGGTGAATTAATTAAGCTTCATAACCGTATCAACACAACAACCATTTACGTTACCCATGACCAAATCGAAGCGATGACCATGGCTAGCCGTATCGTTGTTATGAAAGATGGTTATATCCAACAAGTCGGCGCACCTAAAGAAATTTATGACTTCCCTAACAACATGTTCGTTGCGGGATTCATCGGTACACCTCCAATGAACTTCATCGAAGGCGTTGTCAACAACGACGGATGGTTCGTGACTGGTAACCAAAAACTAGAAGTACCTAAAGGCAAACTTGAAATCATCAAACAAAATTCATTCTACGGAAAACCAATCGTTTTAGGTATCCGTCCTGAAGACATTCATGACGATAAGTTAGTGTTTGAAACATTCCCTAACAGCATCCTTAAGATTGAAGTTGACGTGGCTGAATTGTTAGGTGCTGAAACCAACATTTATACCAACATCAATGGTAATAATGTGTGCGCAAGCGTAGACGCAAGAGCAGACATCCACATTGGTGATAAGATGGAATTGGCTTTAGACATGAACAAGTGCCATTTCTTCAACCCAGAAACTGAACAACGTTTAGTATTCGACCAAAACAAATAAGAGACCGCAAGGTCTCTTTTCTTTTATAAAACCATGCTATATATCCATCAAAACGCCACAGGTGCTGTCCTGTTTTTCGAAAAATATCAAACACAAACTGAAAAGCCACCGATTAGTATAATTAAACTTTTATGTCAAGAAATGTTGACGACTTATGAAGCCCGTTTACAACAAACTAAACAGCGATTCAAGGTAAATTCATTGGTTCCGATTTACATCAATTCGAACATATTGATGATCCCAACAGGTAGCCCTAGAAACTATGAAACCGTATGGGTGAATTACCTTAAAATCGCTTCAATTCAAAAATATGGAACCAAAACCGTGGTTCTTTTTACGAACTTACATGAAATTGAGGTTGATATGTCCTATACTCGATTCAAAGAAAAGATGAAATATTGTAAAATAATCTATGATTATATGGAGAATGTTCAAACTCAAATTTTCTGAGTGATGTGATAACATTTTCATTGGATATTTTCTAGTAAAACATGATAACTAGTGATATAATAATGTCGATTGATTACCATAACATTATTTTACGGAGGAAACTATGGGAAAAAAGACTGTAAGAGATATTAATGTCTCTGGAAAGAAAGTATTGATTCGCGTCGATTTTAACGTCCCAATGCAAGACGGCAAAATCACAGACGAAAACCGTATTGTGGAAGCATTACCTACCATCAAGTACGTCTTAGAAAAAGGCGGTAGAGCGATTTTATTCTCTCACCTTGGTAGAGTTAAAACTGCTGAAGACAAGAAAGATGCTACTTTAGCACCTGTGGCAGCACGTCTATCTGAATTATTGGCTAAGCCAGTACAATTCGTTCCTGAAACCAGAGGTGCTGCATTAGAAGCAGCTATCAACGGTTTAAAAGATGGCGAAATCTTGATGTTTGAAAACACACGTTTTGAAGACATCGAAGGCAACAAAGAATCGAAGAACAACCCTGAACTCGGCAAATACTGGGCATCTCTTGGCGATGTATTCGTCAACGATGCATTCGGTACTGCACACAGAGCGCACGCTTCAAACGCAGGGATCGCTGCAAACATCCAAGAAACGGTTGCAGGCTTCTTATTAGAAAAAGAAATTGAATTCATCGGTGGTGCCGTATCCAATCCTAAACGTCCTTTTGTCGCAGTATTGGGTGGAGCGAAAGTATCCGATAAAATTGAAGTCATCTCCAACCTATTGAAAGTGGCTGACAAAGTCATCATCGGTGGTGGTATGGCGTATACCTTCTTAAAAGCACAAGGTTATGAAGTTGGTACATCGATTTGTGAATTAGAAAAAGTTGCATTGGCTAAATCTTTATTAGAAGAAGCTCAAGGCAAAATCGTATTACCAATCGATTTCGCTTATACTGAAAAATTTGAAAATGAACCAGCTAAACATGTCGGCCCAATCACCGACATTCAACCAAACGAAATGTCATTAGACATCGGACCTAAATCCATCGAACTATTCGCATCTGTGTTAGCAACCGCTAAGACCGTTGTATGGAATGGACCAATGGGCGTATTTGAAATGTCCAATTATGCAAAAGGCACCATCGGTGTATGTGATGCCATCTCTAAATTACAAGACGCAATTACCATCGTTGGTGGTGGTGACTCTGCAGCAGCAGCCATTCAATTTGGTTACGCTTCGAAGTTCACACACATTTCAACCGGTGGTGGTGCATCTCTAGAATACCTAGAAGGCAAACTATTACCAGGTGTTGAAATCGTTGCAAACAAGTAAAATGGACATCGGTAGTAAACTTCGAGAATTACGTCTCGAAAATGGTTTGACGCAAGAAGAACTGGCAAACAGACTAGAGTTATCTAAAGGCTATATATCTCAGCTAGAACACAATTTAGCGTCCCCGTCCATGAATACGTTGTTTTCAATATTAGAAGTATTGGGTACAGATATTTCCGACTTTTTCAGCAATCAAATCGAAGAACAAGTGGTCTTTAAAAAGAGCGATTTCTTTGAGAAAGAGAATGCTGAATTAAAGCATAATGTTAGTTGGATTGTACCGAATGCGTTAAAATATGAAATGGAGCCAATCTTGATTGAGCTCTTACCCAATGGGAAGTCATTTATGGATGATCCTCATGCAGGGGAAGAATTTGGTTATGTCCTTGAGGGCGAAGTGACTTTGGTCGTCAATAAGAAGAAACACATCGTTAAAAGCGGTGAGACCTTCTATTATACAGCGAATAAAGAACACTACCTCATGAATCATACGAATAAAAAGGCGAAAGTACTTTGGATTAGTACACCGCCGATGTTTTAGAAAGGTGATAATATATGGAAAAAGAAGTCATTGTTAAAAGCACGACTGGATTACATGCAAGTCTTGCAGTGAAAATCGTTCAAGCCGCTTCAAAATATGCTGTGAATATCGAACTACACTACAAGGATAAAGTGGTTGACCTTAAATCCATCCTAGGACTCATGTCTTTAGCGATCCCACAAGGTCAAAACGTGCGCATTGTCGCATCCGGCAAAAATGCTGAAGAAGCCATCAACGAAATCGCAGCAATCTTAGTGTAAGGAGATTCTATGAATAATTTACGTAGACCTGTCATTGCAGGTAACTGGAAAATGTATAAGACCAGAGATGAAGCACTCCAATTCATCTATGCGGTCAATCAAGAAGTACCCAACAGAGAAGTGGTTGAATCAGTCGTATGTGCCAACGATGTGTTTTTAAGAGACTTGGTTAAAAGACAAGGCGAAAATATCAAAATTGGCGCACAAAACATGCACTATGCTGAAAATGGTGCGTTTACTGGTGAAACCTCACCGCTCATGTTAGAAACCACAGGCGTTGAATACGTCATTATCGGTCACAGCGAACGTCGTGCGATGTTCAATGAATCCGATGAAACGGTTAACTTAAAAGTTCACGCCGCAATCAAGCATGAACTCACCCCGATCATTTGTGTGGGCGAATCTCTAGAAATTAGAGAAGCTGGCACCACAGATGCTGTGGTTAAGAACCAAGTCGTTAAAGCGTACCTCAACATCGATCGTCATCAAGCCCTCAAAACCATCGTGGCTTATGAACCGATTTGGGCGATTGGAACAGGTAAAACAGCGACCCCTGAACAAGCAGAAGAAACCATCAAAAATATCCGTGGCGTTTTAAAAGAACTCTATGGTGAAGATGTTTCAAGCCGTGTAAGAATCCTTTATGGTGGGTCTGTAAACACCAAGAATGTCGATAGTTTACTTGCTCAAGAAAACATCGATGGGGCTTTGGTTGGTGGAGCATCCCTAGATGCAGCTAGCTACTTAACCCTCGTGAACGCAGCGAAAAAATAATCTCAAATCAAGCGCTTATTTCAAATGAAATAGGCGTTTTATTTTTTCAATTGATTATAATAAAAAAGCGCGTATAATGGGTGTGGATACGTGCTTTTTTAGTCAGCTAGAGGGGTTACTTGTGAAAGCTATTTTCAATTTTATATATAAGGATAAAGTCTTTTTTATCGCTTTAATCGTCGCTTTGATTTCCATGATCTTTGTTCCAATCAACCCAGGATACATCGAATATATCAACATCGAAGTGTTGGTGGTGATGTTTTCCTTGATGATTTCTGTAGCGGGTATGACAGACCAACACTTCTTCACGATGATTGCTGTAAAGATGGTCAAACATTTAAAAGACATGCGTACCATCGCACTTGTGATTGTGATGGCTTCCTTCTTTTTAGGCATGCTGGTCACGAACGATGCCGTCTTATTAACCTTAGTGCCCTTCATGTTATTTGTCATGGGAAAGATTGGTCGAACCAAAGAATCGATCATCATTGTTATATTGATGACACTAGCAGCGAATCTTGGATCGGCTTTAACCCCAATGGGGGACCCTCAAAACATTTACCTCTATACCAATTATGATTTGCCATTCTGGGCTTTTATGCAAAGCACTGCAGTCATTACCATCACGGGATTTGTTCTATTATTAATCTCCATTTGGTTGATTTTTAAACAAGACCTAGTAACCCCTATTGTCGAAGATGTAAAGATCAAAGGTTATCGAATCTACGTCTATTTCACCACATTCTTCATAGCGATATTTACCGTTTTGGGATTCATACCGGCTGAGATCGCGATTGTAATCGTCTTGATATTCAGCCTAATCTTTGGTCGACATCTATTTAAAAAAGTCGATTATCACTTATTGATGACCTTCTTCATGTTTTTCATCTTCACAGGCAATATTGGACAAATGGATGTCATTAAAACCTTCTTTGAGGCCATTCTCAATAATGAACACAGTGTATTCTTCACAGGTATTTTGACCAGTCAGTTCATTTCCAACGTACCAGCAGCAGTGTTACTGTCCACCTTTACACCAAGTGCCTATATGCTTAACCTCTTACAAGGGGTGAATATCGGGGCGATGGGGACACTCATTGGATCGCTAGCGAGCTTGATAACCTTTAAATTTGTCACGCGTTTATACCCGGAAAGATTCAAAGAATACCTCATCAAATACACCATCATCTGTATTATTTACATGACTGTCATTATATGCGTCGTCTATATACTTAAGTAAAATCACCTGATTTAGGTGATTTTTTTTCAAATATATATGATACAATTGAACCATATTCGGAGGTAACTCATGCGATACATTAAACAGATTGTACTACTCATTGGAATTTTACTATTGATCATAGGTATTGGCTTTTTAATGAGCTTTTTATCTGAATTTTGGCTATTCATTGGACTTTCTACACTGATTTTTTTCATCATACTCACAGTCATTGGTAATGTGATTGGTTTGATGAAAATCAAGAAAACCATGACCAAAGATTTAAAAAAACTCAAAGCTAAATACGATGAAACCAATTTAAAAGGGTTTGACTCTATTGAAGAAATCCATGAAATGATGAAGAAAAATCATCGATTAACCAAAACCTATCTATGGTTCATTATGAGTTTACTCATTTTATTTCCATCGGTACTGTTCTCAGTTGTTTTAAAGGGTGTGGATATTCAAGTATTTTTGGTTCTACTCATGATGATTTACGCCAACATGACGATATATTTATTTAAAAATGGTCAGAATTCATACGGCTACCCGCTAACAAAACAAGCATACCCGCGTTTATATGACCTTTTGGATAAAGCCAATCAAACCATGGGGGTCTCTAGTACAATCGTACTTTATGTTATTCCTGGTAATAACGCGACCATCGCTTATGGACGAGGTAAACACCATATTACCATTGGTTTGAACTTACTTCAAATGCTCAATGCAGAAGAACTCTTTACGATACTGCTCCACGAACTGGCACACCTGATCCATCAAGATTCACTGAAATCGAACCGTTGGTATCGTTCAATCGAGTTATTGGACAGATTATCCGGTGAAGGCGGGATGCAATTATTTAACCAATATTTATTTCAAGCGATGGCCATTTATTCACGATTCAAATTCGAAATGTATAAACAACTCAGTTCGAAATTCATTGAATTAAGAGCGGATGAGGCGTTAATCGATAAAGGCTACAACAAGACATATATCAGTGCAGGTTTAAAGATTGAGTACTTTGAAAACTATGCGCAAAGACCCTTGATTGAATCCAACCTAACAAAGACAGAAGAACCGACTGCCACACATTTTGAAGACGATTTTCGCGATTTCCTGGAGTATCTTTCCATACACAAAGGTGAAATCGATCAAAGAATTCCTAAAGAACTCATTCGTAAACGTCACACCCATCCGACATTGTTCCAACGCATGGAAAGGTTTGGTGTAGATACTTTTGAGATCGAACCGATGATCCCCTATGATGAAACCGAACTACAAGCGTTATTGAAGGTATTTGATGAAATGCCACCGGAAGGCAAGGATAACTACAAATACACCTATACGTATATCTATCAACCGGCAATCAAAACCATTGAGCGATATCAAGAAAATCCAATGACCGACAAAATGAGTTTATATCTTTATGTACTAGCGCTATACGATGTTGGTCATATAGACGCATTCATGAAAGCGTCTGCTACATTTATAGAACACTATGGCGGTACGGGGTATCTTCATTACATTCGCGGGTCATTTTTACTAAATGAATATCATGATCCCAAAGGCATTGAAGAGGTATATCAAGCCATTGATCTTTCCATCAAGTTTGTGTCTGAATTAGAAATCATTGGATACGCTGCCGTTCGTTTGGGTTTACAAGAGAAATTAGACGAGTTTAGGGTGAAGATGTTGGATTTGATTGAGCTTGCCTTTTCGAAGGGTTTATATACTACTAAACGACGAAAACTGGTGTCAATCACCCCATTTAGCTATGACGATACTGTGATGGATTTCATCAAAGATACCATTCAAGGCGAGAATTTAGCCTATTCAGCCTATTTATTTAAAGAAACATACAACGATGGGTTCCAACAAAACCATTTACTTTTGACAGCTAACTTTGAGGACCAAGAGCGTTTCACATTGGGTATCCAAAAAGTGAAGATGGCATTATCGTTAGATAACGAAGTCTATAACTTAAGCACACATATGAGCAAGTATTACTACAACCAAATTCGATCAAAAGTCACGCCTTTCTACAACATAGAATAAAAAAAAGCATCCGATTTGGATGCTTTTTAAATTCAATTAGCGGTTGTAGAATTCAACGATTAGTTGTTCTTTAACGTCTGGTAGAATTTCATTTCTTTCTGGATATCTTACGAATGTACCTACTAAAGTAGCTTCATCGAACGATACGTAATCCTTGCGTAATACCATCTTTTCAAGGGCAGCCTTGATGACTGACAATCCTTTAGATGTTTCACGTAAAGATACTTTTTGTCCAGGAACTAAACGGTAAGATGGAATATCCACTTTGTTACCGTCAACTAAGAAATGACCGTGGTTAACTAATTGTCTAGCTTGTGCTCTGGTTGCTGCGTAACCTAAACGATAAACAACGTTATCTAATCTAGATTCGAGTAACTTCAAGAAGTTTTCACCGTGAATACCTGCGAGTTTTCTAGCTTCAACGAATGTCTTATGGAATTGCTTTTCAGAAACGCCGTAAGTAAATCTAACCTTTTGCTTTTCTTGAAGTTGTTGACCATATTCGCTGACTTTAGCTCTGCGTTGACCATGTTGGCCAGGTGCGTACGGGCGACGTTGTAATTCTTTTCCTGTTTCAGAAACGGAATAGTTCAAACGACGGGAAATTTTCCAAGATGGACCTGTGTAACGACTCATTATTTTTACCTCCTTATAGATTTGGTGGTAAAAATGCATGTTCAATATTAAGGTGATCTTCAAATCGTGTTCGCCTTAAAGCAGAAAGGTTACTAGCTACCCCAGTGGGAAGAGATCAGAATCTTAAATTGTTGTGCCTGCTTTTACCGACAAGTGATATTATATACAATTGCGTGGGTAATGTCAATTATATTTCATATAAATCGATGATGATCTCCGATAGCTTTTCAAAGAAGCGTTGGAGGTCTGAATCAAATCGATTGAAAACGGGGCTATCGATGTCCATGACACCAATGCCTTTCCCATGTTTAAACAGTGGAATAACCAACTCTGAATTTGAATTAGAGTCACAAGCAATGTGTCCGTCAAAATCATGAACATCTGGGACGTTGAGGATTTCTTTTTTTTCATAGGAAGTCCCACAAACCCCTTTGCCTAAATCGATTTCAACACAGGCAGGAAGCCCTTGAAATGGCCCTAGAATGAGTTTGTTTTGTTCATACAAGTAAAAACCCGCCCAGTTCAGATCCGGAACATAAGCCTTGATGAATGCACTCGCATTCGATAGTAAAGATACATTATTTTTTGTTTCCTTTAATAGCGCTTCAGCGCTTTGTAGTAATAGTTCCATCATCAATACTCCTTTATCTCAATAACACCATTATATCAAAATATATCGCGAGTTTATGGTAAAATGGTTTTTGGTGATGACATGTCGACATATGACAAAGTATTGATTCGCTTCGGCGATTTAATGTTAAAAGGAAAAAATCAAAAAATATTCAGAGAACGCGCCATCGCGCTTCTAAAACAAAACACGAAACACTTGAATGTTGCGCTTGAAAAACGTCATGACAGGCTTTTTTTGGTCATTCAAAACGAAGACTTGAATGCGATTGAACAAGCTTTAATGCATGTTACCGGGATTGGTTCATTCAGTTTTGTGAAAAGCTCCGAAAAAGACTATGAATCGATTGTTTTAAATGCCATTCAAGTCATTCAAAATGAAGTAAAAGCCAAGAAAACATTCAAAGTTGAAACCAAACGTACCGATAAGAGTCTCCCCCATACATCTCAAGAAATCACACAAATCTTGTCCAAAGGGATTTTGAAAGAAGTCCACGAATTGGTGACTGTCGATGTACGAAACCCTGAGGTTACTTTACACGTGGAAATTAATGAAACCGAAGCCCTCATCTATTTAGATTCTAAAAAGGGTTTAGGTGGTTTTCCCGTAGGCGTAGCAGGTAGAGGACTATTACTCATATCTGGGGGTATTGATTCCCCTGTGGCTGGATTCTTAGCCATGAAACAAGGGGTTGAAGTTGAGGGGATACATTTTGAATCTACTCCAATGACATCCATCGAATCGGCTCAAAAAGTCATTGAACTGGCGAAAAAGATGTCGGTTTATGCATATCGTCAAGAATTCCGTTTACACATGGTACCGTTTTTTAAATTACACCAAGAAATCATTGCGAGAATATCGCCTAGCTATGTGATTACCGTGATGAGACGTATGTTCTTTAGGGTATCTGAAAAACTCGCACAAAAGAAACACGCATTGGTACTGATCACCGGAGAATCGATTGGACAAGTGGCTTCACAAACCCTCGATTCGATGCATACCATCGAAGCGGTAACGACCATCCCTGTGATTAGACCTTTGGTTACCACAGACAAACAAGACATCATAAAACTATCTAAACAAATCGACACCTATGATATATCGATTATGCCATTTGAGGATTGTTGTACCATCTATACCCCGAGTGGTTCTTCAACCAAACCAAACATTAAAAAAGCGTTAATCAATGAAAAGTTTATGGTTGAATATGATAAAATAATAGATGAAATTGTCGCACAAACGAAGACATTTGTCATCACACCGAATAGTGATATTCGTTTGGAACAACACGGATTCACCGTCACAGAAGCGTGGGAGGCCATGCATGATCACATCGAAGGACAATGATCAAATCAAACACATCCTCAAACTTCAAACCAAAAAACACCGTGATATACATCAGGCTTTTTTGATTTATGGTGAACATTCAGTAGAAGAAGCCATCAAACAAGGCTTTGAAATTGACATTTATACGTCTGACCCGACCCGTCAAGGCACCCTCATCAGCGAATCGTTGATGAAATCCCTGTCGTTAACGGATAGCCCACTCAATGTGATTGGGATTGTGAAGAAAAAAGAACCTAAACCCTTCTCGAATCGTATATTGATGCTGGATGATGTCCAAGACCCAGGCAATGTGGGGACGCTCATCCGTAGCGCAGTTGGCTTTGGTTTTGATACCATCATCGCCTCACCCAATACAGCAGATTTTTACAATGACAAAACCATTCGAGCCACCCAAGGCAACTTGTTCTACGCGAATTTGATTCGACAACCCTTAATCGAAACCATCAACATTTTGAAACAACAAGGCTACACCATTTTCACCACCGCTTTAGGCCAACAAGCATCTAGCATTCAGTCGGTAATTGTCCCTGAAAAATGTGTGCTTGTTCTAGGTAATGAAGGTGCAGGCGTCAGTAAAGAAATCATGGCATTATCTGACCAATTGGTCTATATCCCAACCAAAGACATCGAATCCTTAAATGTCGCGATGGCAGGTTCAATCATCATGTATGAATGGCAGGTGTAATATATGAGTCTAACCGGTTATTTTGATCAAAAATTTCATTCAATCGATGCGCAGTTAGATTTGTATAATGAATTAGATATCAAACTACTATCGATGCGCTATTTCGATGAACAAACATTATTGAACGTGGATGTGAGCGTCTTAAAATCCTTACCGATTCGATTGAAAAAAGACAAACTCAGCCTTCAAATCATCGATTCGATGTATCGATACCATCTATCCACCATCAACAAAAACGACTTAACGTTATTATTTCAAAATGCAGAAACACTGGGGACTAAATACTTAATCCTCACGTTACCGTCTTTGGATAGTTTTGACGTCCAACACGATTTATTGGTCGAACACATCAAATATTTGATGGATGAAACCAAGAAAAAACATTTCGAATTGGTTTTCGCCATCCCATTGGGATACGCGGTTGGTCAAGTGGCTTATTTGATCAATGAAATCAAACAGATTAAATTTGTTTTTGACCCAGCCATCATCCACCAATTGGGTTCTAGTGTCACAACCAGTTACCGGATACTTAAGAATAACACTCAAATTATTAGAATATACGACATCGAAAAAGATGGTCAACCGTATTTATTGGGCTTTGGTGTAGCGAACATCATCGATGTCTTAAAAAAAGCGAATAGAGATAAATTCAAAGGTCTTTATTTGATGGACAACAACTTATTGGATTATATCGAGAATCGCCAAGAAGTCTACCAACAAAAGAAGTTTTTAGGGCTATTTTCCAAAAATAAAAAAGAAAAGATCCATTACCAACGCATGGATCAAAAATTACACATCACCCCAGATCAAGCATTGTCGATGACCGATATGCATAAAATCTTTATTACGGTGATTAAGAAAGTGATTGAATAAAGGCGACCTATCGCCTTTTTTTGATGAAAAAAATAACGAGTTTGCTCGTTATTCATCTAAAACATCATCGGGTTCAAATTCTTCAAATAAGGGTTTAGCACCGGGTATTTCTGGGTAGAGTTTGGTTGTAAACATGATGCCATCTAAATGGTCATACTCATGTTGGAATACAGTGGCTGGGTAACCTGTAAGGGAACCCCTCTTCAATTTAAATGCGTTCGATTCCACATCGTAAACAAACGCTTCAAACTTGATACTCAAGTGTCTTGGGGTAAGGCCTTCTGTAGGTCTATCAACCGATAGACACCCTTCACCACCATTTAAATACACCATTTCTTCGGATCTGTGGGTAATCTTTGGATTGACCACCATCATCGAATACAGTTTGCCATCGACATCATGGACATGCATCGCAAACATGCGTTTAGATACATTGATTTGTGGCGCTGCAATCCCCACACCTGGTCTTAAATTGTATTTTTTCGCAAGTTCATCGTCTTGTGAGTTGATCACATATTGAAACAATGAGAATACGGTTTGTTTGTCTTCATCGGAAATCGGCATCGCTACCTTATCCGCTACCCTCGTCAATGTAGGGTGCCCTTCACGGATGATATCTTTCATTAAAATCATTTCAAACACCTCGTGTTAATTATAACATATTTACAAAATGTCGTGCTTGTTTTGACAAAAAAACCAAAAAAACGTATAGTATTTATGGGTGATGTTATGGACCGTATGGCCATCATTTTAAAAGCGTATGAAGTTGCAGATGAAATTAAATCAACCGATGCCTTCAAAGACTTATTATTTTATGGGAACTATATGCAAACTCATTTGAAAAATGAAATCGATGCTTATCAAAAAGCCATGGCAAAATTCACCGAAGTCCAAGCACTTGGAGGAACTTATCATCCCGATTTCAAAGAAACCATCGCTGTGTTGGGGGTTGCGAAAAGAGCGCTCTATGAACATGAAGCTGTCAAGAAATACTTAGCAGCTGAGAAAGTGATTCAAACGACTTTGGATACATTGTCGAGAGACTTAGGACAAACCATATCTTCCCATGTGAAGGTACCGAATGAACTGGGTTTATTTAAGGAGAATAGTTGTCATGTTGGTTAATCGTATATCTTATATCGTGTATTTCAAAAATAAAGAAGTCGTGAACAAAATAGAAGAACTGGATGTCAAAGTATTCTATGTGTCACAAAAATCAAAATACTGCACGATTTATTTAGACAAGAACAAAGAAA
The DNA here is from genome assembly GCA_002441525.1 of Acholeplasmataceae bacterium UBA6235. Lineage (GTDB taxonomy): Bacteria > Bacillota_I > Bacilli_A > Acholeplasmatales > UBA5453 > Paracholeplasma > Paracholeplasma manati. Next base: position 32,719 of record DJWH01000033.1, on the reverse strand, counting down.
AAGAAGTTAGACAAGCGCTAGAAAAGATGAAGGGTGTTTCCAAATACGAACCTTCATTGCTTCAAGCACAAGACGTCAAATTTGAAGTGTAAAGGAAAAAGGCTTGACATTATCTTTTCAATCGGTATAATAGATATGGAAAGATAAAAAAGGAGTGAATTAACTATGGTAAAAATCAGATTACAACGTTACGGATCCAATAAAAACCCATTCTACCGTGTGGTAGCTACAGAAGCTACATCACCAAGAGATGGTCGTTTCCTAGAAATCATTGGTACATATAACCCTGTTAAGAATCCAGCAATTGTTGAAATTGACAAAGAAAAAGCAGCAAAATGGATTAATAACGGTGCTAAACCAACCGAAACCGTCAAAAACCTATTCAAAAAGTATTCCGTTTTAGAAAAATAACACCAAGGGGGCTCGAGGAACATGGCAATCAATTATGATGGACTGATCAAAAATATCGTTACGCCATTGGTGCTTCACCCTGAGGATGTACTTGTTAAAACACTTGCGGATGATGGGAGTGACCTTACAATCCAGGTTTTGGTCAATCAAGAAGACCTAGGCCGTGTCATTGGCAAGGGCGGTAAAATTGCCTCAGCCATTCGTACAATTGTTTATGCTGGTGCTTCTAAAGAAGGCAAGCACGTTAAAATTGACATTGACGCATTCTAAAGAAGAGATGAAAATCTCTTTTTTTTTCACAAAAAAAGCATCCGATTCGGATGCTTTTGACTATTTTTCAGGGGTATAGAGGGTATAACTGCCCTTGCCTTTGGCCTTGGATTGATACATCGTTTTATCTCCAAGGTTTAGCAAGTTATGGTAACCCTTGTTTTCGTCTGTGATTTGAACGATACCAATCGAAGCACTGATACCAACCGTTCTCGCAACCACAGTTAAGGATTCAATATCATGAATGATTTTTTCTGCTCTGGTTTTAATCTGTTCTAAGCTGTGGTCGTAACAGTAAACGAAAAATTCATCCCCACCCAAACGATAGTACAACACATTGTATTCCCAAGTACCGATGAAATGGTTTGCGATATCAATCAAGAGTTGATCACCTGCTTGATGTCCAAACTGATCGTTCACATATTTGAAATCATCGATATCGAGATACATGACATAAGAATCCCGAGTGGATGTTAAATGATTCATGTGTAATTTCAGGGTTTCTCTAGAAAACAATTTAGTGAGTGGGTCTTGATAGGTCTTTTGATAATGGATGATTTCAATCGGTGTTTCTTCATATATACGAACCACTTGAGCGAAGACAAAGTGCTTGTCTTTGATTTGGTGACGTGTAAAGGACATATAAAGCCATAACGGTTCATACATGCGTTTGACCGGGATATATAAATAGAGTTCTTGGTCAAATGTATTAAACTTATCTCGTATGTTTTGGAGGAAACTGTGTCTACCTTCCACTTCGGCTAACAAGTTATTCTCATCAACATATGCAAATAGATCATTGACAGGGAAGTCAGTCCAATCAGGTAATGAAACGCTGGATAATTGTCCTGAAGTGACACGTGCCATCAACGGTTTTTCATCGATATCAATGACAAAAGATACCCGTTTGTTGGAAGAAAACGCGATATCGTTATAATAATCTATGTTGTATTCAGTTTGTAACCATCGAATGATTTCTGTATTGACCATGGTTGATAATCTCCCATAACTACCAAACACATCATATCATAGAAGAAACCGATTACAATACCTTTCAGAGTGAAATTGCATTTTCAAGGGTTAAAACCTTATTGGAACCGTTTTCATTTTTCGGAAGCATTATAAAACATCGACTTTTTGAACCGGTTTGATATGATTTTTTTGTGATATAATAAAACAGGTGATAACATGGCATATGAAATCGGAAAAATTATCAACACCCACGGTATCAAGGGTGAACTCAAGGTCAAAACCAACAGCGATTTTGATCGTTTTAAAAAGAATAAAAAAATCTACACAACCATCAAGGAACAGCGCGTCGATTTGAAGATACTTACTGTTAGAGAAGCTTCTGACCATTTGATCATTTCCTTCGAAGGCTTTGATAACATCAATCAAGTATTGCACTTGAAAGGTGCAGTTTTATTCACAGATGAAAAACCAAAATTGAAAAAGGATGAATTTCATTATCAAGACTTGTTAGGTAAATCGGTATTCAATCAACACGATGTGTTTGTCGGTACTGTAACAGACATCATCGAAGTCCCACAAGGTCATTTACTTCAAATTGAAAAAGACGATAAGAAGTCTTTGGTTCCATTTGTGAATGCATTCGTTAAAACAATCACAGAGGATAAGATTTCGATTGAAGAGATTGAGGGTCTGTTATGAGAATTGACATCGTTACCATTTTTCCAGATATGTTGAAAGCGTGTTTGGACGAATCCATCATTCGCCGTGCAGTCGGTATTCAACTGGTTGAAATCAACATCATTGATTTAAGGGATTACAGTGTTTTAAAACACCGTAAAGTGGATGACACACCTTATGGTGGTGGGGCAGGCATGCTCATGCAGTTTCCACCATTCTATCACGCCATTCAAGCGTTGAAAAAAGACAATTCAACCGTCATCATCACGAGTCCAAGAGGTCAAGTATTCAATCAAAAGACTGCAGAAAGATATGCCACTTTAGACCATTTAATTATATTGGCAGGTCACTATGAAGGCATCGATGAACGGGTGTATCACTTCATCGATGAAGAAGTATCCATGGGAGACTTTGTCCTCACGGGTGGTGAATTACCAGCCATGATGATCACGGACGCGGTGGTGCGTTTATTGGATGATGTGATCAAGAAAGAATCCCATGAAAATGACTCTTTCTCGATGGGTTTATTAGAACACCCCCATTACACCAAACCTGCAACGTATGAAGGCTATGAAGTCCCTGACGTTTTAAGAAATGGTAACCATCAGGAAATAGCCAAGTGGCGCCGTTATGAAGCGCTTAAACAAACGCTTCAAAAACGTCCAGATTTGTTAGAAAAAGCCACATTAACCAAAGATGATTTAAAGATGTTAGAAGCCATCAAAAACGAATTGAACAAAGATTCTAAATGAAATAAAGAATAAGTCGTAAAAAGACTTGCACAAGACATATATCTATGATATAATACGAAATGCCGTTAAACCGGTAAAGCACAGTGGTCCGCTAGAGAAACCTTTATGAACACTGGAAGATTAGGAGTGAGTACTATGGCAAGAGCAAAAGGTCAACAATTGATCCAAGAGCTTACGAGCGCATACATGAAGGAAGTTCCAACTTTCTATCCAGGTGATACTGTAAAAGTGTATGTCAAAATTAAAGAAGGTAACCGCGAACGTATCCAATTATTCGAAGGATTGGTCATCAAACGTCAAGGTGGCGGTATCAGTGAAACTTTCACAGTTCGTAAGATTTCCTATGGCGTCGGTGTAGAAAGAACATTCCCAGTGAATGCACCTACCATCGACAGATTAGAAGTTGCTAGAAGTGGTAAAGTAAGAAGAGCTAAGCTCCATTACATCAGAACATTATCCACTAAAGCTGCACGTATCAAAGAAAAGAGATCCGTCTAAGGAATTAAAACCAGTGAATGCTGGTTTTTTTCTTTTTAATGGCTTTACAACGCAAAATGAAAACAAATGTAAAAATTTTCATGAAATGCTTGAAAGCCTTTACACGACATGTTATAATAACATGTGTTATAAGGAGTTGAAATTATGAGCGTAAAAGTAACAATTTATGAAGTAGCACTAGCTGCAAGAGTCTCATTAGCAACCGTATCAAGAGTATTAAACAACCCTGAAAAAGTCAAACCAGACACGAGAGAACGCGTCTTAAAAGTCATCAAAGAACTTGGCTATCGTCCAAATGCGATCGCTAGAGGTTTAGCGAGCCGTAAAACCACCACTGTAGGTGTTTTGGTCTCCGATATCACCAGAGCTTCAGTTGCAGAAATGTTGGGTGGTATTTCCGACATCGCGATGAAGTACAGTTATTCTATCAAGCTATTCTCAGCCCACGAAGATGTGAATATCATCGAACTCATCAACGACATCGTCGCTGAACAAGTCGATGGCGTCTTGATTTTAAATGATGAACTCGACGCATCCAGAATGAAGAAAGTCAAAGAACTATTCGATGAAAACGAAATCCCATTCGTTTTAGCGAATGTGGTCAACGATGATCGTTCTGTTCCTAGCGTTTCTATCGACTACGAAAAAGCAGGGTATGAAATTACCAAGCTAATGATTGAAATGGGTAAAAAAGACATTTACATGCTTTCTACCGTCAGAAAATATTCTGTCAACGATAAGAAAGAATTGGGATATACCAAAGCGATGCAAGAAGCGAATTTGATGCCACGTGTATTCAGAACCTCCGGGACGACCTCTGTTAACCGTCAACACTTCGCAAACTTCTTCGCCGATAAGATCATCGATGGTGCGATTGGTGTTCGTGACTCCATCGCTGTATCCTTCATGAATATTGCGAATGAATCTGGCCGTTCGGTGCCTGAAATGGTATCTGTCGCTGGCTTCCAAAATACGAAGTATGCGCTTTTATCGCGCCCAACCTTGACATCGATTGATATCCCAGTGTATGATATCGGTGCCGTAGCCATGAGATTATTAACCAAACTCATGAACAAAGAACAACTTGACTCGCTACAAGTCGTATTACCTCACTATATCGTGAGAAGAGAATCATTATAGGATTGTTGAAAAAAACGAAGTAGGCTTAAACTTTAGAACATAGAGACTTTGTGGTTGGTGAAAACAAAGCTGGGTTTAAACTGAATTACACTTTTGGAAATCCAACAACAGAAAGAGTGCTATGGGCAACCATAGAACTAAGGTGGTACCACGATTTTTATAGTCGTCCTTAGATTGATTTTTAAGGACGGCTTTTTATTTTATTTAAAGGAGAAGAACCATGACATTATTTGAAGAATTACAATGGCGCGGATTTGTCAAAGACGTATCCAATGAAGCCAAAGCGAAAGATTTATTAGACAACCAAAAAACAAAATTTTACTGTGGATTTGACCCAACTGGTCAAAGTTTAACCGTAGGCCATTTAGTCCAAATCGTCAGAATCATGTTGATTGCGAAATACGGACATACCCCAGTGGTATTAATCGGTGGTGCAACAGGCCTCATCGGTGACCCAAGACAAACCAGTGAACGTAAATTACTGACCTTAGAAGAATCCCTTCAAAACGCAGAAAAAATCAAAGTTCAACTATCACACTTCCAAAAGGAAGCGATTTTCGTCAATAACTATGATTGGATTTCTAAAATCGATATGATTCAGTTCTTAAGAGACTACGGTAAGAACTTTAACATCAATTACATGTTATCGAAAGAAACCGTACAAGCGAGATTAGAAACCGGGATTTCATATACTGAATTTTCCTATATGCTCATCCAAGCCATTGACTGGCTCCATTTATACCAATCATTGGATTGCAAGATTCAATTCGGTGGTTCTGACCAATGGGGAAACATTACGACTGGTCTAGAACTCATCCGTAAAACCGTAGGCGATCAACACGACGCTGTCGCGATGTCATCACCTTTATTATTAAAAGCGGATGGTACGAAGTTTGGTAAGAGTGAATCTGGTGCATTGTGGTTAGATGAAACCTTAACCAGTGCGTATGAACTCTATCAATATTTCTTAAATACCGCAGATGACGATGTCTTAACATACTTTAAGATGTTAACCTTACTATCCAAGGAAGAGATTGAATCGTTGGTTGCAGCGTCACAACTCGAACCTGAAAAACGCATTGCCCAAAAACGATTGGCAGCAGAAATTGTTGAACTCGTTCATGGAAAAGAAAAACTCAACAGCGCACTCAACGTCACTGAATCCTTGTTCTCAGGTGAATTCTCTAAATTATCATTAAATGAACTCATCATGGCGAAAAAAGGGTTAGAATCTGTTTCCGTAGTTGGTGAAATCAACGTCTTAGATGCTTTGGTTGAAACCAAACTAGCGTCTTCCAAACGCGAAGCTAGAGAGTTCGTAAAAAGCGGTGCAGTCGTCGTAAACGAAGTGAAAATCAATGACTTTGAAGTTCAAATCAATAAGTCGAATGCATACTTTGAAAAGTATGTTATTATAAAAAGAGGAAAGAAGAAGTTTGCATTAGTGGAACTCATCTAGGGAGGGTCTATGGATATCATTCTTTATAACCCATTATCACGTAATGGTAAAAGCCAAGGCATTGTCGATGAACTGGTTGTAAAACTCCAATCGGAAGGTCGAGAAACCGCTGTTCACAGCATCCTCGAAATCCCTTCGGTGGCGAATTTCATCCAAAGCGTTGAAAAGGAAGACCGCGTCATCATTTTGGGTGGCGATGGCACTTTACACCATTTGGTCAACTCCATTCGTGGGTATGATATCACCCAACCCATCTATGTCTTAAAAGCGGGTACTGGTAACGACTTCATTAGAAGCATCCCTTCTAAGGAACACCTCATTCAAATCAATGATTATATCCAGGATTTACCAAAGGTTACTGTCAATGGGGAAGAATCCTTGTTCTTAAATGGTACCGGAATTGGTGTGGATGCGTATGTGTGTCATTTGGTCAACACATCCACTAAAAAGAAATCGGCAGCGAACTATTTCAAAAATGCCCTTAAAGCATTCTTAACCTATAAGCCTTCTGACGCAACCGTAACCATCGATGGGGTCACCAAAACCTACAAAAAGGTATGGTTCATCCTCGCAGCGAATTCGGTTTATATGGGTGGTGGCATGAAATTTTCACCGAGCTCCGTTCGCGGCGATGATTTATTAGAGTTTTTAATCATTCACCGTGTCCCTCGATTTATATTATTCCTCATATTTCCAACCATTTATTTTGGTAAACACGTGTGGTTTAAACGCTGGGTAACCATCATTCAGGGTAAAACCATGGATGTCTCATACGGTAAGGTTTCATTTCTTCAAAAAGACGGTGAATCGGTCAATCACGTACAATCCATGCACATTCAAAGATAAATATAAGATGCCTAGTCTTCACAAGACCCATAGGCATCTTTTTTCTTTACTAAAATTGTGTTATTATATCAATATATCAAACGGTGAAAACGATGAAGGCACTCAGTAGATTACAACTGAATATGCTTCACGCATCACAACAATACGCCCACTATCCAACACAGATTGGGTGTTTTTTAGACATATCAAAGATCGATTGCGATGTCAAAACCATCGAATCCTTTTTTCACACCATCGATGAACTCAACCAAACCGTGGATACGACCCATCCTAACCCTGTTTGGGTACCATCACAAACAAAACCTACATTGACATATATTCATGCATCGGACACACAATCCTATTTTGAAACACCATTTCAATCCAATCAACCTTGGTATCGTTTCGCCATTGAAATGGAAACAAAGCGGTTGGTGTTTGTCGCGAGTCATGTATTGGTTGACGGTACTTCAATACAAGTGCTCATGAGAGGGTTATATCGTAATTTACAAAATAAACCGGTTGAGCCATTCATGAAACCATTAGAAGAAGCTCAAATATCATTGGAGGCACAACAGTACTACGAATCCAAAGTATCGGCCATTAAACCAACATTCATTAAGTCGTATCACCCAAACTCAGGGGTCCATCCAGCGAAAAGAAGATCATTTATTTTGAATTCGAAAATCCATCATCAATTAAACGATATCCAACCCATCGCATTATGGATTGAAGCTGCTTTGGCATTATACATCCAATATCTAAACCCGCATAAACCCATCCGTTATGGCAAGGTTTTAAGTCAAAGACGCAGTCAAGAGAAAACCGCGATTGGACTATTCTCACAAGCCTATCCAGTACATTTGAATCCATCGGAATTTCTCACCATAGAGGCTTTTCTAAACCATATCGGTATCACTCAAAAAGCGATGTTAAGACGTCGTTTTATCGATTTTGAAGTGTTGTTGGTAAACGCTAAAACCCATCATCAAACGGCTCAATTGTTTGATATGACCATCATCAATCAAAACCTGAATTACGAAGAAGATATACCGATTGAACCCTTGTTTTATCCTTATTTGGATCAAGCTTTGGTCATCAATGTCTTGACAGGTAATGAAGTCAAACTCTATTTTGATTATCAAGTGGATGTTTACTCAGATATCATGATTGAACGGCTATATAAGCGTATCGAATACCTTCTAGAACAAATGACTTCAACCCATGTGTTGGCTGAACTTTCTATGTTATTGCCTGAAGAACTACCGAATTTGGTCACTAAGAAAGTACGACCATTACTCGATATCTATTATCAAAATTTAGAGAAAGCGATGAATCATATCGCCATCATCGGTCATGAAAAAGTGACCTATGCGAAACTAGAAGTAGAGTCCAATCAATTGAGTCACATTCTTAATCGTTTTGAGAAAGACATCATCATTATCTCAGGGGTTAAATCCTATGAATCCATCCTGATGATGTTAGCTGCCATCAAAGCAGGTAAACCGTTCGTATTTAGTACCGTTGAAACAAAAGACTTCCTAGATGAACCTTTGGATATACATACCCTCTCCTATGAAAATGAGTCACAGGAATGCATAGATTATCCAAAAAACAATATAATGGCCTATTATTTTACCTCGGGAACCACGGGTCGTAAAAAAGTCGCGATTACACATGAGGCTTTATCCAATCATGTAGACCATACACGGTATATTCAAGACGCCCATTCTCTAACGAGTATCCCACTCATGAGTGCTTTGCATTTTGACATGAGCTTAGAAGAGATTTGGGTAGCATTGACCCATAAATTGACTTTGGTTCTATTGACGGAAGCACAGTTTAAACAACCCAAAGAAAGAAAAGAACGATTTGAACCATATGGTATCGATGGGATTTCAACCACCCCAACCGTGATCGGCCTCTTATTGGAACAAAACCCTGAACTATTTAAACAGTTAAAATGGGTGGTTTTAGGCGGTGAAGTGCTCACCCCTGCCTTAGCGAAACGAATACTATCTTATCCTAGCATTAAACTTTATAATAGCTATGGACCAACGGAAACCACCATCGCTATTACCTCGACTGAAATTCAATCTTTTAATGATATCTCAATCGGTCAACCACACCCCAATACCCAAGTGATTATTTTTAATGAAAGTGTATTACCCTGGGGTGAAATTGGTGAGATATATGTCCACGGATTAAGTGTTAGCCCATCGGTGTCGACCATCAGGTACAAAGGTCTAGAATACTATCAAACCCATGATATGGGTTATCAAGATGAACAAGGACGATTACATTTCATCGGACGAAAGGATCGAACGATCAAACGGCACGGGGTTCGCATTGATTTAAACTGGATCGATCGTATACTTCAAAATCACCCTTCGGTCATTCAAGCCACTTCACTGTTTGAACACCATCAGATCCATACGTATATCAAAACAAGTCAGCTTTTAGATGAGTCTCATTTAATGGACTATGTGGCGGCTCATTTGTCACCAAATCAAAGACCCAATCGAATCATCCAGACCAATCAAATCACTCACGAAGGCAAATTGAAAGCCAAACAAGCACTCAAACAAACGCGATTCAAACCCATGAGTTTAAAAGAAAAAGCCATCCATCATGCCTTATCGGTTGTCTTAAATCAAAATGCGTTTTATTTAGAAGATACCATTGCCTATTATGGCGCTGATTCATTATCGGTCATTCAAATTCTATCCATTTTAGATCAGTATGGGTATGAATTATCGTTAGGCGAGATGGAGTCCAAGCCAATCCAGTTATTGTTAAACAACACAAGAAAACGCTCTGTAGAGTACCACTACTTAAAATTACCAAAACAATCAACACAAATAGATTTGACATCTACAATTGGATTATACGGTGCGAATGGATTCCTAGGCATTCATTTATTGGATGTTTTAATAAATGAAACACAAAGCCAAATCATCTGCCCTTTACGGGTTACAAAAGAAGTCCTTGAGCACACGTATTCTTATTATTTTGATCGACCATTAGATTTAAGTCGTGTCAAAATATTACCTTTTGACACACCACTAGGTGAACTTACTGTTCAAGTGGTAATCAATGCGAGTGGGTATACCAAATATCAAGGGAATCCATCCGATTTCGATGAAATCAATGTGGACTTTGTTCTATCTTTAGGGCATCAAGCCAGCGCTTTGAATATCCCATTAGTGCACATTTCTACCCTAGGCATTGGTGCGTATGAACGGGTATTTCAAGAAGATCGAAAACGTCTTCGAACGACTTTTAGCAACCCTTACTTAAACTCTAAAGCCAAAGCAGAATTGGGTTTGTGCGGTATCCCAAATCTACAATACAAAGTGATTCGCGTGGGTAATCTAACCCCAAGCGTGCTGACCATGAAACCTCAACTTATTGGTGATAATGCTTTTATGAAGGGATTATCCAATTTGATAGAACATCAGAATTCTCATTTATTCGGTGTGGATTTTGACATTACCCCAGTCGATATCGCTGCACAAGCAATTCTAAAAGTGATGTCAACCAATCTTTTCATTGGGCATGTGGTTCACCCATCTCGATATGACTTTGATGCGTTGTCGAAATATCAAGCATTACAGCCCAAAAAACGTTCGATTCAGAGTAACATAACCAATCAAGCACTACGAAAATTAGGGTATCGATATCCAATCTTATCTAAAACTTATTTAGAACAAATATTAAGGATTGCAGAAAAAAACAGGGAACTTTGATGTCCCTGTTTTCTCTATTTAATGCGGCCTAAACCAATGCGTTTATATACTTTTTGAATCTTTTTGTAAGCCACCGCTCTCGCTGCGTCTCTACCTTGGTCTAAGATATCGTCTAGTTCTTTAGAAGCGAGGAGTGCGTGGTATTTTTCTTGAATCGGTTTTAAATACAAAGCGAGCGCTTCAGCCAAGTCGGATTTAAATACCGCGTAATTTGATTCTGCATATTTGTGTTCTAACTCAGAAATCGATACATCACTGATCAATGAATAGATGGTGAGTAAGTTTGAAATGCCTGGTTTGTGTTTGACATCGTATTTGACTTTTGTATCAGAATCTGTGACGGCGGATTTGATTTTATTCTTAATCGCGTTGATGTCATCTAAAATATAAATGATGGCTTTTTGATTCTCATCGGACTTACTCATTTTCTTGGTAGGTTCTTGTAAACTCATGATTTTACCACCCACTTTAGGGGTAAATGGTTTTGGTACGACAAAGGTTTCGCCATGTTGACTGTTGAAACGTTCAGCGAGATTTCTCGTGAGTTCAAGGTGTTGTTTTTGGTCTTCACCGACAGGCACGATATCTGCGTCATATAATAATATATCGGCAGCCATCAATGCTGGGTAAGTTAACAAGTTAGAGCGAATGCCTTCCATTTGTTTTTGTTTTTTATCTTTGTATTGGGTCATTCTTTCAAGTTCAGGGACATAAACAGTCGATTCCATGATGTAGCCTAACATCGAATGTTCAACCACTTCCGATTGAACAAAGAGATGCACCTTTTCAGGGTTTAAACCACAAGCCAAATATAACGCCGCTAAGCTTCGGATGTTTTTTCTGAGTTGGATTTTGTCTTGTGGGACGGTAATCGCGTGTAAGTCCGCGATAAAAATGAAGAATTCGGTGTCCTGTAATTCTTCTTGTAAAGCGATGAATTGTTTAATCGCCCCTAAATAATTGCCTAATGTGATTAAGCCGGATGGTTGAATGCCTGATACTAAACGCATGATAATGCCTCCTTATAAAAATAAAACGCCCTTAGAATAACATCTAAGGACGACAATGTCGCGGTACCACCTTAGTTCTATGGAAACCCATAGCCCTCGAATGTCTATATAGCAGACCTGCTCATACTCTGTAGGCCCATTCATTTATGTATCCTTCGAAGGCTTTCACTGTCCCTTCTCGCTTTTAAAGGCATCGATAAATTACTATTCTACGTCATCGTATATGCCTATTTTATGATAAAAACATGGGTTTGTCAAAAGATTTTACGTGTTTATAGTGGGACTTAATCAAATGATATCGCTTTACACCATTTATCGATTGACAATCTTTTTTTAAATAGTATAATTCAACTTGTTGATATCTCCGAATCCACAGAGTGGGGGACCCATCCATCTAGGGGTGAATGGCATCATTTAGATACCTAAGGATACTTAATGTCCTGAATCCGTCAGCTAACCTCATAGGAGTGATTAAGCGTATAAGTCAATTATGCGTTTTTTTTGTTTTTAAAGGAGGACAAAAGATGGATGTTTACACACTGATTTTTAAGATTTCCATTGTTTTATTGGTGGGATTCATTGGCGCACTAATCGCGCGTAAATTTAAATTGCCTAACGTTTCGGGGTACTTGGTCTTGGGTCTACTATTAGGACCAAGCATGGGTCTAATCTTTAAGGGATACCCTGGATTTCTAACGATAGAAGAAAACAATAGCCTAGAGTTTATTGGTGAGATTGCTTTGGCATTCATTGCTTTTTCGATTGGTAGTGAATTCGCGATTAAAGCGATTAAAAAGATGGGTCGTTCGGTCATCATCTTAACCACGACTGAAGTTATTGGCGCAGTCACTGTGGTTTTCCTAGCCATGTTATTTTTACCAAAACCAGTCGATATTGTCTCAAGTTACTTACCATTCGCCAACCGCAACATCGCTTTCGGGTTAATCCTCGCTTCGATGTCAGCCGCGACCGCACCAGCGGCAACCCTCATGGTCATCCGTCAGTACCGTGCCTATGGTCCAGTCACCAAAGCGATTTTACCGATCACAGCGCTCGATGATATCTACGGCATTGTCGTGTTCGGATTCTTCATTTCGATCGCACAAATCTTGGTGCCACAAGGGGTCAATCAACCCGCCTGGTTGATGTTCTCAAAGCCATTCATAGAAGTCTTTGGCTCGGTATTTTATGGGTTATTCGTTGGGTTAGTCATCTCGAAAGCAGCCAATAAATTTGATAAGAACCGAGATGATATGCAAGTCATCGCGCTCATCGCTGTTTTATTTATCATCGGTTCAATCTCCTTATTAAACCATTACTTACACCCATATGGGATTGGATTCTCACAACTCCTCGCAAACATCATGGTCGGTTCAACCATCGCGAACCTAGCGAAACAACCACAAAGAAGTTTCACCGCCATCAACGATTTCGCCACCCCATTTTATGTCATGTTCTTTACTTTAGCAGGTGCGAGTTTAGATTTAGCGGTACTAAAACAAGATTCATTGATCATTTGGATTAGCCTAGTCTATATTTTAGCCCGTGGTGGTGGTAAAATATTAGGTATCATGATCGGTGCTTATATTGTGGATTCACCAAAGACCATCAAAAAGTATTTGGGGATTGCGTTACTACCGCAAGGTGGTGTCTCTCTAGGCTTACTCGTCATTGTTCAAGCACAGATGAGACCGTATTACCCAACCATTTCTACCATCATCATGTTATCAATTTTAGTATATGAAACCTTTGGACCGGTGTTCGCGAAATTCTCCATTTCCAAAGCAGGGGAAGTCAATGGACTTGACCGTTTGGATGAAGCATCCAGCCTTGAAGGTTTAGAAACTGCAGGAGGACATTAACATGCAAGCCTTATTCATCGTCTTAAATGATTTATCTTACTTAGAACAAATCCTATCGAAATTCTTAGACCTTAAAGTTCGTGGCGCAACCATCATTGATTCTCAAGGTATGGCTTCCGCTATGATGAATTCAGAAGGTTTAAACATGTTATTAACAGGACCTTTCCAACGCACTTTAGATAATGACCAAAAAGGGTCTAAAACCATTTTCTCTGTCATTCCAGAACCAGACAAAGTCGAAGAAGTGGTTTCTGAAGTGAGAAAGATTGTTGAAAAATCCAAAAAACAAGTTATCGGATTTATGTTCACTGTCCCCGTGTCGGGCATTTATCCTATGAAGCCAAAATTCATCGAAAAATAACAAAAAAGGAATTCATCGTCGTGATGATTTCCTTTTTTTACTCATCAAAAATAAAAACAACGACCGAAATCGTTGTCTTCAATAATTAGCTCTTTAAGACGTCTTCTAGTTGGTCAATCAATTCGTTGAAACGGTTGATGACGGCTAAGAATGTTTGCTTATCGGTTAAATCTGCACCAGCAATTTTCGCGATATCGACTGGATAAGCAGAACCACCTGCTTTTAACATCTTAATGTAATTGGACATGGCGTTTGGTACACCATTTTTAACATTCTCATAAATCTTTAAGGATGCACTATAAGAAGTCGCGTATTGATACACATAGAATGGGGTATGGAATAGGTGAGGGATATATGCCCAAACATATTGCTTACCATTTTCTTCGGTAATATCGATATCATAATAATGTTTGTATAAATCGATCATGATTTTAGACAATGCAGCTTCGGTGATTGGGATGCCTTTTTCAACCAATTTGTTCGCTTCATATTCATAGGTAGCGAATAAGGTTTGACGGAAGAAGGTGGCCATGATGCCATCAATTTCATTTTCTAACAAGACAATTTTATCTTCTTTAGAAGTCGCCTTGGATAGTAAATAATCACCGAGTAAGTGTTCATTGAAGGTGGACGCGATTTCAGCCACGAAGATGACATAATCTGCGATCGCCATCGGTTGTGCTTCATTCGAGAAAATCGTATGGGCACTGTGACCTGCTTCATGGGCAAGGGTAAATACGGAATCTAAGGTTTCGTCGTGGTTGAGTAAAATGAATGGGTGCCATCCATAGAAACCACTTGAATATGCCCCAGTACGTTTACCATCTTTAGGTGAAACATCGACAAACCCATCTTCTAAAGCACGTTGTTCATTCTTCACAAATTCAGGATCTAACCCTTCTAATGCTTCAAAGAACATCTTTTTCGCATCATCATATGGATACTTGGTGTTACTTTCAGCGAGTTTTAAGAAACGGTCATAGGTATGATACTTGTCTAATCCAAGGTATTTTTGTCTTAACTTAATGTAACGTTTGATTGGTCCAACATTTTCATAAGCCACATCTTTCAAGTTCATGAATACCGATACAGGGATGTTATTACCAAATAACTTCGCTTCTAAAGCTGAGGAATACCCTCTAGATTTATAGGACGCAGCCAAGTTTTGAAGTACTAGATTATAAAGGTTTGCGAAAGCATTTTTATTGTCTTTATAACGTTTGAATGCAGCTTCAAAGACCAATTGACGGTCGGCAGGGTTCTTTAGGGTAGGTAAAATCGAACGATAATTCGCGGTGGTGATTTTTATCTTTTCACCTGTCGATAACAACACCTCTTCATCGTTTCTATCGCCAACCGCTAACGCATTATACATCGAGGTTGGAACACTCGAAATCGGTGAATGGAACGCTAGAATGCGTTCATTGTCATCCGACAAGACGTGTTCTTGTTGATGGAATAATTTTTCAATCACGAACTTATAAGGTTGTAAACGCGCGTCTTTTTCAACAAAACTTAAAATTAAATCTTTACCTGCTGCGATGACTTCTGGTGAAAAATAAGAAGTCACTTGACTCAATTTAGATAACTTCAATAAAACGCTTTGGTACTTTGAACCCAAGACGTTGTCTCTTAAGTTCAAATCAGCGGCTAAGTGTGCATATGGATACACCTTATACAATAACTGTGTGATTTCTTCTTCTAAAAGAATGTAATCTCTAAACCCTTCAAAAGTCGATAATTTACCTTTAAAGGCACTAAATTCATCTATTCTAGACTCGAATAAGTCGACATCTTTTTGCCAGGCTTCAAAATCAGGATAGAATATGGATAAATCCCATTGGCTCATAATATCAAGTTCCTTTCAATATTAGTTTATATTATAATACAAAGTGATGATAATACAAACAATCAAAGAATTAGAATATGCAAATACAAACATCAATTCATAAAATTATGTGATATATGTCTTGAAATCGTTTTCGAATATTGCTAATTAGAAATATTTCGTATATAATGATTAAGCAATCAAATAAACACAAAGTGCTATAGGACAATACCTATACCCAGAAAGGGGAAAGACCATGATTACAATTTATACTACACCAAGTTGTTCGTCATGTCGAAAAGCGAAAAAGTGGTTAGAGGAACATCATTTGCCGTATGAAGAGAAGAATCTATTCTCGAATCGAATTACTGCCAATGATATCAATTTAATGCTCAGGAATGCAGAAAATGGTTTTGAAGACATCATTTCAACCCGTTCAAAGATTTTTAAAGAACAAAATCTCGATGTAGATTCGATGTCAGTGAACCAACTTAAGGATTTTATCATCGATAATCCAAGCGTTTTAAAACGTCCCATCATTTTAGACGATCAAAAGATGCAAGTTGGATACAACGATGAAGAAATCAGAGTCTTTATTCCAAGACGCTTAAGACAACTCGTGATGTGTGCAGATTGTCCAGCAGGCGAAACCTGTGACTATCAAAGTGCCATCAAGCGTTATTTTGAAGAAATCAAGAAAGAACAACAAAAATCCTACTAACGATGTCAAAAAAGACATCGTTTTTTCTTTATAAAGGAAGTGTAAACGATTACACAAAAGGGATTGACACCGATAATGGTATCGCTTATAATGTGTTTGGTATCTTCATCCAATACTATGTCAATCGCAAACCTAGAGCAATCTAGCGACGCAAAGCTATAGGGTCTTTATGAGACAGCCAGTTGCCATTCGAAAGCATTTGTGTGGTAACTTTACTTTTAGGGTCTACACAGATGGTGGGGACTTTTTTTTATGGAAAAGTCAAGATTCAAACCAATCATATGGATAATCTTTATGATTGACACACACCCTCATTGATGAAAAAACATCAAAAAACCACAGGCGGATGACCTGTGGTTTTCTATTTTAGTGTCTGGTGTAAATATCGTTATATTGTCTGTGAACACGAATGAAGGTTGTGCATTTGGATAAGTCTTTTAAGGTCTTCGCACCGACATAAGTACAGGTTGAACGAATACCGCCGAGGATGTCTTTAACAGAAGTATCGACATTCCCTTTGAATGGAATTTTCACGGTTCTACCTTCAGAACTGCGGTAATCTGCAACTTCACCTTTGTGTTTGATCATCGCGGTAGAAGAACTCATCCCATAAAACTCAACAAATTTTCTCACTTCATAGATGGGTTCAAAGGTTTTCATATCTTTTTGATGGGTATCGTGGTACTCAGTGATGACTTTTCCGCCACCTTCTAAGTGTCCGGCAAACATCCCGCCAAGCATGACAAAGTCAGCGCCAGCCCCAAAGGCTTTCGCAACATCCCCTGGACAAGTACAACCACCATCCGAGATGATGTGTGCACCTAAGCCATGGGCCGCATCCGCACATTCAATGATGGCGGATAGTTGTGGGTAACCAACCCCGGTTTGAATACGTGTGGTGCAAACAGACCCAGGTCCGATGCCTACTTTGACGATATCAACGCCACGAAGGATCAATTCTTGAGTCATATCAGCAGTGACAACATTTCCGGCGATGATGACGTGTTTTGGATAATCTTTTCTCACTTTAGAGACGAATTCGCCAAACGCTTCTGAGTAGCCGTTCGCAACATCGATACAAATGAATTTTAATGATTGGTTATTTTCAATCGTGGTTTTTAGGTTTAAATAGTCTTCTTTAGAAGTCCCCGTAGAAACCGCGAAATATTCGGGGTTTAACGTTGGTAAGGCTTCTGTGATTTGGGTTGGGGTATAATTTTTTACCAAGCAGGTAAAAAGATTTCTTTCCCCTAAGGCTCTTGCCATATCGAGTGTACCTACACCATCCATGTTCGCTGCCATGATGGGCACACCAGTCCAAGTTTGGCCAGAATGTTTAAAGGTGTAAGTGCGGTTCAAATCCACTTCTTTGCGAGAAGCGAGGGTTGAACGTTTTGGTCTAATCAATACATCGCTAAAATCTAACTTTTCATCTAGTTCAATACGCATATAGGCCTCCTAATAAATCCATTACTAGTATATACGATTTGATTGGATTTGTGTTAGGTTTTTTAAATAGAACGGTTTCATGAAAAAAAAAAGACCCCGAAGGATCTTACTTGGTTTGGTAAATACGCTCACTCTTACGCATCGCGGGTTTATTTTCGATGCTGTGTGTTTCTAAGAAGTGCTCAAAACATTTCTTGCCTAAGTCATAATTATCGACTTCGTATTCGAGTTCATAATCGACTTTGCCGGCGTATTCAATCTTATCAAAGAATAGTTCGCCATCTTTGAATGGGGTGGATACACGGTAATTATCTAAGGATCCAATCAGTTTAACATCACAGTCGATATCAAAGTATTCTTTGGTATTGAATCCAGCTTCAATCATTTGTAAGGCTTGAGCTTCATCTAAAAGCACATGTTGTTCAAATGCCCCTTGATCGCTGTGGGATTTGAGGGTCACTTTAAAGTAATTATTGTGCTTTTTACGAATACGCAAAACGGTTTTTTGTTTTCTGAAAAACAAGGATTCCGAATCAAAGTAGTAGTTGGTTTGTTTGAAAATATTGTTGTCCAATTCAAACAAACGGATCAGTTCGTTGTATTGTGTTTCAGTTAACGGCGTTTTAAATTCGATTTCGACATTCGTCTTCATGTTTATCACCTGTAACTATTATGAACTATTTGGCCTAAAATATCAAGAACTATGATATATTTATAACTAGGTGATGATACTATGAGATATGCGATTTTACATAAGAACAATGCTGAAAGTCTAGAACTTCGTAAACAGCTCTTAAGCCGTATTGACGGGGTTTATGACGATGTCCAACCCGAGATTGTTTTCTCGATTGGTGGGGATGGCACGGTGTTAAATGTCATTTCAAAATACAATCATTTACTCGATCAAATCTTGATTGTTGCGATCCATACAGGGACCATTGGGTTCTATACTGAATTTTTACCGAACGATTTGGATTGTATTCTAGACCTGTTAAAAGGGGATTATCAAACCAACCATTTCTCACTTTTACAATACAAGACAGGCAATCACATGGGCTACGCGATGAATGAAGTCTTTGTTTCAGGTTCCCATAAAATGTTAGAAGCGAAAGTATACATCGATGATATCGAAATCATGAACACCAGAGGCAACGGGATTTGTATATCCACACCTACGGGTTCAACCGCTTATAATTACGCTTTGGGTGGTGCCATTGTTGACCACGACATCAAAGCCGTTCAATTGACTTTAGCAGCCCCATTTGAAACCGTCAAACACCGTATGGCTTATCCGATTGTCCTATCTGAAAAACATGAATTCATCATTAAACCGAAAAATATCGATACCGATATTCAAGCCGATAGATTTCATCTAAGTCTATCCAATGTGAAGGAAATTTGTGTAAAAATATCGGATAAAAGTGCAAAATTTTTAAAGAATCCAAATAATGTCTTCGCAGTGCGTATCAAAGATACATTTATTGGCGAATGATAAAACGTTTACATGAATTTTTGATACAATTACAATGTGAAATGCCTTGTTTTTTGGGCATTAAGTGATAAAATATCTTTGGAAAGAAAAAAACCTATAAGGAGGGTTTATTAACATGGCTATTAGAGTAGCAATTAATGGATTTGGTCGTATTGGCCGTTTAGCATTCCGTTTAATGCACAACAATCCACAATTTGAAGTGGTTGCATTAAATGACTTATCTAACGCAGATGAATTAGCATACCTTTTAAAGTATGACACTGCACAAGGTAGATTCAACGGAGACGTTAAAGTTGAAGGTAATTTCTTGGTTGTGGATGGTGTTAAATCACAAATCATCGCTGAAAAAGACCCTAACAATTTACCATGGGGCGCATTGAATGTCGATGTCGTTCTAGAATGCACAGGCTTATTCTTAGATGAAGAAAAAGCGTCTGCACACATCAAAGCTGGTGCTAAGAAAGTTGTCTTATCTGCACCTGCAAACACAAAGACCATCAAAACCATCGTTTTCAACGTTAACCACAAAGTATTGGATGGCTCCGAAACCATCATCTCTGGCGCATCTTGCACCACAAACTGCTTAGCACCAATGATCGAAGTTTTAGACAAAGCATTCGGTGTTGAATGGGGCTTCATGACCACTGTTCACGCGTATACCAATGACCAATCATTGATGGACCAACCACACAAGAAGGGTTATATGACTCGTCGTGGTAGAGCAGCTGCAGCTTCGATTATCCCATCTACTACAGGTGCGGCTAAGGCTGTAGGTAAAGTATTGCCACACTTAAATGGTAAATTAGACGGTACTGCATTACGTGTGCCTACAATCACAGGTTCTATCGTAGACCTTTCTGTTGAACTTAAGAAACAAGTAACTGTAGAAGAAGTCAATGCAGCATTCTTAGCAGCATCTAACGAAACTTTAGTTTACACCGCTGACCCAATCGTATCTGCTGATATCGTCGGTTCCGGTTCATCCATTTTCGATGCGAACACCACTCAAATCTTAAATGCAGGTGAAAAACAAGTCGTTAAAGTCATGGCTTGGTATGACAATGAAATGACATACACAACCCAATTGATCAGAACACTTGGCTATTTCGCTGGATTAATTCAAAAATAATTAACCAACCATTAAAGACATTTTTACTTCGGTAAGATGTCTTTTTTTTCTTCGAAAAAGGGGTCTTTGGTGTTATAATAAACATAGAGACTGAAAACGCTTTACTATAATTATAAAAAAGCACCTTGGAGGTAGGAAATGATCAAAAATGAAACATTGTCCAACTGGATTTTTGACATGGCTAAACTATGTCAACCAAAGGACATTTATTGGTGTAATGGCTCTGATATTGAATATCAAACCATTATAGACCAATTGGTAAAAGACAAAAAAGCTGTGAAATTAAACGAAACAAAACGTCCCAATAGCTATGCATTCTTCTCAGACCCGAGTGATGTTGCGAGAGTCGAGGACAGAACCTTTATCGCATCCCAAAATGAATCGGATAGTGGTCCAACCAATAATTGGTATGAACCCAATGCCTTAAAAGAAAAAATGACAGCACTCTATGAGGGTTGTATGGTTGGCAGAACGATGTATGTGATTCCCTTCATCATGGGTCCGATTGGCGCAAAAATCGCTCAAATTGGGGTTCAACTGACGGATTCACCTTATGTGGTTTTGAACATGAGATTGATGACACGCATGGGGTCGAAAATCCTCCGTATGATTGAAGATGGTGCACCGTTTGTGCCATGTGTCCATTCGGTTGGCTATCCACTGGTAAACCGTCCAGATTTGCCATGGCCTAGTGCACCCATTGAAGAAAAATTCATAGCGCATTTCCCTGAAGAAAGACTGATTTGGTCTTACGGTTCAGGCTATGGTGGTAATGCCTTATTAGGCAAAAAATGCTTGGCTTTAAGAATTGCAAGTAAGATTGCGAAAGAAGAACATTGGATGGCAGAACACATGCTCATCCTCAAAATAACCAATCCAGAAGGGCGTTCAAAATTCATTTTAGGGGCATTTCCAAGTGCCTGTGGGAAAACCAATTTAGCGATGCTCGTACCAACCATCCCAGGTTGGACAGTAGAGACTGTTGGTGATGACATCGCATGGATATTTAAAAAGAAAGATGGTAAATTTTACGCCATCAATCCGGAAAAAGGTTTCTTCGGGGTTGCGAAAGGGACATCCTATCAAACCAATCCAAACGCCATGAAAACCATTGAACAAAATACCATTTTCACCAATGTCGCTTTAACTGAAGATTTGGATGTTTGGTGGGAAGGCATGGGAGAAACCCCAAATACCCTCATCAGTTGGAAAAAAGACGTTTGGCATAAAGGGGACGCTAACCCAGCAGCCCATCCAAATTCAAGATTTACTGTTGGTATTGAACAAGCACCCAATTTAGCCAAAGAATATGATGATCCAGCTGGCGTACCCATCAGTGCGATTTTGGTTGGTGGACGACGTGCAACCACGATTCCACTGGTGACAGAATCATTGAGTTACGATCATGGTATCTTCATGGGATCGATGATGGGTTCCGAAATCACTGCCGCAGCCATATCAAATGACATTGGTAAAGTTAGACGAGACCCATTCGCGATGTTGCCATTCATTGGGTATCATGTCGCGGATTATCTATCCCATTGGTTTGAGATGAAAGACGATACCAAACCCGCAGATTTACCAAAATTCTACTATGTGAACTGGTTTAGAAAAGACGACCAAGGTAATTTCATGTGGCCAGGATATGGGGATAACTCTAGGGTGTTAAAATGGATTTTCGAGCGTTCTGATGGCAAAGCCAAAGGCGTTGAAACACCCATCGGCATCATGCCAGACTTAACTGAATTTGATACAAAAGGTTTAACTATCAAACCAGAATCGCTGAAACAATTATTTGAAGTAGACAAACAAGCTTGGCTCAAAGAGATGGCAGATCTCAGAGACTATTACCAATCTTTAGGTGAAAAGATGCCTAAGGCACTATACGACGAATTAGAAAAAGAAATTGCACGATTAAACGCTTAGACGTTTGGGAGAACACTATGGCAACCATGATGGCAATCATTAAAGCATCACGCAGCAAAGGCTTAACCATTGTTGAAAAAGAAGTTCCAGAAACATTGAATGACCATGAAGTCTTAATCGAAGTCTTGAGCGCGTCCTTGTGTGGGACAGACGTTCATATTTACGAGTGGGACCCATGGGCAGCGAATCGCTTGAATCCGCCTTTAACCGTAGGTCACGAATTTTCGGGTCGAGTGGTTAAAGTTGGTCCGAAAGTCGACCGTGTGAAGGTCGATGACATCGTTTCATCGGAAACACATATCGTGTGCGGACAATGTGAATTCTGTCGTACAGGCAGAGGTCATATTTGTCAAAATACCCAAATCATTGGGGTTGACCGCGACGGTTGTTTCGCCGAATTCATCCGCATGCCAGAATCCAATTTAATCATCGATAAGAGTGGAGTAGACCCTAAATTCCTATCGGTTTTAGAACCCTTAGGTAACGCCGTTCATACCATGTTGCATTTCGATATTTCATGTAAAACGGTCGCTGTGGTTGGTTGTGGACCGATTGGTTTGATGGGCATCAATGTTGCGAAAGCGGTTGGTGCGAAGAAAGTCATCGCGATAGAAGTCAACCCATTTAGAATGAATCTCGCCAGAGAACTTGGTGCAGATGTGGTGATCAATCCAAGAGATACCGACGTCATTCAAGCGGTTTTAAAAGAAACCAATGGTTTAGGTGTCGATGTGGTTGCAGAATTTTCCGGCAATAAAAAAGCGATTGAACAAAGCTTTAAATACATTAAAAAAGGTGGACACATGTCGTTGCTTGGCATCGCATCTGAAAAAATTGAGATTGATATTTCTACTGATGTGGTCTTTAAAGGCATCACCATTTATGGCGTTACAGGTCGTAAGATGTATGAAAACTGGGATCAAGTATCTGCCCTCTTAGAATCCAAAAAGATTCGTTTAGACAAGATTGTCACCCATGTGATCTCGATGAAAGATTATGAAGAAGCCTTTAAAATCATGGCTTCCGGCAATAGTGGTAAAGTTGTACTCATTCCATAGGAGGTTACGATGAACTTTTTAGAAGAAAAGGTCAATGCTTTAAAAGAAGCAGGCATTTACCGTGAATTACCAATCAACGACACACCGATTGACGCCATCATTGAACTCAATGGTAAAAAAGTCATCAATTTGTGTTCAAATAATTACTTAGGGTTTGCTAACCACAAAAGACTCATTGAAGAGTCTAAAAAAGCTTTAGATCAGTATGGGGTTGGCGCAGGTGCGGTGAGAACCATCGTGGGGAACATGCGTATCCATGAAGCACTCGAAGAAACCATCGCTAAATTCAAGAAAGAAGAAGCAGCGCTGGTTTATCAAAGTGGATTCTTATGTAACCTGGGGGTCATTCAAGCGGTAACCACAGAAAAAGACTTGATTTTATCCGATGAACTCAACCACGCTTCAATCATTGATGGTGTGAAGTTATCGAAAGCAGATAAAGCCGTTTATAAGCATTCGAATATGGCGGATTTGGAACGTTTATTGATAGAAAAGCGCAGTCAATATGAACAAGTATTGATCATCACCGATGGGGTATTCTCCATGGATGGGGATTTGGCTAAATTGCCTGAAATTGTCAAACTAGCCAAACAATATAACGCACTTACCTACGTTGACGATGCCCATGGTTCAGGGGTTTTGGGTGAACATGGCCGCGGAACAGTCGACCATTTTCATCTCCATGGACAAGTTGATTTTATCATTGGTACCTTGTCTAAAGCCATCGGCGTGGTCGGTGGTTATGTGTGTGGTTCGAAAGCCATGAAATCCTATTTATTACACAGAAGTAGACCGCACTTGTTTTCAACTTCGATGCAACCTAGTGCAGCCGCAGCCATCATCGAGGCGTTTCATATGTTGGAATCCTCCGATGAATACACCCTCAAACTTTGGGATAACGCCAGATATTTAAAGTCTAAACTTCAACAGCTTGGCTTTGATATTGGTCACTCAGAAACCCCAATCACCCCAATCATGATTGGTGATGAAGTAAAAACCATGGCATTTTCCAAACAATTGTTAGATAATGGTGTATATGTATCAGGCATCATTTTCCCTACCGTATCCAAAGGTAAAGGCAGAATTCGTGTGATGGTATCTGCGTTACACGATAAAGACATTCTAGACCAGGCGGTAGACATCATCGAAAAAACAGCCAAATCGATGCATATCCTGTGAGGTGGATGTATGTTTATACTGGTAGAAACGAAAGAAAATATCAAAAAAATTTCTAAAATGTCTAGAACCATTTGGACAGAAGCGTACGAAAAAATCTTATCCAAAGAACAAATCGATTATATGCTGACCACGTTTTTATCGGTACAGTCGATCAAAGAACAGATCAATACCGGTTATGAGTATTTCATCATTAAAGGCGATAAACCCGTGGGGTTCGCTGCGATTAAAGATGAATCTGACAAAGTGTTTTTATCAAAGATTTACATTTATAAAGAATACCGTAACCAAGGGTTTATGCGTGGGTTCATCGATAAACTGAAAGAACGCAAGAAACCCATTTATTTGACGGTCAATAAATACAATCTAGACGCCATCAAAGCGTATCAAAAAATGGGTTTTGATATTAAAAAAGAACTCGTGACCGATATTGGTAAAGGCTATGTGATGGACGATTATGTTTTGGAGCTAGCGGTATGACGTTTAAAGATATTTACCATCAAGAATCGGAAAAACCTTATTTTCAACAACTCAAAACGTTCATCCAACAAGAACGTTTAAATAAAACAATATATCCAAAAAAAGACGATTTATTTAAGGCTTTTGACCTAACACCATTCGATCAAATCAAAGTAGTCATCATTGGTCAAGACCCTTATCATGGCGAAGGACAAGCCCATGGCTTGTGTTTTTCCGTGAATAAAGGCATCCAAATCCCGCCTTCTTTACAAAATATCTATAAGGAGATTGAATCCTCTTTAGGGGTTAAAATGCCTAAACATGGGGATTTAACCCACTGGGCCAAACAAGGGGTATTATTGTTAAATACCATTTTGACGGTTGAAGCGAACAAACCTTTATCACATCAAAACAGAGGGTGGGAAACCTTCACCTTAGAAATCATCAAAGCCATCAACCGTTTGAATCAACCCATTTGTTTCTTATTGTTTGGGGCTCATGCAAGAAGTTTTAAACCTTATTTAACCAACCCAAAGCATTGTATTTTAGAAACCTCACACCCATCTCCACTGTCAAATTATCGTGGTTTTTCTGGTAGTCAGGTATTTTTGAAATGTAACCAATTCTTACAAAATCAAGGTGTTCAAACAATCCAGTGGCAGGAATGATGAAACCGTGATAAAATAACCTTACAGAGTAATAAGGAAGCGTTAAGTGATCAACCATGGGATGTCGGGTTGGTACGAACACGAATGTGGCGGTTTCCTTATGCGTCCGCTGTAAGTTTTTATGGTGGATCTCTAGTAGATGGAGGTCTTTTATTTTGAAAAGAAGTGTGAAGTATTTGGCTTTAGCAGGCGTGCTAACCGCATTGTCTGTGGCACTCGATGTGTTTGTCAAACAAATCGTGCCTGTATTGAATTTTGGGCTACCCTATTATGCCATACCACTCATCATTGGCGGTATTGTGTTAGGCCCGATTTATGGCTTAATGATGGGGTTTGTCAGTGATTTTATTGGGTTTCAACTCGCTCCACAAGGCGACTATATTTTGTTATTCTCGATCAGTGCGATGGCTTGGGGATTGATTCCTGGGTTATTTTTAAAACACAAATCGGGTTTAATTCGTATTGTCGTTGTGTTGTTTTTAACCCACGTTTTCGCAACCGCTTCAAACACAGGTGCGATGTTCTTGTATGGTTGGGGCGATTACGCCATGGCCAGTCTCGCCTTAAGATTGTGGATGTTGCCAGTGAATGTGGCGATTCTCAGTTTCATTACCTTCTTCCTAAACACCCGCTTACAAGCAGTTTACGAAGATTTCTTGTTTCAAAAATAGATCATAAACGCCTACATCCAAGGCGTTTTTATTTTTTATCAAATTAATTCAAAAAAATTCAAAGAGATATTCATTTTATGAAAAGATAGGCGTATAATGTAAGTAGAGGTGATTTTTTATGTTAGAAATCAAAAATGTTGTTAAAACCTACAATAAAACCAAACGTGCCAATGATGGTATCACGTTATCGATTGAAAAAGGCGATTTATTTGGCTTCGTTGGACACAACGGTGCTGGTAAAACGACCCTATTAAAAGCCATTGCAGGCATCATTGATTTTGATTCAGGCGAAATCCTAGTCGATGGCTATTCCATCCAAAAAGACCCATTAGCGGTCAAACAACGTATCGCTTATATTCCGGATAATCCAGATATTTATGAATCTCTCAGTGGGATTGAATATTTGAATTTCATCGGAGATGTCTTTAAAGTACCTGTATTGGAACGTAAGTCACTGATTGAAGCGTATGCAAAAAAGTTTGAATTGGATCAAGTTTTAAACCACCCAATTTCGTCGTATTCTCATGGGATGAAACAAAAATTGGTCATCATCAGTGCGCTCATTCATAAACCTAAACTCTTATTATTAGATGAGCCTTTCGTTGGATTAGACCCGAAAGCGGCGTTTTTATTGAAAGAAGAATTCAAAGCCCTTTGCGAAGCGGGTTCTAGCATCTTTTTCTCAACCCACGTACTAGAAGTCGTTGAAAAGTTATGTAATAAAGTCGCCATCATCAAACAAGGGAAGATTGTTGCGGGCGGGAATACCCAAGACATCATCAAAGACCAAACCTTAGAACACCTATTCATGGAGATTGCGAGTGAAGCCTAATGTATCTTAAACTCGTCTCTGTATTTTTTAAAGAAAACTTTTCCTTAAAGCGACTTTTCGGGTTTGATTTAAAGAAAAATAAAACCAAAACCGTGTTGATCGGCTTCGCGATCATCTACGCGCTCGCTGCCTATATGTTTGGCTTTGGCTTCATGTTCTTTGATTTGGCTGATATCATGAATCAGGCCAATCAAATCCAAGTCATTTTGTCCTTTTCCGTCACCTATGTCATTGGACTATCGGTGATGATGACTTTATTTAGAGCCAGTGGGTATTTGTTTCATTATAAAGATTATGATATTTTAGCCCCACTACCCATCCCTGATTTCATCGTATTATTGGGTAAAATCACGGTAATGTTACTGATGATCTACATCACATCGTTCATCTTTGTATTACCCATCGCATTCGCTTACTTTTTCTTCAAAGGCATTTCGGTATTATCCTTAGTTTACTTCTTGATTGGGTTTATCTTAACACCACTGATTCCACTCGTCGTTTTGGCATTCGTATCGTTAGGACTCGATTACATCACCAAGAAACTGCCTTTCGCAAAAATCCTCAATATCATTTTATTGTTCGCGATATTCATCGGTATCTTCGCGTTATCCTTTTCATTCAATGACACAGAAGTGAACCCACTCACTGGTCAAGTCGATATGGTCAAAGGATTGAGTGATGTTTACCCACTCATTGGTTGGTACATCGATGGTGTCCATGACTTAAATCACCTATCAATGTTGTATTACGTATTGGTAGCGGTTGTCGTGTTTGGTTTATTCATATTGCTTGTAAATCCAGTCATTCGTAAAACCAATCAATCAAAGACCAAAGGGTACATCAGTAAAAAAACCAAAGTGAATTACGACTCTAAAGGGTTGGTATTTACGATGGTGATCAAAGAGATTAAAAAATACTTTTCAGTGCCTATCTACGCAGTGAATACAGGGTTAGGTCCAGTCATCTTATTGGTTTTAGGTATCGCGTCATTTTTCTTCAAATCGGATATTGAAAGTATCCTCGTTCAATTAATGGCAGTGGATATGTCACTTGAACCATTATTGCTCATCTTATTTGGATTTTCAATTGTCATGACGTATACCCCTGCGGTGAGTCTATCGTTAGAAGGTAAAAACTTCTGGATTATCAAGAGTTTACCGATTGAACCGAGAAATGTGATGATTTCTAAAATCATTTTCAACTTGATTTTGATTGTTCCGATTGGTTTGATCAGTTTAGTCATGTTGGGATTCAATTTATCGATTGATCCACTATCTATCATCGTTATGATGTATGTGGTGGTTGGATTATCTGTCCTTTCATCCTTGATCAATGCGTATTTAAATTTATTCATGCCTAAGTTTGATTTCCAAAATGAAGTAGAAGTCGTCAAACAAAGCATCGCTTCTTTGGTCGGGGTCTTCGGTGGATTCGCCCTCATCGTGACCTTCGGATTTGCGTATTATTATTTGAATAAAGTGATTTCAACTCAAGCATCTTTGTTCATTATAGGCACTTTGATGGCATTCATATCAACGGTACTTTATGTCTATTTAAAGCCAGTATCGGAGAAACAATTCAGACAGTTCTAAAAATAAAACTGCACAGCGATGTGCAGTTTGTTTTGTTATTTGGTAGATTCTCTTTCAATCAATTTAACATCCAAGACACTGTGGAAATCCCCTAAGGATTCTTCGTTTAACAGTTTAACCAATGACTCTAACGCAAGTTCGCCCATGCGTCTGATCGGTTGTTCGATGGTTGTGATGGTTGGTGATACCAATGTGGTATACACGATGTTGTCAAAACCAACGATTTGAACTTCCTCAGGCACTTTTCTACCTAATTTCTGTAAGATGTTTTGAGCGTGAATCGCTAAGAAATCAGAGGTAGCGAAGATGGCGTCTATTTGTGGGTGATCCTCAATGATTTTAGTGATGACATCGATGCTTGGGTTCAGTAAGTCGGTATCATACGAAATGTATGGGATGTTGTTTTGTACCAACACTTGTCTAAAACCCAAAGAACGTTCAGATACGGTGAGTAAGAACGACGGACCACGGAGTTCTAAAATGTATCTCGCCCCACCCGATATGAGTTTTTGAGCAGCGATGATCCCACCAAGAATGTTGTTAGAAGTGATGGAAGGGATATTTTCAGATAGAATGTGGTCGACGGTAACAATCGGTAAATCCGATTTAATCAATTGGTCGACATTGTGGGCATTCGAAGCCACGATGATCCCGTCGATGTTGTATTGTGAATAAATATGGATATAGTCTTTTTCACGCTTAGCGTTATCTTGGGTATTGGATAACATGATTTTATAACCCAACTTCATCGCTGCGTTTTCAATACCTTCGATGAGTTCTGCATAGAATTGGGTATCGAAGTGTGGGACCAAAACCCCAATCAACTTGGAGTGTTTGTTAAATAAGCTTCTCGCAAGCTCATTTGGGATATAATTGAGTTGGTGTATCGCATTTTCAACGAGTGCACGGGTTTCTTCATTCACATACCCTTTTTTATTAATGACACGAGAAACGGTTGCGACACTGACATTTGCTTTTTTTGCGACATCTTTAATGGTTGCCATAGATAACACCTCATGAATATTATATAATAATACTATATTTTTAGAAAGTAAAAACGAAAGGGACCACCATATGATCAAAATCATCGGCGCGGGATTGGCAGGCAGTGAGGCTGCTTGGTATCTCGCGAATCAAGGATATAAAGTTAAACTCTATGAAATGAGACCGGTTAAAATGACGCCAGCCCATCAAACTTCAAACTTTGCTGAACTGGTATGTTCAAACTCGCTCAGATCGAATGACCCACACAATGCGGTAGGGATGTTAAAAAATGAAATGATGACCATTGGGTCACTCATCATGGAAGCCGCGTATCAAAAAGAAGTACCTGCAGGCTCAAGCTTAGCGGTAGACCGGGTAGGGTTCAGTGCCTATGTCACTGAAAAAATCAAACAACACCCAAACATTGAAGTCATCCATGAAGAGGTTTTAGACATCGATATCGATGACTATACCATCATCGCATCAGGACCACTTACCTCAGATGTGTTATCTTCAAAAATCCAACAACTGTTTGATGCGAAACAACTCCATTTTTTTGATGCGGTTGCACCCATCATCGATGGCGAAACCATCAACTATGACATCGCTTATTTGAAATCCAGATACGATAAAGGTGAAGCAGCGTACATCAACTGTCCAATGACCAAAGAACAATACGATCACTTCTATGATGAACTCATGGGTGCGGAACGTGCAACTTTAAAAGATTTTGAAGTGAATGTTTTTGAGGGTTGTATGCCCGTTGAAATCATGGCTTCAAGAGGTAGAGAAACCCTCTTATTTGGACCACTCAAACCGGTCGGATTAGAACACAACAATAACCGTCCCTACGCGGTCGTGCAACTCAGACAAGACGATGCAGCTCATACCTTATTCAATATCGTTGGGTTCCAAACCAACCTCAAATGGGGCGAACAAAAACGCATCATCCGTTTGATTCCAGGGTTAGAAAATGCGGATATCGTGCGATATGGTGTCATGCATCAAAATACCTATTTGGAATCACCCAATATTTTAAATGGTTGTTATCAATCCAAACAATACCCTAAACTATTTGTCGCAGGCCAAATCTCTGGGGTAGAAGGTTATATCGAATCAGCAGCCTCAGGTTTATCCGCAGCTTATCACATGAGTCAACTGCTTAAAGGTAGAGACATCAAACCATTCCCGTCAACCACGATGATTGGCGCGATGGCGTATTATGTATCTACACCGAATAAGAGTTTTAATCCCATCAACGCGAATTTAGGTATTTTACCCGCATTAGAAAAACACAAAAAAGCAGACCGTAAACGCCTATATGCAGAACGTGCTAAACAAGCACTTGAGGATTTTCTAAAGGAGTCATAACATGACCAATGAAGTGGCGATTCAGACATTTAAAGACTATCTAACGATTGAAAAAAACTATGCTCAACCGACCATAACCGCTTATATTTCAGACATCATATCCTTCTTAGAATTCATTCAAAAAGAAGGGTTTGCTGATGAGTTGTTATCGGTCACCCGTGAGCGTATCTTTGGTCATTTTCTGAACCACTTAAGCAACGAATCCTACAAAAATAAATCCATCACTCGAAAAATATCGGCATTAAAAGCATTTTATAAGTTTCACCATAAGATGCAACACATCGACACCAATCCGGTGTTAAAACTTAAATCACCAAAGGTTGAAAAACGATTGCCCAAAGTCGTCTCTCAAAAAGAGATTGAACTCATTTACCAAACCATCGATACGTCGACCCCATTGGGTTTGCGTAACTATTTGATTTTTGATTTGTTATATTCAACCGGTCTTCGTGCCTCTGAGCTTTGTAGCCTTAAACTATCCGACATTGAGTTATCCAATCAACGGATCCTCATTCATGGGAAAGGGTCTAAAGATCGTTATGTGATTATACATGAAACCTTAAAAGACACGTTTAGAACCTACTTAACCTATACTAGACCCATCTTATTAGCCAAAGGGGATACGCTTGAAAACAAAGATGTCTTCATCAACTATAAAGGCACAACCCTAACCCCTAGAGGGCTAAGGGTAATTCTAAATACACTCTTTGACCATGCTGGTGAACTCATCCACGTATCACCACATATGTTAAGACATTCGTTCGCATCTACTTTACTCAACCATGGGGCAGACCTCAGGGTTGTCCAAGAACTTTTGGGCCATGAACATTTAAAAACCACCCAAGTCTATACGCATTTAACCACGGAAAAAATCCGTCAATCCTATAAAGAAAGCCATCCAAGAGCAACCAAAAAATGAAAAAATTAGCAGACATCATCATTGAATCCGGTTTACAAGATCAAACCCCAACCGCAACCCGTTTTACCGTGAGAGCCATCATTCTAAACGGCAATCAAATTCTCATGACTTATTCTAAGAAGTTTAAAGACTACATGACCCCCGGGGGTGGTGTTGAACCAAACGAAGATTTTATAGAAGCATTAAAGCGTGAACTTGAAGAAGAAGTGGGTGTGGTTGCGAAAGAAATCCAACCCATTGGTTACTTAGAAGAATTACGCAGTGGTCAACGCGATGGTATCCTATACCAAAAAAGCCATTATTATGAAGTGTCTATTGAACGTTATGTGGAAACCAATCCTGAAGACTATGAGATTCGTTTTGGGATGACCCCAGCTTGGGTTTCAATCGACGATGTCATCGCTCAAAACGACCATGAAATCCGTACAAGATTGAAAAAAGATGGGTTAGAAATCCA
>DJWH01000101.1:22395-45594 GCA_002441525.1 Acholeplasmataceae bacterium UBA6235 | reverse complement strand
ATAACAAAGAAAAAGGACAGCCGCGTGATATGATACCTCCAAAGTAGACACATGAAATAATATAAGTAAAAATATATTATTACTGTTAATACTTGGAGGTATTTTATTTTGAAGAAAAACAAACGATTAAGTTATGAAGAAAAACTACTTATATGTCAGCAATACAAGAAAGGCGGAGGAACACTTAGAAGTTTAGCAAGCCAATATGGTGTACACAAAAGTACGATAGAATCTCTAGTCTTCAAATATAACAACTTCGGTGCTGAAGCATTACGTATGCAGAAAACCCATCAAAACTATACTGCAACATTTAAATATACCGTCATTGAATCATATAAAAATGGTGAGGGTAGTCACAATGATTTAGCGATCAAGTATGGTATCAATAATCCTTCATTAATCGCTGGATGGGTATTAGGGTATAATAATATTAAAACTACGAATAGTGGATCAGGTGGTATCGATATTATGGGCCGAAAAACAAGTTTAAATGAAAGAATTGACGTCATTAATTATTTAATAAACAATGAGTTAGATTATCAAGGAACTGCCTTGAAGTTTAAAGTAAGTTACCAACAAGTTTATACTTGGTACAAAAAGTACCAAGTATCTGGTGTTGATGGGCTAAATGATAAGCGTGGCATAAAAAAACAAACTGAAACACTATCAGAACTTGAACAATTAAGACGTGAGAATGAACGACTGAAGAAGGAATTATATTTAAGTGAGGCAGCCAAAGAAGTATTCAAAAAAAAACGAGAATTGGAGGGAAAAGCGCACTTAACAAGATTAGAAACCAAGAGACGTATGAAACAATAGATCACTTTAAAGATATTTATGATATTAAATGGCTCTGTGAACTATTAGGTATAGCAAGATCTGCGTATTATAAATGGTCACATAGAATTAAACCGGCGTATGAACTAAAGAACGAAGAAACGCTTGAAGTTATACAAACCTACTATCAACATTTTAAGAAGAAATACGGCTATAGACGTATTAGGGATAACATCAACAAATATACAGGAACAAAACATTCCGATAGCTACATTTATCGTTTGATGCGTGCCTATAACTTAAAATCTATTATCCGTCGTAAACGTCCAGGTTTCGTTAAAACAAAACCTGAACAAGTTGGACAAAACATATTAAATAGAGGGTTCTTCGCATCAAATCCAAATGAAAAATGGTTAAGTGATGTTACAGAATTTAAATATGGATACGGTGGACAAAAACTGTATTTATGCGCAATATTAGACTTATATGATAATAGTGTAGTGTCTCATCATATACATCATAGAAATGATAATTATCTGGTTTTCACAACCTTTAAAAAGGCTATGAAAAATAATCCAAAAGCTCACCCACTGTTTCACAGCGACAGAGGATTTCAATACACAAGCAGAACATTTAAAAATCTATTGGATAAGTATAATATCGAACAAAGCATGTCGAGAGTAGGAAAATGTATCGATAATGGACCAATCGAGAACTTATGGGGAATCATCAAATCGGAAATGTATTATCTAGAGTCCTTTGACTCCTCTGAAAAACTAACAAAGGCAATTAATGACTACCTAAATTTCTATAATAAAGAACGAATTCAACGAAAATTAAAAAGCCACACACCTTTAGAATACAGGTATATGGCTATCTAATTTTATATTATTTACCGTGTCTACTTGACAGAGGGCTATTCAGCGCTGTCCTTTATTATTTATGCTAGTTTGTTCGCTTGATTTTGCATCAAGAATGGGTTGATGAATCCACCGATGACGATGGCTAAAATCAAATAGATGATAGACATATCTTCAGCGCCTTGCTTAGCCAATCTCTTACCAGCTGCGTATTGCCAATAAAGACCGTAAATACCAAAGGTAAAGATTAACATTAAGAAGTGTCCTAAGCCACCAAAGCCTTCACCAGTTTGTTTCTTAAGTTCAACTTGGAACATGATAATCCAATAAATCGGATAGATACCAAAGGTGAATAAGAATAACTAAATCATCATACCAATACTTCTTTGTTTCATTTTTTCTCCCTTCCACTCTTAAAGAGTGCTTATCTTTATAAATATGATAACACAAGTGGAAGCGTTTTTTTATACTATTTCTAATTTCTTTTGTTTTATGTAATGGATAGCATCATCCATCTTAAGTGGTTTTAAATAAATATATCCCTGAATGTAGTAAAAGACATCAAACCCGATCAGTTGTCTTGTTGTTCGTTTACGAAATTTTAGTATCATACTCATAATTTGGATTATAAATAATACTTCAATATAAGCGCTGATTGGTATATCGTTGGTAACCCACTGCCTGGGTGTGTCCCGCCACCAACGAGATAAATACGAGAGATATCCTCGAATCGATTTTGTGGTCTTCGATTCAACATTTGTGGTAAGTTATGTGCTAAATTGAATACAGCGCCACGATATACGTTATAATCATTTGACCAATCGGTTGGATCAATCATTTTTAACGCTTGAATATGATTTCTAAGGTCGATTTTATGTTTTGATTCGATCAAATCGATGGTTTGTTCTTTCAGGATTTCTTTATATACAGACCAATCTTGTTCAGCTGATAAGTTAGGTACTGGTATTAAAACAAAAAGGCTGGTGTGACCTTTAGGGGCGTATGAATTATCATTAAGTCCTGGATTATGGACATACACACTGAAGTCATCTGTAAAACGATTGGATGTTAACCCCTTCAAATAGGCTTCATAATCTTTCGAGAAAATGATTTCGTGGTGTGGGAAATCATAGGTAATATCTAATCCGATGTATAACATAAATGTCGATACACTGAATTTCTTCTTTTCAATCTTTTCTGGGGTATATTTCTTTAAGTGTTCTGGTTTGATTAAATGATTCATCGCGTACGCAAAATCGGCATTAATGATGATGTCATCAAAGAGGATGGCTTCGCCGTTGACTCTTAACCCTTTCGCTGCCCTATTATCCACAATGATTTCTTCAACGTGACTATTTAAATGGATTTTTCCGCCATTCTTTTCAATCAACTCAGCCATTTTATGGTTGATTTGATTGAGACCCCCTTTGACATGATATAACCCCATAGCGTGTTCAAGATACGGTAAAATCGTGAAGATAGACGGCGCTTGATAGGAAGCCATGCCTAAGTACTTTGCTTGGAAAGATAAGGAATGGATGAACGCATTGTCTTTATTAAATGTGGATAAGTGGGTATAAACCGATTGGAATGGGTGTACATGCGGTACTGCCTTTAAAACATCCGGTCTTAAAAAATGTATGTAGTTTGGAAAAGGCTTCTTTAAGATTGGCGAGATGGCATTTAACTTCTTTTCTTGTGCATTCAACCATTTTAAATAGCTTTTACCCATACCAGGTTGGTATTTATCATACATTTTCGCATTCTCTTCTGGATCATTAGACATGTGAAACGTAACGTCATTGAACATCAATGTATATAACTCTTCTAAACGGATGAGGTCTAATTCTTTGTGTAAGTCATACCCAGCCGATTGAAAGACTTCTTCTAAAATTTCTAGATACATCAAGAAGGTTGGACCCACATCAAAATGATAATCCCCTAAAGATAGTCGTTTTGAACGACCACCTACTTGGTTGTCTTTTTCAAATATGTGGAGGTCATACCCTTTTTTAGATAAGACCATCCCCGCGGCTAAACCCCCAGGTCCAGCCCCAATAATCGCTATTTTTTTCATGCGTTGATCGCCTCATTTGCTTTGTGGAATTCTTCTAAGAATCGTCTCATTTCCATCATGAGTACCGTATCTGGTGCACCTTTTAATACCATGCCATCCAAATACATCATACTCTTGATGATGGGGAACATCCCTTTTTCAAAGACCATGCCTGAATTGACCCCAAGCTTGATGGTTTCCATCATTTTTCTAGTCAAGGAAACATCAGATACCGACTTGCCTTCGAAGTCTTTGTATAAATCCAATAGTTTTACATAATAAGCATCATAAGTTTTCCCGTGGATTTCTTTAGAAGCCATATGGTTTAATGCCAATGCACATCCAGGGAAGTCGTAATAAGCGAGTTTTTCCATGAACTCAAATAAGCCCATTTGGATCTTTTTGCCCACTTCCGAAATCGCACCAGTATCGATAAAATAGAAATCATTGCCTTTTTTGATGAGATTGCCTGGATGTAAATCCCCATGGAAAGTACCGACAATGAAAATATAGAACCCATGAATATGGAATATTTCTAAGATATCTTCAAAAGGCATCGATTTTTCTTCTAATAGATCATCGACGGTTTTCCCTTCAATAAACTCAGAAACCAACACATGTTCATTCGATAAGTCTTTATAAATTTTAGGAAATTTTAAACGAGATAAATCAAACTTGTCTTTGTTCGCTTCATAAATGCCTTTGAGCACTTCACCATGGCTGATTTCGTTTCTTAAGTCTAACTCGGCTAAGGTGTATTCTTCAATATGCTCTAAAATGCCTACTGGGTCTGCCACTTTAGCCAATTTAGGATAGAAGAAAATGATGAACTTGATGAATCGTCTGAGTGAACGGACATCTTTTTCAAATTTTTTCTTGAAGTCTTTTTTGATGAATTTGATGACCACTTCATCACCATTAAATAAGGTAGCACGGTGGACTTGTCCAACGGATGCACTGCCAATCGGGGTTTCTTCGATTGTTTTAAACTGTCTAAGCCAATCTTCATTGGTATATTGTTGAAGTAAAACCTTAAAATCCTCCCCTTGAATTGGGGTGGTTCGAGTATAAAGTTTCGCTAGATGGGTGCAGGTCGCTTCATTTAAGAAGTCAATTCGTAGTGCGAAAGTTTGTGCAATCTTCACAGCCAAAAGACCTTGATTTTGAATGAAGTCTAAGTCCGGTAGTTTCTTTTTAGAAAATATTTGTCTAAATAATCGGATAAACATGATCCAACGCATAACATCACTGTCCTTTATGTTTATTATATAACAAAGTAGTTTTTAAGTCCCTAGGTGATACACAATAAAGGGAAATTTAAGATATTGAACATAAAAGCCCACCGCAGTGAGCTTAAATCCTTATTTCTTGTGAACCATCCAGTCATTCAATACTTGGATGTATTCCGACGGGTCTTCGATTGGTAAGCCTTCAATGAGTAAGGCTTGGTGGTATAAGAGGGTTGCGTAAGATTTTAACGCAGCTTTATCTTCGGTTAAGCCTTGTAAAACTTGGAAGATGTCATGATCAGGATTGAGTTCTAAGATACGTTCCGCTTTGACTTGTTCACCATTTGGTACGTTCTTCAATACTTTTTCCATTTCTAAAGACAAACCTTCACCTGAAACCAAGCACACAGGTGCATCCTTCAAGCGTTGAGAGAGTTTGACATCAGAGACTTTATCGCCAAGGGCTTCCTTAAGAGCTTCTAATAAGGATTTGTTGGATTTTTCTTTCTTCTTAATATCCTTTTTCTTTTCTTCATCTACCAAGTCTAAATCGGCAGATTGGATTGATTTGAATGGGGCTTCATTGTATGAACCCATGATTTGAATCATAAATTCATCCACTTCTTCGGTCAGTAATAATACTTCATATCCCTTTTCTTTGAGGATACCCATTTGAGGTAGGTTTAAGATGGCTTGTTTGGATTTACCGGTCGCATAATAGATGTCTTTTTGATCCGTCTTTTTACGGTCTAGGTATTCTTTGAAAGTAATGTAGTCATCCGAAAGGTTGGTTTTAAATAAAATAAGGTCTTGTAAAAGTTCTTTGTGTAAGCCGAAGTTTTGATAAATGCCATACTTTAAAGATGTCTTATATACATCATAGAATTCAATGTATTTCTCACGGTCATTCTCTAACCAGTTTTGAAGTTCATTCTTAATCTTCTTTTCAATTGAACTGGAAATCTTTTTGAGTTGTCTGTCTTGTTGTAAGAGTTCACGAGAGATATTTAAGGATAAATCGGAGGAGTCTACAACCCCTTTAACAAACTTGAAGTGATCGCCAATCAAATCTTTATTCTTGTCTTGGATGAAGACACCTTTGGAATAGAGTTGTAATCCTTTTTCATAGGTTTCACTATAGAAATTATAGGCTGGTTTTTTAGGGATGAACAATAACGCATTGAAGGTTAACATCCCTTCAACGGACATATGAATGACCTTCATTGGGTCTTCAAAGTCATTGAATTGGTGTTTGTAAAAACCATTCAAGGCTTCATCGGTGATGTCCGCTTTCGAACGTTGCCAAAGCGGAGTCATTTGGTTGACTGGTTTTTCTAAATCTTCTGATAAATAGATTGGGTAACGCACATAATCACTATACTTTTTGATGAGTGAACGCAATTCATAGACTTCAAGGTAGTCACTGAAGTTTTCTTTGACTTCTTCATCTTCGATATCCGCTTTTAAATATAAAGTGATTTCAGTGCCCACAACATCGCGATCTAACACATCGACGGTAAATTCTGAAACACCATCCGATGTCCATAAATAACCGGTGTTTGCGTAAGGGGATTTGGTTCTGACTTCAACCTTGTCGGAAACCATGAATGCACTGTAGAAACCGACCCCGAATTGACCGATGATGTTTGTATCGTTTTGGTCTAGTTTTTCAATGAATGCTTTGGATCCACTTTGTGCAATCGTACCAAGGTTGGTAATCAATTCTTCTTCGGTGAAACCAATCCCAGTATCTGTGATTGTAAGGGTTCTTTGTTCCTTGTTGGGTGTGATGGTGATTTTGTATTCCCCGGACGGGACTTGTTCGTCCGTTAAAGATAAAAAGTGTCTCTTATCAATCGCGTCACTCGCGTTGGATATGAGTTCTCTAAGGAAGATTTCTTTTTGTGTGTAAATTGAGTGTGTCATCAAATGTAAAAGCTTTTGAGATTCTGTTTTAAATGCTTGTGTCTTTGACATAATTATCGCCTCCAAATACTATTTTATCCAAGGTTTTGGCAATGTCAAGTATTAAGTGCCAATTCACACAGAAAAGAAAAACACACAGTCTATTTTTGATAGACGATGTGTTCGTTGATAACTGTCATTTCAACCAAAGGCTCTTTTAGTCTACTAGATTCGATGGTTTCTAAATCGAATGTGAAAATGGTAAAGTCCGCGACTTGACCAATATCAATTGAACCCCTGTTTTGTAGTTTGTTTTGAGCGTTCGCGTATATCGTATAACCTTTGATCGCATCCATCCTAGAAATGCGTTCTTCGGGTTGGTATATTTTTCCGTCTTTCGCAACCCGTTCTGTAGCGTCTAAGATTCCTAAGAGTGGGTTAGGTGTCTCTACCGGTGCGTCACTGCTAAAAGAGAGGGTTAATCCATTTTTCAACATGGTTTTCCACGGAAAAACATACGGTGGTAATTGTTTGAAAATATTGCACGCTTCAGGGAAATCACTTGATAAAAACTGTGGTTGTATGTCAATCGTAACAGGCATGGATTTTAGCGTATTTATGCCATATTCTGATACCCATGGGGCGTGAATGATACGGTCTTTTTGATTTTCTTTGGGTGGAAATTTCTTTAAAATATCGACGAGTTCATCTAACCCTTGGTCCCCAATCACATGGATGGCTAAAGTCAGACCAAATTGTCTTACTTTTTGAACAATTTCGATGAAATTTGGAGTGGTTCTAAGGCCATTCGAAGTTTCATTTTGATAACCATGCCACATCAAAGCCGTCTTCGATGACATGGTGCCGTCATAGAATACTTTGATGCCTTTAAGCTCTAAAAAATCACTGTAATGATTGAAATA
The DNA here is from genome assembly GCA_002441525.1 of Acholeplasmataceae bacterium UBA6235. Lineage (GTDB taxonomy): Bacteria > Bacillota_I > Bacilli_A > Acholeplasmatales > UBA5453 > Paracholeplasma > Paracholeplasma manati. Next base: position 37,844 of record DJWH01000101.1, on the reverse strand, counting down.
AGGTGAGGCTATGTAGTCGTCAAGGACTTCATGATGAACCAATAAATGTGTTCGAAATGACATCTTTTTCAAGACATTTATGAAGACTTGTAGCGTATCTTGATAACCGTTAAAATAGAACAAATCATCACTGTGACCCCCTGTGATACCGAATCGATAGAGTGATTTTAATGCGGTCTCAAGATAAGATTCTAAGGTGTCGTTATCGACTTTCGTATAGTGTTTGATCACCGCTTGAGCATCTTCTTCTCTAAGAATACCTGTGTTACTTTCTTTCTTGAGTTGATTCAATACCACAGAGTTAACTGTAACGGCGTGAAAGTCATGGTGTCTTAAGATGATTGGTTTTTGATCGTTAATACCATCTAAGTTATGTTTGGTAATACCCACATATTCATGATAACCATCCACGATTAAATGACCATAAATATGTTGTTGTTTGAGTTTGTCTAAAACCTGATCTTTGGCTTGAATATGAGTTAAGTCTAAACGATTTAAAAATTGACCATAGCCAATCAAGTGAAGGTGTGCATCCACAAAACCAGGGTAAAGGTGATGACCTTTCAAGTCAATCACTTCATCATATGGTTCTTTTTCATCCACATTCAATCCAACAATGAGCCCTTCATGTGTGAGTATGTTGACAACATTTGATTCATTTGTAAGCGTATGGATAACCCCATTTTTCCAAAGTTTCATAAGTCACCTCTTTAAGTTGATTGTATCACATAAATTATATAGAAAAAAACCAAGCGATTTTTACGCTTGGAGTTCATCTAGTATAAAATTTAAGAAGCGTTCAAGACCGGCTTGTAGTTGGTCTTTGGAACAAGCCAAATTCATACGTACAAAATCTTTTAAATCTGGGTCAAACTTATTCCCATCGGATAAAGTGATACCATAGTCCATGACTTTCTTGGTGATATAGCTGGAATCTTTCTTCAAAAAGGATAAGTCTATCCAAGCCAAATAAGTACCTTCAGCTTTTGTGATTTTTATTTGTGGTACATGTTCTTTAAAGAATGCATATAACCGTTTGAAGTTTTGTTCTATGTGTTTATTTTGAGCATCGACCCAGTCATCACATTCCGTATATGCAACTTGACAAGCAAGGGTTGCGAATAGGTTTGGTGTACAGTTATGGGAGACACGCAATTCATGATGAATGGCTTCTCTCATCTTTGGATTTCTAATTACGATATTCGATAAATGTAATCCTGCAATATTGAAGGTTTTATTGGGAGAAGTGCACACCATGAGTTGATCATACTCATCCAAATAATGTCCAAGCGATGTGAATTCATGTCCTTTAAGGATAATGTCAGCGTGAATTTCATCCGAAACTAAAATCACTTTGTATTTCTTACATAGATTCACGACTTGTTCGATTTCATGTTTGGTCCACACACGTCCCACTGGGTTGTGAGGGTTACACAAGATAAACATTTTCGCACCTTGTTTGAAAGCTTCTTCTAAGCCAAAGAAATCCATTGTGTAGTGACCATTGATATTCACTAGCTTATTATCGATGAGTTCGCGGTGGTTGTCGTGGATGACATCGAAAAATCTTGGATAAACTGGGGTTTGAATAACGACCTTATCCTGTTTTCGAGTTAAGCCTTTAACAGCTAAATACAGCGCAGCAACCACGCCTGGTGCAGGAAAGAATTCGCCTTTTTGAACCGTAAAATGGTATCTTCGAAAAAACCAATTTGCGACGGCTTTTTCATAAGATTCATCGATATAGTTATAACCAAAAGCCCCGTGTTCAACGCGCTTTTTTAACGCGTCAATGATGGGTTTTGGTGACTTATAGTCTGAATCTGCGATAGAAAAAGGTAAAAAATCATCCTCAAAAGGACCTCTTTCTAAGTCCCATTTTCGAGCATTGGTGTAACTGCGATCAAGCGATTTAAATGCGTTCATAGTTGATATACCTCTAAGGTTTCTATGTTTATTATAAAGGAAATAAAAGATAGATTAAACCCCTTAAAAAGAAAAAATCACCGTTTTGGTGATTTTATTCAAAAATAGAGCCAATTTTTTTCATGCCAATCTTTTCATAGTAAGGATCGACATCCGACATCACAAATACGGGTTGATAAATGGATTTTAGATGATCAATGAGTTTTTTACCATACCTATGTCCACGGTGGCTTTTTCTTACCAACAAATCATAGATATAAAACCCAAAACCACTGTCATCTCTACCTCGGATGAAACCAATACATACGGATTCATCCATCAACACATAAACCGTTGAACTTTCAATCGCTAAACGGTATTGATTTCTATGTTCGATGTATTCTACCCATTCAGGGTCACTTTCAATCAGATCGAATAACGCATCTTCATAGGTATAGTTATAATGTACTAAAACCATATCATAGTCCTTCGATAAACGTTTTAAACACAGTCATGATTCGCGTGGTTTCCCCTTTAAACAGCGCTTCAGGTCGTTCAATACCATCTTCAAAAGTAAAAATGACATCCATTTGATAATCGGTTTGTTGACCTAAGTCTTTGAAATGATAGTCACAGCGGTTATATACGCCAGGTACTTCATAGACAAAAACGAGTTTATATGGTAACTCATTTTCGAGTACTTTCACGGACATCTTTGACTTAACACCCGTTACATCATAAATTAGAAACCCTTCAAAACCTGCTTTTGGCCATACCCCTTTGACGGTTTCAATGTCGATTAAATGGGGTTGCCAGAGCTTCATCATTACGATATCGATGAAGCCATGAATCACCTTGTCTATGTGTTGATTGAAGGTAGTTTGAACTTGGTATTGCATGATATCACCTCAAGTTTACTATATCATAGATTAAGAAAAAGACCATCTTTTTATCGATGGTCTACAATTATTAAAAAATGGATAAAGCTCTTAATACGATGTAAACTAGATAAGCTGCATAGATGAATACCAAAGCGAATCCTTCTTTTTTAGATACCTTGCCAAACGTGATTGCAGCACCTAAAGCAAACACAGTGACACCAATCATAATTAGAATGTCGATGAGCACGTCACCGTTGATCCCTAAAGGTGTTACAACACCTGATAACCCTAGGATGAATAATATATTGAAAATATTAGAGCCAACTAGGTTACCAAAAGCAATCTCATTTTCACCCTTTTTAGCAGCCACGATTGAGGTGACCATTTCCGGTAACGATGTGCCTACTGCCACAATCGACAAGCCTACTAAAGTGACTGCTTTGGTTGAAGTCATGTTAAATAAACTGACTAATACATCCACCGCGATGTTTTCAGCACCCTTGGTGACCATCCATCCACCTGCAGTGACACCTAAAAGTCCTAGTACTACCCATAGGATGGACTTTTTCATATCCATGATTACATAGTCTTCATTAGATTCAGCTTCTTTAGAGGTCTTAAGCATGAGATAGATATAACCTACGAATACCACCAATAACATGAGTGCTTCCCACCAAACAATCAACGCATCGGCTTGGAAAGCAAACGCAAATAACGCAATGAGAAGGGATGCGAAAACCAAATAAGGAAATTCCTTTTTATGCATGGTTTTCGATACATTCACCGGTCTAGCAATCGCGGTTAAACCTAGAATGAGGGTAATATTGACGATATTAGACCCAATGACATTCCCCATCGCGATATCCGCTGTTTGTCCTGGGGCAACCGTAAGTGAAGCAATAAAACTGACTGCGAGTTCCGGTAATGAGGTACCGAACGCAACCAAAGTCAACCCGATGACTAAAGAAGAAATTTTAAAACGTTTCGCAATCGATGCGGATGAAGCAACAAAAAAATCAGCACCTTTCACAAGAAAAACAAACCCAATCAAAAGCAGTAAAATATTGATGACGTGTTCCATGGACGTCTCCTTTCATAAGGTGTCTTGGGAAAAGAAAAACCCCCAAGACAAAAAGTCTTGAAGGTCTTGTTACAAGCTAAGCTTGGAATGCACCGGGTTAAGATATAACCGTCCTGACGATGGATTCTTGGGAAACTACTCCCCTTCGATGCTTATTCTATCATAACCCATCCAAATGTCAATGAAAACGGTGGTCTATTTGAGGTTTATTTTTCGAATGGGTTTCGCTTCAATATAACCGCGTTCACCGCGGGGTTCTAGTTGAAATACTGGGGCGTTTTCTAAATCGAATTCATAGCCATATAACGTTGGGTCAAATGTCTTTAACGCTTGATTGAAGGCGTCTATGGCTTCCATAAATTGTGCATCTTCATATTTAGGTCCTTGAAAAACCATATAGAGTTGTGGTTCTAACGTTATGATTTCAAAATCTTCCGGGATGGGTTTGTTGAACGTCATCGGTACTTCAACGCCTTGAACATAAGTAGATTTGCCTGCTTTTAATTTTTTGGGTAACCATAAACCTACAGGTTCATAAAGGGCTTCTTTGATTGAAGTTAGGATGCCCCAAATATCACAACCTACTTCTTCACAATAAGCAAAGTAGTGTTCAGCTTTGATCCCTCTTCTGACGATCAATTGTCTTTCAGGTCTTTCAATGACTTGGGTAAAAATCGGTACGGCTTGATAGTTCATCGGTGTTTTTCTCCTTTGTAAGAATGATTGGTAGTCGGACAGGATGTATGGTAAGAATAGTTGGATTGCGGGGGTATCTTTCTTATAACGATAGGGACTGACCCCAAACTGTTTTGAAAACGCCCGTGTGAAACCTTCATGTGAATCGAATAAAAACTCAAGTGCAACCTCTAAAACTTTGATGTTTTCATCTCTAAGTTTCAGTGCAGCCAGCGTCAATCGTCTTTCTTTGATGTATTGCATCGGGGTTTTATTCAAGTGCTTTCTAAACAATTTATCCACATACCAAGGCGAATAGTCAGATACTTTTGCGAGCTCTAGCAACGTAATCTCATCCAAAAGGTGTGCTTCAATATACTTTTGTAGTTTCGCAATCTCTCTCATTTGATCATCCATGTCATCACCGACTTTATTATATGTAAATCCTTTTATGAATACTTGACCGATTTTGTCGAGTTGTATTTTACCTTCAACGCATTGAGTGGTGAACTACCCACCACTTACAGAAGTGGGGGCTTCCTATCCAAACCAGTCTTCACCATTAAAAATAATAAACCACTAATCGGATCAGCAGTTTATTAAGGTAATTATTATCCATTTTGAGTGGGTTTTAATGGTAAGGTTATTGTTGTCTCAAAGGTGTCTTTCTCATTCGTATTAAATGAGATGGTTCCACCTAATTTATGGATGATACGTTTCACAATAGACAATCCTATACCACTTCCATTTTGTTTATGGACAGGATTTGTAACATAAAAAATCTCTGTTAAATGATCGATATCTTGATTCAAAACTAGAACACCATCGTTCTGTACTTGAACGATGAGGTTATCATCTGAATATTCCATTTGGACGATAATATGTCCTCCATTTGGTGTGAATTTAACTGCATTCTCAACTAGATTTTTCCATACTTGGTACAATAAGGCTTTATTCGAAGTTATCGTTTTATCAATCAAGTTTAATTCTAGATGTATTTTTTTATTTTCCCACTCTAGTTGAAGCAGTTGAATGACGTTGCGAATTTGTTCAGCCAAATTAAAGCAATCATTTTGTGGTGTAATCTCATCTGAATCTAACAAAGATAATTGTAACAAGTGCTGTGTCAAGTTGGATAACCTCTGGGCTTGGTCAGAAATAATGATTGCGTATTCACGCATTTCAGAAGACTCATTAGTGTCATCAATCATCATATCTGCGTACCCTTTAATCGCTGCTAAAGGGGTTTTCAGCTCATGAGAAAAATTTCTTACAAATGATTTATTTAAATATTCATTAGAATTAAGTGCCTGAACCATCTTATTGAATCGTTGACTCAACTGAGATAGTTCATCTTTTCCATGAACATCGATCATAATGTTATAATCGCCATTGGTTACTTTTTCAGTTGCAGAGTTGATGTTTTTTATCCGCTTAACAATCATACTATTTATAATAAGTGTAGATAAAATCAAAGCTAGAGCAACACTAAATAACATGCCGAAAAAGAATAAGTTCGAGATGAATAATTCTCTTTCTGGAAATGTTTCAAATAGACTGACAATAAATCGGGGAATGATTGTAGATACAATAAAAACAATGATAACCACCATAATGATCTTTAATGAGATTCGTTTCATTTGATTACCGCCTTATATCCTAAACCACGTACGGTTTGAATTTCAAAATCTGAAGACATCACCATTTCTCTTAGCCGTTTGATGTGGGTATCCACAGTTCTGTCGTAACTATCGGAGTCAAATCCCCATATCTCATTCATCAATTGTTCTCGGGTAAAAATGATGTTCGGATTCGATAATAATTTAAACAACAACATGAACTCTTTTTTGGTTAAACTAATATTGTTTCCATCGATAGAACAACTGAAGGTAAGAAAGTCTAACTTCAGATGTTCCAATTCGATTTGGTGATCTTTGGTCACTTGATATCGTCTCAACAACGCCTTAATTCTTAAGTGCATTTCTGGCAGATTGACGGGTTTCGTCATATAATCATCAGCGCCAGTTTCGAACCCTTTTTCTTTGTCTTGAAAGGCATCTAATGCTGTCATAATAAGAATGGGTATGTCTTTAGATGATTGTCTAATTTGTTGAGTCAAATCATACCCGTCTTTTTTTGGCATCATCAAATCGGTGATGATCAGGTCTACATGCTGATTTGAAAAAACATCAAAACCGGATTTACCATCTTCGGCTTCAATCACATGATAGCCTTGTTTATTTAAATAGGTCTTAATCAATGTACGGATGAATTGTTCATCTTCGACCAATAGTATTTTAAACATACCGATGTCCTCCTTTGTCTTCATATTAACACATTCTAATGGATTATATACCCATCTTAAGGTTATTCAGTTCTAAGTGCAACCACAGGGTCTTTATTCGCAGCAATTCTACTTGGAATCAAACCAGCGACTAAAGTCAGCATTGCACTGAGTAAAATAAGTAATAAGGCATTGTTCCATGTCAAAATAACAATGTTATTGACTTGAATTAAGTTTTCGATGATCACATTCGCCGGTAACGAAACAATGAGTGTCACGATGATACCAAATATGCCTGAAGCCAAACCGATGAGTAAGGTTTCTGCATTGAAAATTCTTGAAATATCACGTTTTCTCGCCCCAATACTTCTCATGATACCAATTTCTTTGGTTCTTTCAACGACTGATACATAGGTGATAATTCCAATCATGATGGAAGATACTACCAATGATACACCAGCCAAAGCTGCAAGGACAATTGTAATGGTATTAATCAACGATGAAATGGTTGAAGAGATGGTTTCTGCGGTATCCGTATAAATAATCGCTTCGTTTTGGGTTTTACCAACATTATAAGCATCCAAATAGGCTTTAATTTCGTCTTTCGCATCAAACGATACTGGATAGATTTGTACGCCTGTAGGTGTCGTGTCACCACCAATGGTCTTCATGACTTGATTGTACGTAACTTGTGTATTGAATGGCATGCCTGTCAACACATTGGTGTTGGGTTGGTTCAATTGTGATGTTACGATATCCGATGTGGATTCGATGGCTAACATGTAATCTGTTAAATCGGTTAAATAGCCAATACCGGTAGATAATAATTCACTACTTGCTGCTTCATTTACGCGGATGATACCCACGATTTCTAACGTGATTGCATCACTACTGGTATACATGTCTTGTTGATTGGATTGAGGGATATATACCCCATTGTTTTCTGTATAATACGTATTATTTGGTATGACTTTGAATGTTTTTCCTAGAAAATCATTAAAATCATAATTTTCTTCTATACCAACACCTACAGCTTCCAATATTTCGACAGATAATCGATTATTAGAGTCAATTACGAGCACCAATTCATTATATTCATTTGGATAAGTACCTGCCAAAACATCGTATTGTGATTGGATGAAATCAGGACTGTTGGGTACTTCAAAGATGAGGGATGAAGACCCAAACATGGTTCCGCTAGATTGATTGGTTGAGATGCTTGTGTAAGTGCCTAATGATGTTTCAGCTAGGATGTGCATTGACAATGACTTGGTAGTTGAAATCGAGTTATATAAAGATGAGTCCAACCCATCGAGATATGTCAAGAACGTTTCATCTAACACATTGGTGTGTATGGTGGTATTCGCCAGTTCATCATACGCATAAATGATGGGTTCATCTGGAAATTCTGTCGCAATGTCCGCATCTGAACCAAACGGACTATCACCACCGCCAGGCCCAAATGTATTGGTTCTAACTACTTCAGTGATGGTTAATGGGAAACCTGCGAGTGTATCGCTTTGTAAGCCATTGACATACTGTGTCATCCCAGTGGACAGTGATAACACCAACGCTACCCCAATGATACCGATACTACCCGCCAACATCGTAATGAGGCTTCGACCTTTTTTTGTTAATAAATTGTTAAAGCTGGATTTGACCGCTGTCAGAAATCCCATTGATACTTTCTTTAACTCTAAACGATCCGTTTCTTTATTGGATGTATTGCTGACGAGCGGGTGGGTATCTTCAACCACTTTACCGTCAACCAGTCGAATGATTCTGTCGGCATAATTAGAAGCAATCTCGGGGTTATGGGTTACCATAATGACCAAGCGATCTTTTGAGATGTCTTGAATAAGTGACATGATTTGTTCACTGGTTTTACTGTCGAGTGCCCCAGTAGGTTCATCCGCCAATAAGATGGCTGGATTATTGATGAGTGCACGTGCGATGGCGACACGTTGCATCTGTCCGCCAGATAATTGGTTAGGACGCTTGTGAATGTGATCGATTAATCCAACATCATATAATGCCTGTTTTGCTCTTTTTTTGCGCTCAGCATTACCGACACCCGATAATCTCAAGGCGATTTCTACGTTGTCTAAAATCGATAAGTGAGGGATGAGATTGTAGCTTTGAAATACAAAACCAATAGCAGTGTTTCGATAACTATCCCAATCAGCATCCTTGAACGATTTGGTGGATTTATCGTTGATGATCAAATCGCCACTAGTGTAGCGATCTAGACCGCCAATAATATTTAATAGGGTGGTCTTTCCACTCCCTGACGCACCTAGGATAGCGACAAACTCATTTTTTCTAAACTCCAGATCGATTCCATCGAGTGCTTTGAATGTTTGATTGCCTAAAACGTAATTCTTTTTAATATTTTTTAATGTTAACATAACCATGACCTCCTGTATGTTTGTGCTTCAAGGATATCAATGGTTTGTGAAGTCTGTGTGAACTTTTTCGAAATGAAAACTCTACGATATTTTCCCACAATTGGTGTTTCGATACTTGACTCCATGATATATGAAATGACTTAATCATTCTTTTATCTAAATTTTGATTCTAACTAAGAAAAATCCCCTCTCGTAAACTTCTACAATTACAATTATTAGTAGCGTCCACTTTCAGGGGATTTTAGAGTATTATTTTTTGAGAATTAAGCTTCAATTGGACCTTGATACGTGATGATTCCACCGACCACATTGGTCACGTTATAGCCTTGTGCATCCAAGTAACGCGCAACCATATGTGAACGAGAACCCGTTAGACAAATGATGTAATAATGGTTTGCTTTATCAATCAGTTTGATGTATTTTAAGAAGTTTGAGGTTGGCATATTGATGGACCCTGGGATATGGCCTTCTTCGTATTCATACTCTTCTCTACAGTCAATGACATTAGCTTCACCAGATTTGATTTTTTCTTGAAGTGTTTTCGCATCTACATTTTTAAACATGAGCTGTCTCCTTTAGCATTTTTGAAATGTAATTGTGTCCGCCATCGAGGTTATACACATCATAACCTTCGCTGCGTAAAAATTGTTCTGCATTGTACCCACGTATACCGTTGTCACAGAACACAACGACTTTTTTATCCTTTGGAATTTGGGTATATAGTTCTTGAATTTGGTCTAAATCCACATTGATCGCATTCGGAAGAGTTCCTTGTGCAGCAGATTCAAAGAATGAGCGTACATCGACAAATACGACGGAATCGTCATTCATCATTTGAATTGCGTCATACCATTGGATGGTTTTCGTGATGCCTAACATTTGGTTAGAAGCGACATAACCAGCCATATTAACGATGTCCTTCGCACTACCAAATGGTGGTGCGTACGTAAATTCAAGTTCTTGTAAGAAGGTAACAGGCAATTTGGCTTTGATGGCAGTAGCGATGATATCGATACGCTTGTCTACGCCTTTTTGACCAACCGCTTGAGCCCCGAGAATTAATTCGGTTTCCGGGTCATAAATCACTTTTAAGTAGATTGAGGTTGCGTTAGGGTAATAGCTTGCATGGTCATTGGCGGTTAAGTGAAGTACTGAATACTTTTTACCTGCCAATTGACGTTCATTGAGACCTGTTGCGCCTAAGGATAAGTCAAATACTTTAACAATCGATGTGCCTAGTGAACCTTTATTAGTCACATTTAACCCACTGAGAATGTCTGCTAATTGTCTACCTTGACGGTTGGCTGGTGAAGCGAGTGGAATGAGTGTTTCTTGATTGGACACTTGGTTTTTAACCAAAATGGCGTCTCCAATCGCGTAAATGTCTTTCACCGAGGTTTGATAGTGTTGGTCTACTTTAATCCCACCACGAATACCCGTTTCAACATTCGCTTGTTTTGCGAGAGCGGAGTCTGGGAATACCCCGACCGCCATCACGATGAAATCGGTTTTGAATCGGTCGCCTGAGGCTAACAAGACTTCATTGCCTTGAATCTCTTGAATCTCATTTCCTGTGAATACTTGGGCTTGTTTTAAGACCAATTCTTCGCGGATGAAAGCGGCCATCTCAGGGTCAACAATTGGTAATACCTCTGTTGCCTTTTCAACAATCGTTGTTTGAATCCCTTTTTTAATAAGGTTTTCTGCTACTTCTAAGCCGATGTAACCTGCCCCAATCACTGTCGCGTGTTTTGGTTGGTTTTCCTTGATGAAACGCATGATCTTATCGAGATCAGGGATGTTTCTTAATGTAAAAATCGGTACATTGTATTGACCTTTGATGTCAATCACAATGGGTTTCGCACCGGTTGAAAGGACCAACTTGTCATAACTTTCAACCTTGGTTTCGCCGTCTTTTAGATAAGTCACTTGCTTGTTGTTTGAATCAATCGAAATGACTTCGGCATTCGAACGAATATCCAAATGGAATCGTTCTTTTAATAAGGCTTCTCTCACTACCAATAAGCCGCTACGTGTCGAAATTTCACCAGAGATGTGGTATGGTAGCCCACAGTTGGCAAAGGACACATAAGGGCCTTTTTCAAAAATGATGATGTCATCATTCTGATTTAATCGTCTGTAACGTGTGGCGAAACTCATCCCGCCAGCAACACCGCCTACGACGATTACTTTGTTTCTTTGCTTTTTCATATTATAATCACCCATAACATATATATACCTAAATACCTCAAAATTCAAGTTATAAGCATTCTAATTAAGCAATCTATCCTGACATAGAAAAAGAAAAAGCGGTTGCCCGCTTTACGTATTGCTTGTCTTTTTTGGTAAGCCTTCTAATAATAAAGTACGATTGAACAAAGGGACCATCGCGATGATGCCCATACCAACCCCACTCAACAAAATAATCAAAGATATATCAAATACGTCCGATAGTGGTCCAAAGATTAACATGCCTAATGGTAAACTAATCGTATTGATTAATCCAAAGACAGAAAATACACGTCCAATATATTTCGGATCCACTTTCTCTTGGATGAGTCCAACCATCAGTGGGTTACTTAAGGAAATGAAGAACCCAACAAATCCCCATAACCCTATATAGAAGATAAAATTGAATGGAAGGCCTAACCCAACAGTACCTAAACCGATGGCGATATAACATAAGAAAAATGTGACCAATCGGTTTTTAAAACCACCCCATATGGTAATCACAATAGACCCCAACAACATCCCTGTCCCGAAGATGGCTTCTAAAGCAGATAATCGCCACGCTTCAGCACCAAATACACGTGCTACCTGTAAATATGTTAAGAATGATGGTGCCGCAACCATAATCATAAACAGGAATGAAAATAACAAGATATTGAAAATTAATTTATGGGTGAACGCATAATGTATGCCACGTTTAATATCTTCAAAGTAATCAATCGTGGATGGATGTGACTCTGCTGCATGTTTTGGTAACTTCACATAAGTGACTAAAATCATCACTGCAATCGCTGCAGTTACCACATCAATGAACAAAATCAATTCTAACTCAAAATAGGCAAGCAATAACCCCGCCAATAAAGGCATCAAAATCATCGATGAAGATTGAATGCCTTGTGAAATGCCTTGAACCCTAACCAAATGGGTTTCTGGGACAATTTGTGGATAGACAGCTGATACGGCTGGTTGGTGAACGCTTTGTCCAAACGATCTCACCACGGAAACCACAAACAAAATCCATATTTCACGAAAACCCATGAAAAACAGTATCGCAACAATCAATGTCACAAATGCTATGCCAATGTCTGCGGTGATCATTAACATCTTCCGGTTGAGTCTATCTGCCCAAACCCCCGCGAAAGGGGAGATTAACAAGGATGGAATAAAGGTACACATCACCATGATGGTCATCATCAAACCCGATTGGGTTTCTAACGTGATGTACCACATGATGGCGTACATAACCAACATCGAACCCAACAAAGATACTGTTTGACTGATCATAAAAACCCCTAACGTTTTCTTCCAATCCATACCATCACATCCTTCTTAAAAACTGTGAATATCATAACATTCATGGGTTATAAATGCGAATGATGTGGTCGGTTTTAAATGTTTTCTAATTGGAAATATAAATAAAACCAAAACCGACTGGGTTTTGGTTTTGTAGGTTAATCTTGTTTTTTATATTGAATGACTTTTTGATACATCGCTTCAATCAAACTGCGACGTTTACCTGTGAAATATATCTTATAGTGATGATGACCAGACTTAATGATGAATTGATTATTAAGGTTTAAAAATCCTTTCTTAATTTCAGCATGGTCGATTTCATCAAAATTGAAACGGAATCTTTCTTTGTGTGGTTTGGTACCTAATAAATTGGCATCAAAACAGACCAATTGATTTTGATAAACCCCAATGAAACCGTCGCTACCTGCACCAGTGGTACGACCCATAGCGATGGTATTCACTTTGTAAGAGGTTGAATACGAAATGACTACTTTCGCAACCAACTCTTCGTTATCCGTGAGTTTAAAATCTTTGGCTAATTTGACAACTTCTTCTCTGCTCAAGATGGTTCCTCTTCTGTTTTAGGTGTTTCTTGTGATTCAATTTTAGGTTCTTCTTTTGGTGATTCTATCTTGGTTTCTTCAACTTTTGGATGCATATCTACCGATTTTGGAATATAAGACTTCTTGGGTTCAGTGGATGGTGTTTCTGGATTTATTTGAACTTCCACCGGTGCTTCTTTGGCTACAGTTTCTGGGACAAACTTGTGAATCAACTGTAACAAATATTTTTCACCAAAGACTAAAAACCAGAATACTATGATGAGTAAGAATTCCAAAATTTTACCAAATCCATTGGAGGCACTTGCTAAACCAACTTTATGGAATAACAACGAATATAAGAAAATGATGGTTGCTAAAACAGCTTGTCCGATGAATAACATTTTAAGGTATTTGTCTTGTTTCATGATGGCTAAATAGGCAAAGCCAAGTATCGACATGAAAAAGATAAATGTGTATAATCCGCCACCAGGAAAGTCAGATGATGATAGCGAGCCATCAATCAAATTGTTACTAACCATGTACGGTAAAAGTAATGAGATCGCAAATAGAAATCCAACGGTGATTTGGGTTATTAAAACGATTAAAGTCGTTTTGTCCCCTCGAATCAAATCAAAAAAAGCTGTTTTAAACTTTTGCAAGAGTTCCCCCCTCTTTCTCAATGTCAGTATATCACGTGTTTTTTTGGTTTACCTATATTTTTTATGAATATATATACATATTTCAAAAATCGGTCCTTTTTGAGTCTTATTTATGTCTATATTGGCGGTTTTACAAAGAAAAACTCATAAATCCGCAGATTTATGAGTATGTTTTTTTACTTTTCAAATTTGAATTTGCCGTCTTTGTCCCACAAGCCCCAATACGCACCATATTCGCCTTCGTGGTTAATTTTCCAGACTTCATCAAATGAAGAGAAATAGAATAAGTGGACGTGTTCTTGATTGGCCCATTCATACGTGTTGATAAAATATCTCATGGCGTTTTCATAGGACGGTACAGCTGCCCCATAGGATTCACCTTTGGTAGGCCATCCCGTTTCACTGATGACCACTGGTTTGCCTTTGGCGTGTACCTTTACGAGTTCATACATCTTCTTCATGTATTCCACAGATATCTCAAGGGCACAATATTCCCAAAATGGGTAACAATTCGCGAATAAGACATCACATTCATCGACAATTTCTGGGAAATTGACATACATATAATACGCATCGACATAACCAACAGGGACGTTCGGTACAGCTGCTTTAACACGTCTAATGTATTCGATGAGTTGTTCGACTTCTAAATCATCTCTGAGTAATACTTCATTGCCTATGGCGATTAGATCTGCGTATCCAGCTTGACCGATACGAATGATATTATTAATTTCAATTTCATTGTTTTCTTTGTCTGAATCCAACCAAGCACCTACCATGGTTTTTAAGCCTTTTTCTTTCGCAATCCTTGGTACTTCTTCATTCCCGTTGGTGGTTGAAAAGGTTCTAACCCAATGGGTATAAGGACGGATGATTTCGAGTCTATCCGCGATTTGTTGTTCAGAAATGATGGATTTAACACTTGGGTCTTGACCTTCTAAGTAAGGGCTAAAACTGATGCCAGAAATCTTTTGTTCTAGAATAGCTTTGGCCTTTTTTTCTAATAGTTTAGGGTCTTCACTGATGATGGATTGCTTATTCAATAAGTAACGATTGACATTCAAATACCGCATTTGTTCTTTTTTTGGCTTTGACATAAAATCACCTCTTAGCCCTATGATACCATAAACACCGGTATTACAATCTGTCTATGCGAACATTTTCATATTTGGATTGTACTTATTACTGTGTAGTACGTGTATGCTTACCCAATCTTAACAATTGTTCTATAGATGAAATAAATTAGTATTGTAACAGCAGTTCCTGCACCTGAATAGTTGCCTTTCAATACTTTTTGTTCATCGAATAGATTTGTACCACCAACGACATATATTAGTGCGCCTACAATCGGAATAAATACACCCAATGCGACGTACTTGATTTCTTCAAGGGCGGTCAGTGCGATGGTGGGTACAGAAATATGATAGGTGTATGTTTTTTTTGCATTCAAGATATTCACGACCAAAACAGACATAAACAATATCAATTGAAT
>DJWH01000101.1:0-22364 GCA_002441525.1 Acholeplasmataceae bacterium UBA6235 | reverse complement strand
ACCCTTCTTATCAAACGTTACTTCACCCACTTTGGTACGATTCATATCTCTAGTGATGAGGTTTAATGCCATCGAGTTATCTTCAGATAGCACAGTCACTTTATACTGTGCAACCAATATCTCATTCCTATAATATTTGAGATAAAACATATTTGCACCAGGCATTGGTATGGCTTCTGCCTTTACATCAATATCAAATGATATTTTAGACTCATATTCAATTTGTAAAGTACCTGGTTCTTTTACCTCATAAATATTATCCTGTGAAGTAATCTTCTGCCGGTTGGAAATCATTCTTTCAACAAGGACTGTACCGAATAACAAAAAAAGAGGGAAATATATAATGGATAATACGCGTAAAATGACTGTGGATTGTTTCATGTTTTTCCCCTCTAGTTACTTATTTATTTTTATTGTATCATAAATTCATCTATTATTTAAACTGTATTTTTTAATTAAGAAACGATTTTAGATGCATGTAAAGATCATTCATGAGCAATTTTTTTTCTTCATTTGTAGTTAGGTTGGTTTCCTTAATTTTGGTATCGGACTCTTTTTCAAATTGACGTAGTTCCGATCTAGTTTTGATGGTGAAAAACCAATCGCTTTGATCATCTTTTAGATCTTGAATAAATCGTTTTAGTTCAGCTAATTCAAATTTGACTGGTGCAGTTGAAGATACTGAAAAGCCTAACCCCTGTGCTTCACCATAGATGAATCGGCTGGAATTCTCGGTTTTGTTTTGCATGAAATAACCATCTTCAACCATTGTGGTCATCGGTTCAAAACTGATGATTTTGTATCCTTGATATGTGAGCATACCCTCGTCACCATCGTGGTATTTAAGCCAATCTTTTTTCTTAAGTCTAAATGTGAGTTTCTTGTTTTGTTTGGTTCTAAATTGGATATAATACCCTTTTTGTTCATAACCACCTGCACTATCGACAGAGCCTGATGTGAAATTTTGATTCATCACTTTAGATTCCGTATAAGCACTACCCACTTTGACTTGAACACGTTCTACTGGCGCATTCTTTTGTTTTTTTTGATTGCTTTGCATGACAAAAAAACCAACAAAAACCGCAATTAAACCAATGAAGACAAACACCACTGCTGCAATAACAAATCCCATGACTACACCTCCATTTTTGTGTCATTTTATAACTTTTTATGCGAAATGACTGAAAAAATCATTTTGCATATGCCTTGACAACGTGATATGCTAACAGTATAAAAGACATTTATGACATGTCGAACCATACAAGAGGGAGCGTATGATGAAGAAACTATTTGCATTACTGGTAGTATTATTCGGACTCGTTGCGTTGGTGGGTTGTGCCGGTGGCGGTACAACAACCAATCAAGCTAACGATGTCATTGACACTTTGGAAGAGGACGGTTATGTCCTTGAAACACGAGATGAGGATTCTAGAGAATACTATCAAGCCAACATGGTGAATTCAAAATACGATTTAAGTTTAGATGTCACTGAACTCTACGTTGGTTATGTTAATGTGACAGAACGATGGGTAGAAATTGTTGTCTTGAAGAATGAATCTCAAGCCACCGAATTCTATGACGCATTGATGGTTGAAGCGACTTCTGGTCGATTTGTAGTCAGAGTAGATACCGTTGTTATCATTACATTCTCAGAAGCAACCGCCAACCTTTTTACAAGTAAATCATAATTATCCATGAATCCAAAACCTCCGAAAGGGGGTTTTTTCTTTTCTAAAGACATTTTTATTGTTCAGTGATTAATCGATGCTTCAACACCATTATGAATGAATTTTATGTTAATTTCACTTTCATTATATCTATAAATTATGATTTCTGCTTGAAAAAAATAAAAAACCACAGCGGTTACTGTGGTTATGTGTTGGATTTAGGATGCACAATTTCGATGACACACAAACTGTCATCGAGTGTTTTAAAATACAAGTTTTTCTCCAATTCTAATTGTTGATACACTTGTTCTATGGTACTAAAATCATACAACACATGAGCCTCTACAGGCATAAATGTTGGGTTTTGTTTTAACTCATAAGAAACCAATAATTGATGTGTTTCCAATATATTTTGAACTTTAGGTGTGTCTTTTTTAACCAAAGCATAGAATTTGTGGTCTATTTCAACCAAACTGAGGAAACCTTCTTTGCCTTCGAAACTAAATTTAATGACTTTTTTCATATGATAGATACCTTCTTTCGTACAAAACCTATTGTATCATGGTTCATGATTTAGAGGTATTCATGATGCATAAAAACCTTTTATTTAGCCAGATTTTTGGACTTTATCCCTGTGTTTAGTAACGCAATCATCTCTGAAATTCGCTTTTGTTTGGTCTCTTCAGTCTTCGCTGAGAAAACATACCTTGCCCAGTCCTTTTGATAACCAGGTGTTAAAGATACATAAAAAGAAAGACATTGTTCGTTAGTTAAGAGGGCTTTGATGTCCGGAATGTATTTTGCATAATCATCAACACGCATCGAAGTCGAACTTCTAGCCTTCATCTTTGTATCGTTCTTAATGCCTAATAAGGTGTAGTTTTCATCGAAGGCATTCATTCTATTGAATCGCATTTGAGTACTTTCAATATAACCTGTATCCATATCTACTTTTAAGAAAGGAAAAATATGATCTCGATGAATACCAGCCATACCTATATTATTCTTCATTTTAGGATAACATAGATATAACATTCCTTCCGGTTGAAGCCTTGTTTTCGCAAAATCAATTTCATCTTTCATCGCATCAAGTGTATAAACAAACGATAAAATCGCGTCATAAGGGGGTGTATCTTTGTATTCAAATGGTTTAAATAGTGACTCGTATGAATCAGGTACATTTCTAACATGCACTTCTTTTTGAGCGAAAAGTTTATCTAACATTGTATCGCCTACCTTTGTTTCAATTATACTCGATATTCAATCCACCTAAGTGATTCGTGCTTTGAGTCATTGTTTGAAGGATACCCCGTCTAATGATATGACGAAACGACACAATGGATCTCCATTGAGTGGTGTTTCAATGCAGGTGATATCCAATGAACGACTAAACAATACTTCAAATGGAAATTTGGTAAATCCCCCACTACAATCACACCAGGTTGGTGAAATGACTAGGTGTTGATCTAAAAATATGGATTTTACAAACGGACAATGACAAGCATGGTATTTTTGTTCTTCTTTTGTTTTCGCATTCAAATAGGCTTTTGTATCATACGGTATTTTCGTGATGAAGAGTTGATTGTCTTTTCTGACTGCTGAAAGAATTTCTGGATTATTACGAACGAATTCAATCACTTCATGGTTGATTTCTTGTTCAAACCAAACACGATTTTCTCGATAATGTTGTTCTAGTTCAGCCACTTTACGTTGATGTAAATCACTTAGATAATCATCGAGTGTGTTGGCCGCTTCATAATACACCTGTTCAGATAGAAAGGCTTCTTTCGGTATTTGATGGTGATTATCTGAAAGTGTTTTTTTCGTTTCATCTTTAGATAAATGTGTTTCAAAAACCGTCAATAAGTGCTTTGTGTATACCGGCATTTCCTTTAAGGGTGTACCTAATGGTGGAATCGTGATTTCTGCTTTGATGGCGCTAGCACGATCTTTGCCCACAACCCGTTCCAATTTATTCAGGATACTTTCCATGACACCTAAGCTACCGGTATATTTGGTCAGATGTATGAATAAATCATGATTTGATGTGGCTTTATAATAACGCATCAAAATAACGATGTTAGGGATTGTATTCAGGTTCTTTTCGACCATATAAGCGATGATGTCATCTAATTGTGATGGGTTAATTTCTTCCAACACCCATGAGAACTGTGTTTCTAAGTCTAATATAAAGCCTGCATCTTTTTGGTATTGTTCCTGCGATATGTGGTTTTTATCATAGAATGCTTTAAATAATGACTGTTTCATATCATCACCTACCTTACTATTAGTATAAATCATAATTTGTCAGAATGAATAAAAAGAAAAAGAACTGGGGTTTCCAGTTCTTGAAATATCATCTTTTTATGACTTTCGAGTGGTTGTACTTTCTCTAACAACCAATTGTGTATCGACAATGATCGGTTCTTTTTTACGATCATCGGTGTTGAGCATATGGATCATCAAATCCCACGCTTTCTTTCCGATACCTTCATAATCTTGTGCAATGGTTGTTAAACGTGGTGTCGAAATCTCACACACACTTAAATTATCAAAACCAACGACAGATACATCGTCAGGAATCTTATAACCTCGTTTTTGTAAAAGTGTGATGGTGCCCATCGCCATGAGGTCTGAGGCACATACCACCGCGTCTGGTAAACCAAACTCAGTCAGTAAGTATTTCATGGTTTGATAACCTTCAGAAAATGTATAGGATTCATTCGATTGTTTTTCATCGTATATCGGCTTTAATTTGTGTGCCTTCATGAAATCCAAATACCCATTTAAGCGTTGTTGTCCGATTAAATTGGTATAACTACCATTGACATACGCAATTTTACGGTGTCCTAAATCATATAAGTGTTGGCAGCTTTTTTGGATGCCTGCATAGGAGTCCGAATAGATTGTATTTAAGCCTGAGTGTAATGGGTCAAGGGTAATGACTGCCATACTGCTTTGTGTGAGTTTGTTGATGGCTTCAATCGGTGCACTACCGATGGAAACAATCAGCACCCCGTCCACGTTTTTGGATTGACAGTGTCTAAAGTAATCAATATTCTTCTCATTGTTATTGGATAACAATAAAATATCATAACCATTGAGTTGGGCATTTCTTCTGAATTCTTCTAAAACCGCGGAGAAAAACAGGTTACGTAATCCGAATTCAACTTCATAAACCACACCAATCGTATTGGCGCGTTTATTCACCAAACTTTGGGCGTTGGCGTTCGGGGTATAACCGAGTTCGTCAGCGATTTGACGAATGCGAGCTTTGGTCTTTTGAGAGATTGCTTTATGACCGCTTAAAGCTTTTGAAACAGTGGATACAGACACATTGGCTTGGTCAGCTATTTTTTCTAATGTGATCATTCGTTAACATCGCCACCTTTCACTTTATTTATATTATATAATAACCGTAAAACCCTGTATATAGATTTATGATTAGCGTTTATCATCGACCGTTACACTTAGTAACCTAAGTTGTTTATGTAAACATTAGAGAGGAAGTCTAGCTAGGTTACTAATGGATGGGTAACGGGTTCTAATATAAAGCCAGTCATGATATATGTGTTATTCACCGGTGATACCGGTACGTTCAATGCCTTCAATAAATTTCTTTTGTGCAAACATATAGATGATGAGCAGCGGTAAAATCGATAAGAAAGTTGCTGCTGTTTTATACCCTTCATTGAGGAGTGCTTCGCTCATTTGACCCCCAACACCACCACCAGACATGCTGGCGAAATCCGAATCAAATAATGCCAGTCTAGAGATGATGAGTGGGTTACCTGTACTGAAATAGACTTGGGCTGAATAAGAATCATTCCAGTTCCAAATAAAGGCGAATAGAAACACCACTGTAACAATTGGAATCACCAATTTGACATAGATTTGATAAAAGACTTGAAGTGAGGTTGCCCCATCGATGCGAGCTGCTTCGTCTAAAGATCGTGGAATCATTTTAAAGAAATTAAAGAAAATCAAAACAAGGATTGCAGAATTGATGCCTTGTCCAAAAATCGCGAAGAAGATTTGTGGAATCAACGTATTGAAAATCAATCTGTTAAAGATATCCCCCAAAAAGTTACCAGCAAATAGACTGTCATAGACTGGTACCCAAAGGTTGTCTTGAATGAAGGATAATATCTGCATTCTTGGCATCGTAACCATCGGTAATGGAATTACAAATGTCACGATAACCATGAAGAACCAAAACTTTTTAAACTTGAAATTGAATCTTGCGAAAGCGAACCCAGTCATCGCAGCGACCACAGTTTGCACAAAGGCGAGTACCCCTACATTCCGTAAACTCTTAAATAGATTTCCTGGGTCTTTGAATGTCCCCATCAAACGTTCACCAACGGTCAAACCACTGGCTGTCCAGGATGGTGGGAAGATTTCTAAAACGAAGTTCGCAACTTTAAAGTTATTGAGGTTGAGGTGGTTTGGTATCCATGTAACTTCTGGGTCTACCAAATCTTCAAATGCCATGAATGACATCGATACCATCTTGATGAGTGGGTATAAAAAGACATAACTCATACCAATCAACAAGATATAAATGATGAGTTGCTTAAGGATGCCCGAAGACTCACCTAAACCCAGAAAAACCTTCTTTAATTTGTGGGGGTTTAAATAGGATTTGATGTCCAATCGTTTTATTTTTTCCATGATTGGATACCTCTCTTCATAGATGTAAAGTGACGATCAATGAACTGCTTGACCGTTTCATCCTTACGTTGATTACGACGTAATTTCGTAACTGATTTCGCTTGTTTTTCTTTCAATGTTTCAATCATTTTTTCATCGTTCTTTTCACGGAAAATGAGTAACACTACCCCAATCATTAAGATGATGATTAAGGAGTACATCACAACAATCCCTGAGGCGAAACCAAGACGAACCAAGCGATTCTTCGTGATTTGGTCATTGACTACATATTGATAGATGGGGTTCATTTCGAACAACGCAATTTGAATGACGACGAATATCGATACGATTAAAGCCGTTGGTTTCAAGTTTGGTAAGCTGATTTTCCACAGGATTTGCCATGGATTCGCGCCATCAATTTGTGCCGCTTCATATAAATTGGTGTTGATTCTTTGAAGACCATTTAAAAACAGCACCACAGGTATCCCCGTCAGCCATAGAATGGTTGTAAAGTTGGAAAAGAGATTGATAATCACTTCACCAAAGAAGGGTGAAAAGCTCTCTACCATGCGAAATATCAATACTTTGGATACATCGAACATCCCGGTGGTATTGGCAGACTCTAACTGCTTCATGACCGGTCCAGATAGAATGACGACTGGGAAAAAGTAGATGACTCTAAAAATGCCTTTAAAACGTATCTTACTATTCAGTAAAATGGCTATAATAAGCGATATTACTAAGATGGATGGGATATAAGTAATCTCCATCATAATAAACCCAATAATCAATGGGGTAAAGCTGGTGTTCTCAACCAAAGCTTCGGTATAATTTTTAAATCCAATAAACGTGGTTTGTAAGCCATCAATATTAATCACTGCGTCAAAGAATGATAAATAGAGTGTATTGATGATGGGATAACCGATGAGGAAAATAAACCCGATCAACCATGGACTTAAAAAGAGATAGGCCGCTAAATTTTCATTGACAGGTTTTCTTTTTTTTGTTGAAGCCATGTTTTAACCTCCAATGACTAGATAGCTTTGTGCAGTCACGATGTGTCCTGCGTAATTGACCGCTTGTGTCTGATAATTGATGAGAATGGATACCCCATTGTTATAGGTATTCATATATACATTTGGCATCACTTCTGTACGAGCAACCCAAGTCGCGTTCATCACAGGATTCAATGCTTGACTGACCGTTTGATAGACTTGTTCAATCAACGCCTGATTGATTGCGTACTCTGTAGAAAAGTAATCTTGAGCATTGGTCTTTTGTAGTTTATACGCAGGTTCTTGAGTCAAAATGAATGATGGGTATGTATTATAGTCAATCATCTTTAATAAGTCTTTTTGTTCGTAAAATGAAAAGTTCGCGTAGGTGGCGTATAGTTCCATGGTACCGTGTAATACCATTTGTAAGAATGGCACGGTTTCGGTTTCTACAATGTATTGAGAATTAAACATGGGTGTTTGAAGGAATCGATCCGTATATGCCCATAAATATTGGTTAGGTGACACATGGTTGGTTGCATACTTTTGTTGAATCCACTCTGCAACTTCTTGGTATCTTTGTATGGTGTCAGTCATACTTTGATCTTTAGATGTATCGCTATATAACCATTGGGTATAGCCTTCATAAGTAATGTCACTAAACCCCATATTTTTGATTGAAGACACTTGTTTTTCGATGTATTCAACGACTTTAGCTGGGCGAACATAATATGTCTTATTGGTAATCCCATCTACATGCATCGGATCAATCATCACCATATATTGGCCATTGATGTGTTTATTAGCAATATTGGTTAAGCTAGTGGAAACATCGTTGATCTCAGCGATGTTTTGAGCCATAGAGATGGATACACCTTGAGATTGCCACTGGGTGACAACACGTTTAAAATCGGCAGCTGTACCAATCGCATGACTGTAATTTGGCGCGGTTTTTTTGCCTAGGGTGATACCACCTTGTTGATAACCATATAAGCCCGAATTGATGTTTGTAATCCCTAAATACGTTAAATCACTTAAGATATGGTCAACATCGTCAATGGTTGTAACCACGACATCTTCTGTACCAATCAATGACTTTTTCGCATCCGCCATTAAGAAGTCCACACGCAGTGGGATGGTGGTTGCTAAAGAGGCTTCTTTTAAGAATAATTGGTTGTTAGATAACAAATACGCACGATAGGTATTCGCCATGCCTTGATAGGTAGGGTCTTCCTCTAAAAACGTGTAATTGATGGATAAATCAAAATGGTTTCTTTCCTCAAAAGCACTGATATAGGTGTCTCCTGCTTGGTTATAAACTTGAGAATAACGTCCATTGTACAAGAATCTTGGGAATGAAATTGTATAATTGGTGAGGTTATAACTATCAGATGAGTCGTTGGGTCTTGAAATGATTTCCATATATTCCGCACCTTTGGTTGCGTAGGAAACAAAGGCTTTGGATAACGACTCATAGGCGATACCAAAGACAGGCATCAATGGTTGTTTGGTTGGCACACTCGATTGTACAAATTGTAAATTCGATGCGTATTGGGCCATATCGCCCCCATAAACAAACCCTGTGTACCCAGACAAGCTAGATTCATAGTCTTTGAAATCGATGAGTGCACCTGAACCATCGGGAACAAATACATACCCATCATGGCGTGGTTTAAGTACCGGTATATCCCAGGCACCTGTAACGGGGTTATATTCAGTTTGTTTCCCACCGTAAGCGCCTAAGAAAGGCATGATGTTGATGTAGTTGATGTAATTCGCATCTTCACCCGTGATTTCATGGTCACGAATTTCAACATCAAACCCAGTGTCTAAAACATAAATATGGGCTTTGATTCTGACATCAAACGCCTTAAACTGAACATCTAATACAAAATGTCTATCATCGCCACTTACAATGTATAAATTGTCAGTATTGACTGAATCCTTTTGGATTTCCTTGATGGCGTATGAACTATCGGTTTGAATTTGTTTGGAATATGCTTTCGCTGAACTACCCATTTGAGTTGAAGCCCTAGCTGGGTCGGTTGCTCGCATCATATCGACAACTAGGAATGAATTCGCAATCCCTTCACGGGTATTGTTCATCTGTTCTTCAAGGGGTTGAGCGATTGAAGCTAGTTCAGTTGTTGTCGCATCTGGATGGTTTTCAGCATATAGTTCGACTGTTTTCTCGATGTATTGGTCATAATCATGATCAATGCCTGAGGTCCAAGAAGATCCATTTCGTTTGTCTACAACTTTAAAAATACCATTGTGTTTTTTGTAAAAGAGTTGAATATATTGGGTTTCCGATAATAAGGTATAAGTATCATTTAACGCTACTTTTGTGGTTGTATATGGGGGATAATTGTTTGTGGATTCTTGGGCATAACCCTGTGCAATCGTCAATGAAATCAATCCCAATACAATCACAAATATCAGTGTTTTTTTAATTGAAAACATGACGAATCAGCTCCTTCCATATACCATCGATAAAGATATACAATTGACGCCACATCGTAATGATGATGATCACAACCACAATCATGATGATGGTGAATAACAAACTCATAAGGATACTCTTAAATGCTTTTTTACCGCGGTATTGATGGATTTCAATGATGCCTAAAAACACCAATATCACGCTGTAGACAACCCCAATATTCATGGTGGTTGTGATAAAGAAGGCTTCATTTAAAGTTAGGTAATGCGAGAGGATTGTGGTTAGACCAAACGCAATCATGATTGGACCTAAACTATAAGCAAACATCATATAGATTTGTTTAAAGTTACCAATCCCGTCGTGTAATGAAGTATCTAGATAATTCGATACCATGAAGAGTCCTGTTAAGAGGAAATAGCCTAATATAATGGCTGTTAAATCCAAATCTTCAATCGCAACTGTTTGGAAAATAAATCCTTGAGATGAACTGTAAATAATGAGCAACATAAGGGTTGCAAAATACAGTATGGTTGCTGCTAGCATCGAACCTTTATGGCCTATTTTAATCTCATAGAAACTGTCTAGAGGTTTCTTAATCACACGCCAAAAATAGGCGATGTCTTTGAGCCATTTACGATCAAAGAACGTTTTAATTGGTGTGGTATACTTCGTAATAATCCCTGTTTTATGATTGACAAAAACGAGGGATTTTTGGGTCGCATACAAAGCAATTAACACGATGATGAATACCCCAAGCAACCTTTGGATTTGCACATTTCTAACTTCCCAATACGCTTGAGAGTATAAGGTTTTATTACCTGCAAGTTCAAAGTGTAACATCGCTTCATCGTATTGTTCTAGCTGTAAATAACTTTTCGCAATACTATTATGCGCTAACGTCGACATCTGGTTGAGGTTTAAAACGGCTTGCCACGCTTCAATGGCTTGTTGGTATTCACGTTGTTCATATAAGGCGATGGCTTGATAAATTTGTTCACTGTAATCGGTGGGTCTAAACGACTGTAAGAAAGACTTTGACTCGTCTAATGCGAAAATGAACCCATCTTCGCGAACAGCGATGGCAGATAAACTTGTAAATAACCCTTTTATATCTTCATCGGGTTTACTTCCAGTACCTTTACGAATCCCAAAACTGAGAATGAACTCACCATAAGCATCGTATATATAAATGGCCCCCGTTTGAGTACCTGCATAAATAATGCCTTGGTCATCAACATAGATGTCTCTGGTGTCTTCAGACCCAACGGTATTGGAAAACATATTACCACCTTGCATATTGTGTTTCTTAACTGCGGTGGTTGTCGTATTCATCGTGGAAGTATAAATCATCGAGTTTTGATCGATGAAAATACTGGAGAACGTTTGAGGGCTACGAAGCGCTAAACGGTCGAATTGGTCTTGAGACAAAATGAGTTTATAAAATTGTTGGGTAATGGATAATTGGACTTTATTGGTTGTAAAGAACCCTAAAAACTCCCCTTGGTTCGATAGTTGTATAATCCCGTTACTAACGCCTTCTCCATAGATGTACATATTCCCGCGGTTGTCAACAACCATCTTACTTGGGGCGAATGCTGTATCCGCGAATGATGGTGAAGTAGGTCTGGTATACGTTTCTACATGATTACCAAATAAGTCAAATTTGAAGACAGCTTTTGCACTAGAATCTGCGACATATAAGTATTGATTAGATACATATAAACCACGAGGTGTAACAAAGTCGGGGTATTGGATTTCAGCTAAAATCGTATTGGTATTGGTATCATATGTCAGAATGCGTTTGTTGCCTGTATCA
The DNA here is from genome assembly GCA_002441525.1 of Acholeplasmataceae bacterium UBA6235. Lineage (GTDB taxonomy): Bacteria > Bacillota_I > Bacilli_A > Acholeplasmatales > UBA5453 > Paracholeplasma > Paracholeplasma manati. The sequence goes on along the minus strand of DJWH01000101.1, from coordinate 10,790 downwards.
GCAATCCATAGGGTGCCTTGGTCATCAAACATCATGTCTTCTGGTTTACTCAATCCCATATCGATATTGACCATCTCAGGCAAATAGGCATCTTGAGTTCGGATGTATTGGCCTTTCGCATCCAAAGTAACCGTATAAGTTGTTGCTTCTGAAGCATGAATTGGTAACATCATCGTCATCATGACGAAGATGATTAAAGATAGGATGGCTAGTTTTTTCATTAGACCCTCCTACTTAATCCCAGCATGCGCCATGGTGTTCATAACACGAGACTGCATGATGATGAATATTATTAGGTTAGGGATGAATAGAATCAACCCCGCAGCGGCTGCCATACCAGTACCAGCAACAGCTGAGCCTGTATTTTGTAATGCCAAGGCATTTAGATAAAAGGCGAAAGACTTCATGGTTTCATCTTGTATATATAGCGTTGAAGCTTCGACAGCTGACCATGTGGATTGGAAGGTTAAAATAGCCACCGTCGCAATCGCGTTTTTAGTCAAAGGCATGATGATTTTAAAAATGATATAAAAGTCTCCAGCACCATCGATGCGTGCCGCTTCGATGATTGGGTCTGGTACTTGATCGATGAATTGTTTCATCAAAAAGATATTCACTGGAACCGCGATATACGGTAAGATGTGCACCAAAGGATTGTTATTCAATCCGATTTTAACGATGACAAAATAGGTTGGTATCACCACGGCTGTCCTTACAAACATCAAGGCTGTTTGATTGATGGAAAACAGTGTTTTTTTACCCTTAAAGTTCTTCTTAGAAAATGCATAACCCGTGGTTACACTGATCCAAATGATGAGGATCATCATCACCAATGTGATGAGCAATGTATTGAACAAATATCTCGATAGTGGGACACCTGTACTGGTTGAAATTCTGAACAAAGTCGTAAAGTTATCAAACGTTGGGTTTTGTGCAAAAAAACGTGGTGGAAATAGAAACAACTCATCCAACGGTTTAAATGCTTGATTCACAATATAGAGGATGGGTAGCACCATAAATAATGTGAGGGGAACCAATATCACATAAAAGATCACTTGTGAACGGTTAAATGAGGTGGGATTGATTTTGGTACCTTGAAAACTACTCATAACAGACACTAATCCTTTTCTGCAAACAATTTGTATGCGACTTTAGAAAACACGATGATGATGGCGAGCAACACCACCGATAATGCAGCTGCATAGCCCATTTCATATCTTAAAAATCCATAGTCATCGATATGATTGGTGATGAACTGTGCTGCATTTTGTGGGGTAGGGTTTGCCCCGGATAAGGCAACCCCAATATACCCATTGGTAAAGGTAGCGACAATCGCCATGACGGCACCAAACAACATTTGTGGTTTCATCATCGGGATAGTCACGTGGATGACTTCCTGAAATTTATTATCGATGCCTTCCACATAAGCGGCTTCATAGAGTTCTTCATTCCCATTGAGAATGCCGGCTAACATGGCTAAGAACCCAACACCCATGCTGCTCCATAAAGCAACTATGATGACCACAGTCATTAAGTGGTCTGGAGATTGAAGGAATTGTATCGGGCGTTCAATCATGTCCCATTGCAACAACAAGGCATTGATATAGCCCGATTCATCCCCGGAGAACAGGGTTCTCCAAATGACGGCGATGAAGACACCACCAATCATGGATGGGGTATATAACAGTAACGCGAATATGGTTCTTGGTAGTTTTTGGATTTGAGCCAACATCCAAGCGAGCACGAATGCCAACATATAGCCACCCGGTCCAACAATGATGGCGAAGGTGAGTGTTTTTGGCAATACATATTGTAAAAACACATCGTCTTGGGTAAAGATATTGACGAAATTGACCAACCCATTCAATGTCGGTGTTTCAATCACATTGAAGGAGGTTAAGGATAAATAGATTGCCAACGCGACAGGAATCGCGATGAACACAGAAAACAATAACGTATAAGGAAATAACATTAAGAAAACCCCAAACGCATCTTTTCGTCTGGTTTTTCGATAAGAAGCCAGTGGTTTCATTTTAATTGTCTGATCCATGATATCCCCCTGAGGCTTCCATCATTTTGTCTTGAATCCATTCGATGGTAGGAATGGTGTAAACCTTTAATACATCGCCATTTTGATCGATGAATCCAAACTCAATCATCTTTTTACGGATTTCACGGTTGATTAAAATGGTATATTGGTCTACCGCAATCCCAGTGCTTTCCCCATTGAATACAACATCGGTCCAAATGTTCGATAAAGAACGTTCAAGCATGTATTGTCCTGGGGTTCTTGGTACGTCAATCAACCATTTGACTTGTTCAAGAATGACGCGCTTATCCCCTTCGGGTAGCGGTGAATTCTCTACAGCGTGGATATTGGCTGATAACCAGGCGTAAGTCGGACCATAGGTAGATTGCAAATTGAATGCGAACTTGGTTTGTGTTTCTTCGCCCAACCACCATTTTAAGAATGCCCAAGATTCATTGGGTTTTTTCGTACCATTTAAAATCATCCCTGCTGTACCGTTCGCGATGTAATAACGATTGGTTTCACCATTTTCTGGTGTCACACTCGGGTATGGTGCGATGCGCCATTGTCCAACGATTTCTGGCGCTGCATTCTTGATGAGTAAATAGTTTTGGAAATCACTGATGCCAATCGGTAAAGTCGCGTATCTAAATGCGTTATAAAACGATTGGACTTGTTCTGGTAAAGAATAGTTGGTGAATAATTGATTGAGGAAAGTGAGTCCTTCAATCGAAGCTTTGGTGTTGATGGTTGTATTCATCCCATTGGTATCGTATAAAGCCCCGTTATATTGATAGATGAATCCGGATGTTTGGTAGAAATATTTTGTCCCACCACTACCGGCAATTGGATGATAGAAATTCATCCCATATTGTTGAAGTTCAGGGAGTATTTGAATCACTTCTTCCCAAGTGTCAGGCACCATGAAGCCTAACGCATCAAAGATATCCTTACGATACATCAAGACATTAAAGTCTAGCGTTTCTGGAATCGCATAAGCCTTATCATTGAGTACATAGGGGATAAACGCCCCTGGTGAAAACGCACTCGCAAATGACCAATAATCTGGGAATGAGGATAAATCATAAGCCGCGTTACGAATGGCTAAATCATAGGGCATATAGGACGCTAACCCTAATGCAACATCGGGTTGTTGTCCTGCCGCTGCTGACATGACCAGTTTATTTGGGTCCGGCATCACTGAAATTTTCACACGAATCCCGGTATCTTCTGTAAAGTTTTGGTCTGCCATCTTTTGCATCATATCGACATAAGTGATCGGTCTATTGACCCACACATCCACGACTTTAGGATCGTTGTCTTGTTTGAATTTGTTGGAGCTAAAAGAAGCCATGAATGTCTCTAAGGAAGCGAACATGCTTCTAAAGAAACCAACGTTTTCCTTTGGTAATTTGGTGTCACTATATAAATATAGTTCATCCAAATACATCGGTTGTTCTGCAATTTCTGTCAATGAGTTCCCTAGGTATTGGGTAACTGAACCACTACCACCAATCAAATCGTCTAAATAAAACGGTAATCTTTCGTAATCTTTATAGATGTTATTCAATCTAAAGAGTGCTTTTTGAAGGTTAGAAATGGTGGATGATTCGTATTGGTTAGGGGCGTAGCTCGACAAATCGGTAATGATGGTTTTGATGAGTAGTTGATACGCTTCTAAATAAGCTGGTGTTTCAGGGATGTATTGGGTAAATTGCCATGTACGATCTTTGTCGATGCTTTTACCCGTGATTTTACGGATTTCTAGGGAGAACGCGTTGATATGATCAATCAGTAATTGAATTTGTCTTAGGCTATTTTGAACAGGCTCAGATTCTGCTTTGATGGTAATCGTGTGGGTACCTTTGGATAAATACACTTCATATGGGATATCACCGTTGGATAAAGTGTGCATCTTGATGGTCGTAGCACGGGTGGTAGGGACCGCGTACGCTCTGAATTCCTCAAATGGAATTTCGCCATCAATCGCGATGGATCGGAACACTTTAAAATCCGCTTTATCGTTGATGTATTTGATGGCCAATTGGTAGAAACCAGCGGTTTCTACAGTAACATCATAGGTTAACGATTGTCCCGATTGTTTCCAAGTTGCACCATCAATGACATTGAGTTTTTTATACACCGCATCAAAGGGTTGAACCGATGGGTTATTCAATGAGAACGATTGAACATACGATGAGTTTTTTTGAACATAATCAATCGCGTCGACTGTAATAAGCGATTGTATTTTAGGTCCTACATGTTGAGATAAATAGGTCACATAGGTGTCATATTTTTTAGGTGATTGGAGATGGATGTTCGCTACAGTTACTGGGGTTGAACCCATATTTTCCACTTCAATCACGTTTTCGCCGGATTCAAAATAAAACATTAGTGGGTCAATACTTTGATATGTACTGCCATATAGGGGTTGATTTTGCCACCCAGAAATAATCACTTGATTGGATAAAACTTCATCGCCATAACGGTCTGTACTGTACTCTTTAGATTCGTCTTTCCAAAGGGTAGGCAAGATGATGGAATTCATCTCGCTGTAAAAGGTTTCGCCATTGATTTTTAGCGAAACAATGACATCGTTGAGTGATGATTCTCCTAACAGATAATTCATATCGATGGTATAGTAATCCCCCTCTGTTAAAGTCAATTCATAGCGCGCGATATCGCCTTCTTCAAGCATTTTAACGGGTTTATTTAAATCAAGATCAACGTCATCATAGACAAAAAGATCGACATCTACATCGGGATGATTGTAGGTGACCTCGTGTTGATGTTCATTTAAATAATCGACGTAAGTATATTTGTCGATATCGTGTTTATTGAGTAGTTCATTTAACAAATGAAAAGCCGCGGTTTCGTCAGCTTTAGTAATGGTTTCATTGAGTTTATAGGTATATCCTGAATCCACTAAACGGGTAATGCTAAAGATCCCCACCATCACGACGATTAAGATCAAAAAGGTGCGTTTTAGTTTTCTCATAAAGCGATAAGTCTCCTTTCATAATTAGGTGAGGCACCGAAAAATATCGGTGCCTCACAATCATGATTTTTATTGATTAAAAGTCTTTTTCTGTTTTGCCGTAGTATTGTACTAATCCAGCTTTTAATTCATCAAATGCTTGTTCAAAACGCGCATTGAATAAGACATTCCACTCAGGTAATTTAGCCAATACTGCATCGGTAAATGCAACACCATCTAAAATTTCAGGTGAAGTGGCTTCTGGGTTACCAGTTAAGGTTGCAGGGTTACCCATTTGATTCCATTCATGGAAAATTTGTTTGGTTTCGCCAGCTTCGGTGAAGTTCCAAGGATATGCTTTGTCAGCCACGTCGTAGATCTTGCCTTCGTTGAAGATTTGTAGAATCTTTTGGAAACCAGGGGTTCTTTCAGCATCTCTGAAGTATTGGTGAGTTGGTAATGAATACCAAATTTCCATTTGTTCTGCGAAAGTGTCGCCAGTAGTGACAGGGAAACTGTCGCTCATGACTGTATCAAATTTACCATTGTTATTGTATTGTTGTTTGCTTTGAGCTTCCCAAGAACGTGTATCTGCAGTCCAGAAGCTTGCAAAAGTATACGCGATTTCAAGTTTGCTCTTTTCTTCTTGTGATAATTTAACATCGTTGTCATCCATTGCGTAGTTACGGATTGCAATAGGGTCTAAGACAATACCCACAGTGTTATCTACACCATTGGTAGAAGGTCTTGGATAGTAGTCCCAGTCCACATCGTTTAACATCAATTCGCTGGTTAATGGATTCGCTGCGTCACCTAACATCCAAGGGTCTGCACTGTTGGTTAACATCTTACCTTGTTTGAAGAAGTTGTGTCCCCACCAACCGCCACTGCCATAGAATTCATTGGTTGTACCGCCACTTGACCAACCTTCACCAGTAGTCCACAATGCGTTTTGTGCCCAAGTGGTGATGTAAGGGATCAATGCTCTTACTTCATCGGAATTGACGTTGACATAATCGCCATCAACACCTTGTTTTAGAAGTTGTTGCGTAATCGTGGTTGCACCAGTTTGAATCATTCTGAAGTCAGGATTTTCTGTACCGTAGAATTCATTGATTTGGCTATGAGCAACGAATTCAGTATATTCTTCGATGGTCCAATCTGGTGATGGTACATCTAAGTTCTTTTCTTCAGCGAAATCTCTGTTGACATAAATGCCCCATGGTACTAAATATTCAGGAAGACCTGCTTGAACGCCATAATAGTTCAACATCTTCATGAATGCTGGGTTAATCGATTTGTAAACAGCATCGTCTTTGAACACAGATAAGTCTGCGACCAATCCTCTAGTGGTATCGCCTGCTAAATCAGTAGCTGACCAAATATCCACTTTTGTACCAGTTTGTTGTTCGTAGTTGCTTCTATATTGTGCCCAAGTTTCTTTGGTGTCCCAGTTATAGGAGTCCCCTAGTTTAAAATGAACATTGATTTTAACATTTGGATAATGTTTGTTAAATTCTGTCGCAACTGCATACATCAAACCGAGTTTATCGTCTTTGATATCTGCGGTGTTTAATGTTTGGTGACCAAGGTCTTCATACGTGTTTCCGTCACCATTGTAAAGCATGACTGTAACTTCACCAGCCACATTCGCATCCAACCCTGAATCTTTTTTGCAGGCTGCCAATGTTAAAGCGAGTGTCAATACTGTGATGAGTAATGTAAGTCTCTTTATCATATTTTTCTCCTTTTCTATGACATGGATTTACCATAATTCAAAACCAATTATAGCATCGTGTGAAAACGTTTGCAATACCTTTTTTCACTTTTTCAAACGTTTTCCTATTTTTTTCAAACGTTTGAATTGCTAAATAGGGAAAAAATAAAAAAGACCCGACAATCGTCAAGGTCTTTAAAATAGGCGTGTGTTTTGATGCGTAATATAGATTATAGTTCGATCGTCAAAACAGACTTTTCTTTGAGTTGATAACCTATAACCGCATCTTTAACAGCGAATCTAATTTCTTTTGGCTCATCTGATTTATTATAAACCACACAAACCATGGATTGATCTGGATTAAGGAAACTTACACTGATCAAATCGGTATCCTCTACCGTTGTTTCAATCACATATGCACCTCTTTGAACAAACTTCGAAAAATGGCCAACCAAATAGTATTCTACATTTTTTTCGATGTGTTGAGTGATAGGGTCAATGGTCAATAAACCTCGACAGTTCATACAACCCCCATTTTTAGGTCCGCAATCTAAATCTAACGCAATGTTCCACAATAACACGGATTTCGCACCATATTGAAGAGATCCTAAAAATACATTTTCAAGATTCCAACCCAAATTATCACTGAAGTTGTTAGCCCATAACCCCCCTGAACATTCTGTAAACCAAATGTCTTTATCCGGGTATTCTTCTATCAATGCTTGTGTCGCTTTGACGTTCCCGTCATAACAATGGAAACCCGTACCTGCAACCGCTAAAGCAGCTTTTTCGTCGGAATAGATGGTTCTTGCATAATCTATATCATCCCAATTGTGGTCATAGGCAATGATCTTTGTGTCGATATTTTGTTCTTTAAAGGTATCTGATAGTATTTGAACAAATGCTTTCTGTTCTTGACCACTCATCAACATCGATGGGTAAGTCAAGGCTTCATGGCGTGGTTCATTTTGTGGGGTAATCGCGTAAATGTCGATGCCTATTGCTTGATAACTCTTAATGAACTTCGCTAAATATCTTGAATAGACACCATAATGCTTTGGTAATAATCGTCCGCCATTCAAATGATGATTGTCTTTCATCCAAGCTGGCGCTGTCCATGGACTAGATACCACTAAAAAATCATGGTATGTTTTCGCAACCTTCAACATTGGAATGACATAATTCAAATCATCACTCAAAGAAAAGTGATTCAAATCATCATCTTCAGATTGAGGATCTATATCGTTGTAGGTGTAACTTCTCATTGAAAAGTCGGATGCGCCAATGGTGGTTCTAAGAAAGGAAATACCAATACCCTCTTTACCAAACAAAGCGCTCATGACTTCTTGTTGGTGTTTTGAATCGAGTTGTGATAAAAGAAATGCAGATGATTCGGTCATCGCTGCACCAAAGCCATCCACCACTTGTTTCAAATGGTTTGGATTCAAATGGATATTGGGTTTGTTCGTGGTTGAATACACCGGTTCTTGAACAAATTTCTTCGATTCATCCCCAGTAGTTACGTATAATTTAACAGTTCTGTTCATGATTACTTGATTAAATGCTGGATGACTTGGTCACGTAAAAACATGTTACCAGCCATGTTGAGGTGAATGCGATCACCAGAGATGGTAAATATTGAAACTTTTTCCAATAAATCGTCAAATGCTTTTTGTAAATCGATATACATTAAACCTAATTGGGCTGTGATGTCTTTTAAGACACCGTTATAAGCATCCACTTTTTCTCTCAGTGCATTTGAACGGTTCGGTTCTAAGTAGAATGGGGACATGACAATCACATGAATGTTTTCTGCTTGAAGACGTTTGATGATTTCAAGGACATTTTGCTTATAACCTTCTGTGGTTAATTTATAATCTGGGATTTGTGGGCAGTCTAATTGACGCCACGCGTCATTGACACCAATCATTAAAACAACGTGGTTAGGTTTATATGAAATCACATCTCTGTCTAAACGATTGAGCAAATCGGTGGTTCTATTTCCACTGATGCCTTGGTTGATGATTCTTAAATTCAATTCAGGATGGTATAACAAGAAATACGAGTTGACCATGTTCACATAGCCACTCCCTAAAACATCCCATACATATGAGCCTTCAACGCCACTTTTGTTGGAATCGGTGATGGAATCTCCTAAGAATACAACCGATTCATTTGGTTTAAATAACATAATGATCTCTCCTTAATTAGCGACAAACATCTATATATTACCGCAATCAAAAATGAAAAACAACCATCTTTAATCGCTGGTTGTTGTCCTTTTTTTGCATGCATAATCTCTATGTATTGATATACATAAGTTACTTTTGATGTTTCGATTCGTATTTTTCTTTGAGTGCTTGATACGTCTTTGGTGATACCTCAGGGTTGCCTTTTGAATAACAAGGCAACACCTGTTCTTTAGCAACTTTCAAATCTGTACAAGCATGATCGTGTCTGACCAAATCTCTTTCCGATTTCAAACGTAGATTTGGTATATTCATCGGTTGGTTGTGGTTTAAAATCGAACGATACGCATACAACCCTGGTAAAAACATATCAAGCGCTTGATAAATATCGATGGTATCTGCTGGTCGTCCTAGAATCTTTTCGGCGAAATGATACATGGTATAAAAATCACTACCGCCATGACCAAACGATTTGGCTTTCTCATGATGGATGGTTTTTGGTTCATAGGTTTGAATATCGTTATTAAAGACTCCTTCTTCTGGGTCAACAGACACATAGATACGTTCTACATCGTTCAATAACGCATCCTCACGTGCACTTTCGAGTCTGCCTTTGGATCCATAAATCGAAAACCAAATTGAATTTTTCCCAAGGTCCCCATGAATCGATTTGATTACTGCGCCATTTTCAAGTGTAATCATTTCAATACCGGCCATACCACCCAATTTGCCCATGCGTTCAGCACGTGTACCATAAGGTAATTCAAATCCAACCACACTGACTGGTTTTAACCCTGTGATGTGTAATAAAGGTCCAATCGAATGTGTACAATAAAATGTAGCGTACATGTGGTTTCGCCAATGGGTAGGATCTCCGTAAGTAATGTCTGACCAAATTGGTTCACAGTTATGAATATATTCGCCTTCTCCATATTCAAATGTCCCTAAAACACCCTTTTCATACAATCGTTTCATTTCAGTAACCACCGGCATGTAACAATAGTTTTCGGCGTAAGCATAGACCATTTGTGTACGTTCAATGGTTTCAATCAATTCGACCGCCTCTGCTAAAGTTTGAACTGGTAATACTTCAGATAAAACGTGCAAACCTTTATTCAAAGCTTTAATTGCGAAAGGGGCATGTTCTGTGGCGTAATTGGCTAATATAACCGCGTCCATCGGATGGTTTAAAAAAGCATCGAATGATGTATAATAGGTGATATTGGGGTTATCTAGTTCTTTCTTTAAAGCATTCAATCCAGGTTCATAAAAGTCACAGACCGCGACCAGCTCAGCGTTGTCCGCTGCCCTAGAGTATTCAATCATGGATTTACCACGACCAATCCCTAATACACCTATTCTCACTTTATTCATAAAAAATCACTCGCTTTCTTCCACGATTATAGCACTAATTTGTATCGTGTAAATAGAAAGTTTTCAGAAAGGAAACCCAACTATGTGGACTCAAAAATATCAAAAAGCCGTCACTTTCAGCTTCGATGATGGCGTATCTCAAGACATTCGATTTATCGAAATACTCAATCGTTATGGTTTAAAAGCCACATTCAACATCAATACAGGACTGGGCGAACCTCAATATAATTTTGAATTGGATGGTGTGGTTATTTCTCATCTGGATTTAGAAACCATGTCAAAACTCTATGATGGTCATGAGGTTGCCGTCCATAGTTTTACACATCCAGATTTAACACAATGTACAAAAAAAGAAGTGTTTGAGCAATTGGAAAAAGATGTCCAAATCATTGAAAGTATATTTAAGATAAAACCGATTGGTATGGCTTATCCTTATGGTACCTATAATGATTTAGTCGTTTCTGTCGTCGATGAACTCGGTTTGAAATATGCGAGAACCATTGA
>DJWH01000047.1 GCA_002441525.1 Acholeplasmataceae bacterium UBA6235 | reverse complement strand
TACCATGGCGGATAATTTAGCATCCTATATTTCCGATTCCATCGTCATCCGTTATAATTTAAATGCCATTTTTGAAATGGCGTTATCAAGCCAAGAAGGCTTAGCTGATTACGAAATTGCTTTACCAGAAACTTGGGAAGATTGGACTGAAGTTGAAATCAACTCCTTGTTGAAAGCAGCCATTATTCTCTCAAATGCAGGTAGCGATCCAAATGCATTATTGGCCTTAACTGAAGCTCAAATCAATACCATCGCAAAATCCAAAGTCATCGCGAATACATTCAGAAATGTGTTCTTGACCATGGTGGATACGGGTGGCGATTTGGAAGGTATGTTGTTCGTACCAGAGGGGTTAACTTGGTTCTCAACCGAAAATACCACTGGCGAACTTGAATACTTATTATTAGCCCTACAATCCATCATACCTGGTGGCGACATCAATAGCATCAATGTGGATTTAAATACATTAATGACTGCCGATGTCGATGCGTTACTAAGATCTAAAGTCATAGAAATGACCTTGGTTGAAACCATCGTTCCGATGATTGAAACAGGTGATTTATCGGCTTACATCTCAACCACTCTACCAAATGGTGATGACTATGTTTGGTATCAAGGTGTCGATGAAACCTATCCAGAAGGCGACCTTAAACCGCTATTACTAGCCATTCAAGGTCTATCCGATTTAGGTATTTCATTTGATGCGTTAGATTATAATGCCATCACAACCGCATTGGCGGATGAACAAGCCATCCAAGATTTGAATGACTTGCTCTTATCTTCACGCGTGTTACACAGTTCACTCGATAAATTATTCACTGAAGTGTTGATCACCAGTGGATTAGACGTCACCTTGGATAACAGTGACAATCCAACCTTCTGGCAAGGTACTGAATCTGAAGATGGTGAATTGATTAAATTACTCAGAGCTGTTCAATTGATGGGTACCGATGAACTCGATCCGAATACCATTAGCAGCCAATTCTTAACCGATTTATTAGATACAGAATCGACCATTGTTCGTGTCCTCATTTCAAATGTGTTGAAAGATACCATTACCAACATCCCTGCTGGTGCATTGGATGCAGAAGGTAACATCACACAAGTAGAATTGAGAGCCATCGCAACTGCATTATCGCAATTTGGATCTGTCAATGAAATATCGACCATTGACCCTGCAACTGTCGACGCAAGCATGTTAACCAGCTTGCTTGATGCGAATTCCTTAATCGTGAATCGACAAATATCCGATGCCATTAAAGGTGCAGTCACCAATATTCCGGCTGCAGCATTAGACGCAGAAGGGGATATCACTTCAACTGAACTTAGAGCGATCGCGGATGCATTGTCACAATTCAACTCGATTGATGAGATTTCGAATATCGATGCGACTTCAGTGAATGCGACCATGCTTAGCAACTTACTCAATGCCGGTTCATTGATCATCAATCGTCAAATTTCTGACGCGATTAAAGGTGCCATCACCGATATTCCTGCTGCAGCACTCGATGCTGAAGGCGACATTAAAGGCACTGAACTCGACGCCATCGTGGTTGCATTAGCTAACTTTGGTTCTGTCAATGAATTATCGAACATCGATGCAAACACCATCTCTGGCAGTTTGTTGAATGATCTATTAGATGCGAATTCAATGATCGTTAATCGTCAAATTTCGATTGCAATCAAAGGTGCGATTACCGATATTCCGACCGGTGCTTTAGACGCTGATAACCACGTCACAACCACTGAACTTAGAGCAATTGCTACCGCATTATCTAATTTCAACTCAGTGAATGAATTGTCTAGTATCAGTGCAAACGACATCACATCCGCATTATTGAATGATTTATTAGATGCTGAATCGTTGATTGTCAACCGTCAAATCTCGGTGGCCGTTAAAGCAGCCATTACCGACATTCCAGCAGGTGCTTTAGATGCAGATAACCACATCACAACCACTGAACTAAGAGCGATTGCTACCGCATTATCGAACTTCACCTCTGTCAATGACATGTCAAGTATCGATGCAAACAGCATCACATCGACCTTCTTAACAGACTTGCTAGATGCAGAATCCTTAATCGTGAACCGTCAAATCAGTATTGCCATCAAGGGTGCGATTACCGATATCCCTGCGACCGCATTAGATACAGACAATCACATCACCGAAACTGAACTCAGAGCCATCGCAACCGCGTTGTCTAACTTCACATCGGTCAATGATATGGCAAGTATTAGTGCAAATGACATCAATGCAACCTTCTTAACAAACTTGCTCGATGCTGAGTCCATCATCGTCAACCGTCAAATCTCAGCCGCAGTCATTGGTTCAGGTCTAGATATTCCAGCCGCAGCGTATGCGTCTGTGGATGACATCACCGAAACCGAATTAAGAGCATTAGCTGCAGCGTTGGTACACGTCGGTTCTGTGGATCAAGTATCTAACATTGATGCAAACAGCATTAACTAGACTTACTTAACCAACTTATTGGATGCTGAATCCTTAATCGTGAACCGTCAAATCAGCTCAGCGATCATCAATTCAACCATTGAAGTTCCGTCTGGTGCACTCGAAACAGCAAATGACATTTATGAAACTGAACTCAGAGCATTAGCCGCTGCGTTGGTTCATATTGGTTCAGTCAGCGATGTTTCAAATATTGATGCAAACGACATTGATTCAACATTATTGAACAATCTATTGGCCGCAAACTCACTCATCGTGAATAGACAAATTTCATCTGCAATCATTGGTTCTGGCTTAGCTATCCCATCCGATGCTTATGAAACCGTCGATGACATCACCTTGACTGAACTCAATGCGTTAGCCGATGCATTACAATACATCTCTGGTGGCGTTGCTGGTATTGCAAACTTAACTGCAAGCACCATCACTGGATCACTCATCACCAACTTACTCAATGCGAACTCCGTCATCGTGAACCGTCAAATCAGTTCAGCCATCATCACAGCTGGATTGACTACAGGTAACACCGACGCCATCGATAGTAGCGTTGGTCCAAGAAATGGTGAAGTGAAGAACATCGAAATGGTCGGATTGGCAGAAGCCTTAACCGCTATGGGTCCTACAACAACCGTTGCAGACCTATCTAGCTTGAGCCCTGCAACCGTTGCAGCCTTAGATGACGCAACCATTGATATTATGTTTGGTGCAAACTACACCATCATTTACTACAAACTTGAAGCAGAAATGAGAAACAATGCGCTTTATCTATTGACCCTTGATAATTCCGATTATGAAGGTGGCAACCCAGCTAACCGCATCCTCAGAACCACACTAGCTGCTGACCTCAAGTCTGGTGTATACGCATAATGAATGCTTAACAGAATTCCCTCATCGAAAGATGGGGGAATTTTTTTCATCTTTGAAGGTGTTTTGTGTTATTATGGTTTTAGGTGATAAAATGATTTATACCTTAGGTTTTATTCGTTATCAAGATGAAATGTTGCTCATCAATCGCCTAAAACAGCCCTGGAAAGGTTGTTGGAATGGCGTGGGTGGTAAAATTGAACCCAATGAACCCATCATCGATTCTATATTGAGAGAAGTCAAAGAAGAGACGGGCATCGTCTTAACTAAAGCAGATATCCACTATAAAGGCAAAATGACTTGGGAACCCAATGATGGCAGTTTTCTCTATATTTTTTTGATGGATGTCAAAGAAAAAATCAAAACCCCCATCGTTACGGATGAAGGGATTTTAGAATGGCGAAAAATCGAATGGATTATAGACCCTGATAATTTGGGTGTCGCGAACAACATCCCCTATTTTTTACCCGATGTTTTAACGGACGTCATTTATGATTATCACTGTATATTTGATGGAAATCTTCTAAAAGAAGTCCGAAAACAAAAAGCGGAGGTTTCACATGTTTGAGTTGTATTTGGGCATTGGCATTTTGCTGATTATCGTGGTTGTTATTATCGTAATCATTGAACATAATAAACAAAAGTTTGTCCACGCCATTGAGTCAAAATTGAATCAGTATGGTACCTTAACGAAAGTCAAAAAAGAGGGGTATCAATACGAATTACAGACCCAAAATGAACAAATTTCGATACGCTTGATTTACGCACCAAGTGTCAATGAAGTCTCATTCAATTCTAAGCGTCACTGGCAATTATTCGCTTCCTCTGGCAAAAAAATGATTGAAACCCATGGATTCCAAGACGTTCAAGGGACTAAATTGATCATCATTTACCCACAACCTGGTAAAATCGTCAAATACATCAATGAAAATGAAGTCGTCTTCGTTAAACCAAAGATGGATGTCTTTGGCATGCATGTCATTCATATCCATCAAATCGAAACCTATTTCAACCCTGAGGCTAAATAGCCTCTTTATTTTTTCCATTTGGTATTTTTTACAGAAAGGATTGAAATAGAGTGTGATATAATCTATAAGGACAAAGGTGATTATATGAAATATAAAGTCATGAAGAAACAATTTAACTCAGACGAATGCTTCGTCTGTGGTATCCATAACCATGCGGGCTTGAAGACCGCGTTTTATGAATTAGAAAATGGCGTTGTTATCACAATAACCAAAGGTGATAATTTCCATCAAAGCTATCCGAATCGGATGCATGGAGGGATCATTTCAGCGCTATTAGACGAAACCATTGGTAGAGCCATCAACATTACAGAACCAGAAACTTGGGGTGTGACAATCAAGCTTGAAGTCAGTTACCGTAAACCGGTACCTCTCGATGAAGAAATTGTGGTCTGTGGGTGGATTACAAAAACCAAAGGCATGACGTTTAAAGGCGAAGGGGTCATTCTTGCAAAAGACAGAAAAACCATCCTAGCGACCTCTGAAGGCACTTACTTCAAACAAAATATCCATGACATCATCGGTGAACACCGCCTTTCAGGCTGGCAGTTCATTGAGGATACGCATGCAGTCACGGAGATTGAATTAGACCATGAGTTTACTCGAAGTGAATGAGTTATCATTCCGATATGACAATAATGATTTATTGGTAGATGCCAGTGTGCGTCTTTTTATCAATGACCACGCCGTTTTGGTTGGACCAAACGGGGCTGGTAAAACCACCTTGCTCAACCTATTAAATAAAACACTCTCTCCAGACAAAGGGACCATCACTTGGTTAGAACATACCAAAGTAGGGTATTTAGATCAGTATGCAAAAATTGACCCAAATCTCTATGTTGGAGACTATCTATTGACGGTATTCAAACCACTATTCGATAAAGAAAAAGAAATGGAAGCTTTATATCAAAAAGTGGGTGAACTTGAAGGCGTTGAAATGGAACGAGCGCTCAATATTGCGAGTTCAATTGGTGACTATTTGATTGAAAAAGATTTTTACGCCATGAAGTCTAAATTAGGCAACATCATTCATGGTCTTGGGTTAGAAATGTCCATCTTAGACATGCAAATCAAACATTTATCCGGTGGTATGCGTGCAAAAATCATTCTTGGGAAATTGTTATTAGATGAATCTGATATCTTATTGTTAGATGAACCAACCAACTTCTTAGACATCAGACACATTGAATGGTTAACAAAGTTTCTACAAGGTTATGAAAAAGCCTATTTGGTAGTATCCCACGATGAGGCTTTCTTAAAAGCCATCGCGAATACCGTCATCGCTTTAGAAAATAAAGGATTAACCCGTTATAAAGGGAACTTTGATTACTATTTAACCGAACGTGCGCTTCGTTTTGATCAAGTATCTAAACAGTATGAATCACAACAAAAATTCATCAAGAAACAAGAAGAATTCATCCAAAAGAACATTGTTCGAGCATCTACCACCAAACAAGCTCAAAGTGTTCGAACCAAGCTTCAAAAGCTCGAACGCATTGAAAAACCAACCAAACAAAAAGAATTGAAGTTTCATTTTCCGTTTTCAAAAGATACAGGACGCGATGTGTTGATTCTTAAAGACTTAGAGATAGGTTACACCAAATCCTTATTAAGTCCGATTACCATGACCATCAAAAAGAATACCAAAGTCATCATCACTGGTAAAAATGGTGTGGGTAAATCCACATTGATTAAAACCATCATGGGACTCAATCCAGCTATGGCTGGTTCATTCAAATGGATTGATACGGCTCAAATTTCCTATTTTGAACAAGAGTTTACCTACGATGAATCACTCACCGCAGTGAATTTGTGTTTCGACTTATTACAAAATATGGATAAATTACAAGTTTACACACTACTTGCCCGTTATGGGGTATCTCGTGACATGGCCGATAGACCTCTAAAGAGTTTATCGGGTGGTCAAAAAACCAAAGTTAGACTCGCTTTGATGAGTCAAAAGAAGTCCAATGTGATTGTGTTGGATGAACCGACCAACCACTTGGATCACAATGCAAAAGAAGCGCTTAAACAAGCCATCATGGCTTTTCCAGGGGTCGCGATTGTGGTATCGCATGACAAGTCATTCCACGATACCTTTGAAGCGACACAGTTAGAATTGAAGGGATAATTATGTTAAAAAAACTCATAGGGTCTAAAGCTTTCTACAAAGAAGTTTTAGGCATTGTATTACCAATCATGATTCAACAAGGGATCACAACCTTTGTTGGGTTATTAGACAATATTATGGTTGGACAATTGAATGAAAATGCGATTGCAGGGGTCGCAATCGCCAACCAAATCATGTTCATCGTTTTGATTTGTTTCATTGGGGGTCTGGCAGGACCAGGGATTTTCGTCGCACAGTATTTTGGTGCGAAAGATGAAGAAGCGTTGAAACAAGCGTTTAGAGCTAAAGTCATCCTCGCCACATTCGTGACAATCATCGCCATGGCCGTTTTGTTGATTTTTAAAGAACCGATGATTACTGCATTCGCTAAAAATGATCCAGGTGCAGCGGGTGAATTTAATCCACAAGTGATTCGTTATGGGGTTCAATACCTAACCATCATGGCATTTTCCTTACCAGTACTAGCCATCATTCAACTCTACGCATCGACATTTAGAGAAATTCGTGAAACCACCGTACCGATGGTTGCAGGGATTATATCTGTAATTATTAACTTTGTCTTTAACTACCTACTCATATTTGGTAAGTTAGGTTTCCCACCGTTAGAAGTGGAAGGTGCAGCCATCGCAACCGTCATCGCCAGAGTTGTCGAGGCTTCGATATTATTATGGATTGCTTATCGCAACCGGATGATTTTCGCGCAAGGTATATTTACCCATTTCCATATTGAAGCCAAAAGATTCAAATTGATGGTTAAAAAGACATTACCGTTATTAACGAATGAATTGTTATGGTCATCATCGATTTTGGTGATCATGTGGGCTTATGCTCAAAGAGGTACCTCTGTTTATGCAGCATTCGCCATCTCCAGTGCGGTTTCGAATTTATTCTTCATCGTATTTGGTGCACTCGCCACAGGTATTTCAGTTATGGTTGGTAATGAACTTGGGGCCAATCAAATTGAACTTGCGAAAGAAAATGCCTTTAAATTGTTGTTTTTAACGATTGTGGTTTGCTTATCGTTTGGTGCAGTATTGGCCATCATCGCGCCATTCGCGCCATATTTATATAATGTTGCTGACAGTGTACGCGCTATGGCAACCCAATTTATGTGGGTCGTCGCAGCCTTAATGTGGGTATTCGCTTTCAATGCAGGGATATTCTTTGTCTTAAGAGCTGGCGGTATGGTCATATTGACGTTCTTGTTCGACGCAACCTTCGCCTGGGTGATCACAGTACCTTTGGCAGTTGTATTATCGATATACACAGATTTACCGATTTTATTGGTGTATGCTCTGGTTGAAGGGGTCAGCATCATCAAAGGCATCATCGGTATGCAGTTTGTGAAAAGCGGTAAATGGGCACGTAATTTGACGCACCATGAAAACGCTATCTAAAAAATATTCTTAATAGTGTAAAATCCATTTCAAAACCTTGAAATATTCTTGTAAGGATGTTAAGATGTTTATGGATTAAACCAAAATAGGAGGAAGAAATGAAAAAAGTAGTAGTTGCATTAGTAGTTGCAGTATTGGCTTTAGCATTGGCTGCTTGCGGTCAAAAGAGAACGTATGAAATCGCTCTTGTTACCGACGTAGGTACCATCAATGACAAATCATTTAACCAAGGCGCTTGGGAAGGTGTCGTAAAATATGCGAAGGAATTCAAGATTTCTTACAAGTATTATCAACCAGATACCAAATCAACTGACGATTATGTTGAATCAATCGAAGTTGCAATCGAAAACGGTGCTAAAATCGTTGTAACCCCAGGGTTCTTATTCGAAAACGCAATTTGGTTAGTTCAAGATGAACATCCAGAAGTTAAATTTATCTTACTAGACGGTGCGCCTCATAACGTTACTGACTGGGGTACTATGGCAACTGTTGATGGATCAGCTCCAAACTTTGATATGGCAGACAACGTATTCAGTATTTTCTATGCTGAAGAAGAATCTGGTTTCTTAGCTGGTTATGCTGCAGTTAAAGAAGGTTTCACTAAATTAGGTTTCATGGGTGGTATGTCCGTACCAGCCGTTGTTAGATTCGGTTACGGATTCGTTCAAGGCGCTAACTATGCGGCTAATGAAATGAATCTTGCTGATGGCGCAATCACCATCAAGTACGAATATCTAAACTCATTTGCACCAGATGCTGCACACCAAACTAAAGCTGCATCATGGTACACTGCAGGCACAGAAGTTATTTTCGTCGCTGCCGGTGGTGCTGGTAACTCAGTTATGAAAGCTGCTGAAGGCGTTGCTAACAAGTATGTTATCGGTGTTGACGTTGACCAAAAAGCAGAATCAGAAAGAGTCATTACTTCTGCCATGAAAGAATTGGGTAACTCCGTTTATCAAACACTTGAAAAGATTTACGATGAAACTGGTGTTGGTGGTACATCTGTAACACTTGATGCTGCTGTTGATGGCGTAGGTCTACCTGCTGACTTCTCAAGATTTAGCACATTCACTCAAGCAATGTATGATACTATTTTTGCTAAAGTTGAAGGCAAACAAATCACAATCGTTAAAGACACTAACATCGCTGTTACTGCACTTGTCGTTCCGAAAGTCACACTTCAAGTTAATAGCTAATTTTTCAAACCATAGAAAGCACCTAATAAAGGTGCTTTTTTTCACATTAAATTATCAAAAATATCGGATTTATATTTAATATAACAAATTCTGATTTGGTCTTTAGAAAACGCTTTTTTATGATATAATATGAGAGATAAAATGAGGTGAATTGAATGTCCTATGTGATTGAAATGCTCAATATTACCAAGCGATTTCCAGGTATCATCGCGAATGATAATATTACATTACAAGTAAAAAAAGGCGAAATCCACGCACTACTCGGGGAAAATGGTGCGGGTAAATCCACATTGATGTCGGTCCTTTTCGGTTTATATCAACCAGAAGAAGGCATCATAAAAGTCAATGGCGAAGAAGTAAAAATTAAAAACCCGAACGATGCAAATGCATTAAAAATTGGGATGGTGCATCAGCATTTTAAGCTTGTACACAATTATACCGTTGTTGAAAATATCATCTTAGGTAGAGAAGAAACCAAAAAAGGGTTCATCAGCCTAACCGATGCGAGAAAGAAAATTGTCGAACTTTCACAACGCTACAAACTTAAAATTGACCCTAATGCAAAAATCCAAGACATTACCGTTGGGATGCAACAACGTGTTGAAATCCTAAAAATGTTATACCGTGATGCGGACATCTTGATTTTTGATGAACCGACTGCGGTATTGACCCCACAAGAAATTGAAGAATTGATGCACATTATGCAAGATATGGTGGCTGAAGGTAAATCCATCATTTTAATCACGCATAAACTCAATGAAATCAAAATGGTGGCTGACCGCTGTACTGTCCTAAGAAAAGGTAAATACATCGGGACTGTCGATGTTAAAACCACCACAGTTGATCAAATGGCAGAAATGATGGTTGGCCGTAAGGTGAACTTTACGATTGATAAAGCAGAAGCCAAGTTGACCAAACCGGTATTAAGGGTAGAAGGTATTCATCATCACAACATACTTTTGAATAAAGAAGACTTGAAAGACATCTCTTTCGAAGTATATGGTGGTGAAATCGTCGTCGTTGCTGGTATTGAAGGCAACGGTCAAACCCAATTGGCAGAAGTCATCACAGGGCTAAAAGAAGCGAAATCAGGTCATGTTTATTTGAACGATATCGATATCACACAAAAATCGATTCGTGAAAAAACATTGGCAGGGATTTCACACATCCCAGAAGATCGACACAAATTCGGATTGGTGCTCGATTTTAACTTAGCTGAAAACATGATTTTACAAACCTATTTTAGTGAACAGTTTCAAAAATATGGTTTCTTAAAATTTGATGAAATCCATCGAAATGCCGAAGCACTGATTGAAAAATACGATGTTAGAAGTGCAAATGGTCGTAAAACAAAGACCAGAAGTATGTCAGGTGGTAACCAACAAAAAGCCATCATTGCGAGAGAATTATCCCGAAATACCGATTTGGTGGTTGCCGTACAGCCAACCCGTGGGTTGGATGTGGGTGCGATTGAGTACATCCACCACCAATTGATCAATATGAGAGACCAACAAAAAGCTATTTTGGTGTTTTCTCTTGAACTCGATGAAGTATTTAACTTAGCTGACCGTATTTTGGTCATGTATGAAGGCGAAATTGTCGCAAACTTAGACTCGAAAAAGACCAACGAGAATGAACTTGGTTTATACATGTCAGGGTCGAAAAGAGGTAACCAAAAATGATGAAATTTCTAAAACTGGAATCGACTGAAAAAATCATTTCGACCATTATATCCATCATTGCTGGTATGCTATTTGGTTTAGTCGTCATGTTATTGATTAATCCTTCCATGGCATTTGGTGGATTATCTGCGATTTTACTATCAGGTGTCTCCTCAGGGATGCCTGGTATTGGTAATGTGTTATTTAACTCAGCACCGCTCATTTTAACGGGGTTAGCGGTTGCGTTTGCATTCAAAACTGGACTATTCAATATTGGGGTATCTGGTCAATTGATGATTGGTGCATTCATCGCTGTATTTATTGGGGTTGAATGGGGCTTTTTAGGCCCGATTCACTGGGTAGTTGCAATATTAGGTGGGATGCTTGGTGGGATGCTTTGGGCACTCATTCCAGCATTGTTAAAAGCATATCGTAATGTCCATGAAGTCGTTTCTACCATCATGATGAACTATATTGCGATGTATGTATCAAAAATGCTGATTGAAGCGACTATTTATGATAGTGTCAGACAAGAAGCCAGAGAAGTTATCCCTTCCGGTCGTGTACCACAATTATTCTTAGATCAAATATTCAGTTTCGAAAAACTTAACTCTGGGATTTTGATCGCGATATTGGCTGGTGCATTGATATATATCATCCTTGAAAAGACAACCTTTGGTTTCCAATTGAAAGCCGTAGGTTATAACCGTGACGCTGCAAAATATGCCGGTGTGAACGATAAACGAAATATCGTCTATTCGCTATTGATTTCAGGGGCTATCGCCGGACTTGCTGGTGCGGTGATTTATCTCGTACCAGGTACAGGGATCAAACTAGAAACCAAGTATGCCATTTCACCCTATGGGTTCCAAGGGATTGCGGTTGCGTTACTCGGTATGAGTAACCCAATTGGTACTGTTTTCTCTGGTTTATTCTTAGGCTATATTGAATCGGCAAACCAAGAACTCCAATCCTGGGATTTCAAACGTGAAATCATCGATATCATTTCTGCAAGTATCATTTATTTCTCAGCCTTTACGCTCTATTTCCAAAAATATGCGAAGAAATACATCGCTAAATGGTTTGATAAGAAAGGCGGTGCAACCAATGAGTAAATATTTATCCAAACGCAATATTTGGATTGCAGTCGCCGTTTTGGTATATATTTTAGTGGCTTTATGGAACAACAATAGTTTCTATAACCTCGCTCGTTGGACGTTGTATTCAACCATCCCACTCGCCATGGTCGCGATGGCAGGGTTGTATTCGGAACGTTCCGGGGTTGTCAACATTGCCCTAGAAGGGATCATGCTCTTTGGTGCATTCGTTGGTATTTTAACCCTCAATCTCCTTCAACACAACAACATCGATGGCCAGTTGGTTTTAATCATCACCGTCGTCATTGGGGGATTGGCAGGCTTAATCTTCTCATTATTACACTCTTTCGCGTCCATTACGATGAAGTCCAACCAAGTTATTTCTGGTACCGCATTAAACATGTTATCCGTAGGTTTAGCGATTTTCGTCGGTCGTGCGTTGTCATCTTCCGGTACAGAAGAAATTGGGTTTACAGACCGCTATAAACTCAATATCCCATTGTTAAAAGACATTCCAGTGATTGGGGACATCCTCTTCACCAATGTATATTTAATTACGTTATTAGGGTTATTGATTTTCGTGGTTGCTGCAATCATTGCTTATAAAACCAAATATGGTCTTAGACTCCGTGCCTGCGGCGAAAACCCACATGCAGCAGATGCTGCAGGGATCAATGTATATAAGATTCGTTACTTATCGGTATCCATTTCAGGGTTACTTGCTGGTATGGGTGGGGTTATCCTCATTGTTCCAACCTCAACCTCATTTAAAGCATCCATTTATGGTTATGGGTTCTTAGCCTTAGCGGTACTGATTTCTGGTCAATGGAAACCTGCAAGGGTATTGGTATTCTCTTTATTATTCGGGTTCCTAATGAATCTGTCCAATGGGATTACCTTGGTACAATCCGCTTTTGATGGCTTAAGAACCAATGAATCTTTATTACAAGGGTTATACAATAACCTATATCTATTCTTCACCCACTTACCAAAAGACATCATCTCAATGACACCGTTTATTGTGACACTGATTCTATTGGCACTCACGTCAAAAAACTCTCAAGGGCCAAAAGCCGCTGGGGAACCATACGATCAAGGGAAGCGTTAATCGCTTCCTTTTTTGTCGAAAAAAAGACCGAAGTGGTCTAGAATTCATCGATCATTCGAACGAGTTCATCATACACTTCGGCTTCTTTTATTTTCTTTACGATTTGACCATGCTTGAATATGACAGCTTCACCTTTACCACCAGCGACCCCGATATCAGCGTGTTTCGCTTCACCAGGGCCATTGACCTTACAACCCATAATCGCCACATTGATATGCTTGTTCACGCCTTGTAGGTAGGTTTCAATGCGCTTAGCGATATCGATCATATCATATTGGATGCGCCCGCACGTAGGACAACTGATTAAATTCGGGATATCATTTCTCAAGTTAAGGTTTTTGAGGATTTCTTTTGCAGCTCTGATTTCGATTTCAGGGTTATCCGTTAATGAGACACGAATCGTATTACCAATGCCTTCATGAAGCAAAATACCGATTCCCATGGCGCTCTTGATGGCACCTGAGAAAGCAGTACCCGCTTCAGTGACACCCAAATGGAGTGGGTATGGGAATGTTTTTGCGGCTAGACGGTAGGTTTCAATCATCAAATTCATGTCGGTTGCTTTTAATGATAAAGCGATATCAAAGAAGTTCATCGATTCTAAGATTTCGACATGGCCCTTCGCAACCTTAATCATGTTTTCAGCGGTGGGTTCTAATCCATCGGGTAACGACCCACTATTGACACCAATACGGATGGGGATCCCTTTGGCTTTACAAGCATCCACAACCATTTCCACTTTGGAACGGTCTTTGATGTTCCCTGGATTCAAACGGATTTTATCCACACCTTGGTTGATGGCTTCAAGTGCCAATTTGTAATCAAAATGGATGTCCGCAACCAATGGGATGTGGATTTGTCTTTTAATTTCACCCAACGCTGCTGCATCCACTTTATCGAGTACCGCAACCCTGACGATTTCACAACCTGCTTTTTCCAATTGATGGATTTGTTTTACGGTCGATTCGATGTCTTTGGTATACGTGGTTGTCATACTTTGAATATATACATGGTTGTTACCACCCATGATTAAATTGCCCACCTTAATGGGTCTTGTCTGTAGTCTTTGCATAAAATATCACCTAAATCGATTATATCACAAGTGATAAGTTTTTAAGATACAACGCTTATTTATAATTTATCTTGCTATTATTTATATAAAAACCTTGATTGTTCTTTATGATGGCCTTATAATGTATCTCATACGAGGTGAAACGATGCAAACATTATCGAATGAACAGAAAAGGACTTATCGCGAATTTGCGAGAGAAGAGTCCTTGGCTTATCATCTTTATATGCGGATTGCGAAAAGACAAAAGAAGCCAGAAAACCGTATCATTTTGGAAGGGATTGCTTTGCAAGAAAAAAAGCACCTAGATATCTTCAATTCCTACTTAGGTAAAAAAGCCGTCAACATCGAAGTTAAAAGGCCCTCCATCAAACTGATGTTTTATACT
>DJWH01000020.1 GCA_002441525.1 Acholeplasmataceae bacterium UBA6235 | reverse complement strand
ATCGAACCAACTTTTTGTTTTAATGCATTTTTAGAGCCGCTTTGAATATTTGCTGCTTTCTTGATTAAGTCGCTTGCTGGTGGTGTTTTTGTTACGAATGTAAATGAACGATCATCAAATACTGAAATCACTACCGGAATAACATAACCGACTTTGTCTTTTGTTGCTTCGTTGAATTGGGTGCAGAATTGAGGAATGTTAACCCCTGCTTGACCAAGTGCTGGTCCTACTGGTGGGGCTGGATTCGCCTTACCTGCTGCAATTTGCAATTTGACAACTTTGACTACTTTTTTAGCCATGTGACACAACCTCCTTTATCCTATGAGTATGTGGTCAGCGGATCTGCTTTACGCCATCCTTCCACTACGGTGTATCCATACACGCCTTGTTATTTTATCATTACATAGTAATAATGTCAATCAAAAATGAAAACTAATTTGCCAGAGACTCCAGTTTATGCATGAAGGCCTCTACGAGCGTGCTTTGATCGGGGTACTTTTTATCATTTAAATGATAGCTGAAAGCGACGTACCTATCGTCTTTAAAGGTAATTTTAAGATAGCGATCTTTGAAGTTATATTTACCCATTTCAATCTCTTTAATCTCACTGAATGAAAAGGTGTATTTTTGATGTTCGTACGCTAGTTTAATGAGTCCTTCAAAGGTATAAATCGTGAATTGATCCAAATCGAATGTTAACAATGCTTCCGGAAATCCAGGAATAATCAACCCATCGTTGGGTAAAACTCCGATTCTCATCGGTTTTAAGTTGGCTAAATCTTCATGGATTTTGAGCAATTCAATCATTTGTAATGTCTTCATAACTATCTCCTTAAGCAAATCATTTTATATTTCGAATTCGAAATGTTATACTAACCATATGAGAGGTGAATCACCATGAGTATCTATCATCAACACGATGCTGTCTATCCAGTATCGTTATCACTAAAAATTCGAAATGTGGAAGAATCTAAATATTTTTATACACAAATTTTAGGCTTTTCTATCTATGAAGAAACGCCTGAACACATTTATTATACCATTAATGGTAGCGATGTGATTTTAAAGACTTTTATCGACTTAAATGCGTCACCGAGACAACCTGTTCAAGGTTTGTATCACGTCGCATACCTACTACCTACTAAAAAGGCTTTAGGACAATTGGTCTATCACATCGCGAAAAACAAATACCCCATTACAGGTGGCGCAGATCACGGCATTTCGGATGCCCTTTATTTAAATGACCCCGATGGCAATGGTATTGAGCTCTATGTCGATAAAGACCCTACCTATTGGAAAGACATCGATACACACCCTGAAAAGGTTGAAAATCAACCATTTGACTATGATTATTACCTAAAAATCAATCCGAGCATATTTACAAAAATAGATTCGAATACCATTTTAGGTCATATGCACCAACATACAATCAATTTGAAAAACAGTTCCAATTTCTATCAGAAAGTTTTGGGATACAACCTGTTTTTAAATGTACACAGTGCACATTTCTTGTCTTCAAAAGCATACCATCATCATTTAGCGTTAAACACTTGGGCAAATCCAGTGAAAGCTAAAGTAGATTCGGTAGGTCTTTTGGATGTCACTTATGTTCTGAGCACAGATGAAGCATACAATCGCGCCATCCAAGCCTTAGATGATTTGAAGATGCCTTATACCATCCATCAGGGTATCATTCTCACCGAAGACACCGATGGCGTAAAATTGATATTAAAAAAGTGAGTCCGGGGACTCACTTTTGATTTTCTACTTGATCAAAGGATACTTCAGTTGGGGTACCACGGCCGAAGAATTCAATCGAAATGATGGCTGTTTCTTTATCATTATCAAAGGAAATAACTTGACCAGATTGACCTGCAAATGGGCCTGAAATAATATTGACAACTGACCCAATTGGGTGTTTGAAGGTTGGTTTTTCAATGATACCAACTTTAAGAAGGATGGCATTGATTTCATCTTGTGGGAGTGGAACCGGTTTGGTTCTACCACCGGATGACCCTAAGAAGCCAGTTACTTTTGGTGTATTACGGATGACGTGCCAAGAATCATCAGTGATGATCATCTCAACAAAGACATACCCTGGGAACATCTTTCTTACTTTCTCTTTTGGATTGCCATTCTTATCTTTTTCAATATAAGTTTCTTCCGGCAAAACCACTCTAAAAATCAGGTTTTGCATCCCCATCGATTCGATACGGCGTTCAAGGTCTTCCTTGACAGACGATTCGTAACCGGAATAGGTTTGCACGATATACCAGCGACGTGGATCAATCATTAGAATAAGTTCCCTGTAACGTTAGCGATCAGTAAGTCGAATGCGAAGAATAACATTGCGAAGAAGATGACGAAAATCATCACGCGTACGCTTGCATCTAAATAAACTGCCCAGGTTGGCCAAGACATTTTCTTTAATTCTGGTAATGCTGGTACGAAGAACGGATAAATAACAAGTAACAAACCAATGATGGAAATACCCAATAAAATACCTGCAAATAGATTAGGATAGTCTGAAATTAGTGGGATTGGACCATCTTCTGTGGTTAAGATACCACTTAAAATCATGATGGATAAAGCTAGGGATAAAGACGCTAGAACACCAAGTAGTAAATTTTCCCATCTGTACTCAGTGGTTAATACTTCAACTAACTTACTCTTTTGTTCTGTAGCTTTTTGTTTGACTGCCATTTTAATAGCCTCCTATTTACTTTCTTTATGTAGGGTATGTTTGTTACACTTTACACAAAACTTCTTGATTTCAAGACGCTCTTTTTGAACGGCTTTATTCTTGGTCGTTTGGTAATTACGACTTAAACATTCCTCACAAATTAAAATCACTTTTTCTCGCATAAAAAAACCACCTCTGTGGTTAGTGCACATGTATTTTAACATGACACATCACCTTAGTCAATATATTATACACCATTTAGGGTGTTTGTGTTAGCTTTTTCTTAATCCGATAAATAGCGTTATAAACTTGCTTTGGGTCGAGTTGATACGTTCTCGCAATCGAGGGTATCTTTTGGTTTTCTTTGAAATAAGCATCGTAGATGGCTTCTTCTAATGCCGATTTGAATACCTGTTTACAATAGTGTTCACTAGGCTGTTCTTCCACACAAATGGGCATATACCTCGCTTCATTGACGAGGTTATCCATCTCTTGTTGATACCTTTTTCGTTTCTGATTTAAATTGATGAATTTACGCTCTAGAACGGTTTCAAAATACCGCATGAACGTTTTGTTGTACGTGTCTTTAAAGGACAAAATCGCCTTATGAAGGCTGATCAATCCTTCTTGATAGAAATCTTCACGCTCACTATCAAACACATAAAACTGACTGATTTTCTTGTGTATAAACTTGTCGTACTTCGTAAATAGTATGTCTAAAGCCATCATGTCCTGTTGATCTTGAACCATATAAATGAGTTCGTAATCATTGTAGGCTTTGTATGACATGAATCCTCCTAAAGATCTGCAAGTTTGTATAATATCAGTGCCGCGGCAACACTGGCATTCAATGAGTTAACTTTCCCTATCATCGGGATGGTGACCAAATAGTCACATGATTGTTTAACCAAACGAGATATACCTTCACCCTCATTGCCAATCACCACCGCTACTGAGGTAGAGGTGTCGATGTCTTTGTAGGTTTTTTCAGCGACCATATCGGTACCAACGACCCAAAAGCCATGTTGTTTGAGTTTATCAATGGTTTGAGTGAGGTTGGTTACTTGGATGATGGTGGTATATTCTAAAGCCCCAACAGCGGTTTTCGCAACCGTGCCAGTAATATCGACGCTACGATTTTTAGGCAAAATCACAGCATCAATTTTAGTCGCTTCAACGCTTCTTAAAATAGCACCTAAGTTATGTGGGTCTTCAATTTGATCGAGGATTAAAACCTTTTTCTTTTGACCGTCAAACAAGACATTTAAGTCTGCATAGTCATAAGGTTTTACATCCGCAACAATCCCTTGATGGTTTTGATTGTCGGTTTTTTCATTCAATTGGTGTTTGGAAACCAATTGGTATTTAATGTGATGCTCATTCAAAAAAGGCACCCATTTGAAATCTGTTTTCTTTTCATCAATCCATACTTGATAGATGGGTCTTTTGGCGAGAATGGCCTCTTTAACTGTGTTTTTTCCATAGATAATCATATGATATATACCCTCTCTCCAAGAAAAATTACTTTTTTAAATGCTGGATAATTTCATCAAAACAAACTTGATGGCTTTGGAAATGTATCCTGGAATGTTCGCGATGATGCCCATCGCTGGATAAGCGGTTTGAACCAAAACAATCAATAACAATATGTGTTCAACTGGTAATCTTGGCACGAGTGCGCCTGTTGAAGATGAATAATAATCCCTAAAGAAGGAATTGAATTCAAAGAAATCAGGGGCGAAAATCGTCGCTGCGATAAACGCTGTAAACATCACGCCAAATAAAATCGTACGAACCATGTTCATCGGTTTTAAAACACGTAACAATACCATCATCGCTGTAAAGGTGGCAGAGATGACAATAAGGGTTGATGATTGGGTCTTATCGATTTGTAAGATCGGCGTTAGTGCGAAGATGATTAAAACGTTGATGACTACCACCAGTGCACCAGGTAATGCGCGCTTCAAGACGTTGAGTAAGAAACGACCTTTGACTTGGTTGGTGTTTGGTTCTAACGCTAAGAAGAACGATGGTAGACCAATAACGAGGAAGTCGATCATCGATAATTGTGATGGGGTAATCGGATAAATACCTCTCGATAGAATCGCAACCATCGATAACATGAATGAGAAAATGGTTTTGGTTAAGAACAAGATGGCAACCCTTTGAACGTTGTTGATGACCCTACGGCCTTCATTCACGACTTTAGGCATGGATGAGAAATTCGAGTCCATCAAAACCAAGTGTGATACGTTACGAGCCGCTTCAGAACCGGACGCCATCGCGATGGATGTATCGGCTTCTTTAAGGGCTAAAATATCGTTAACACCATCACCGGTCATGGCGACGGTTCGACCGCTGCGTTTTAGGGATTCGATTAATAATTTCTTTTGGGTTGGCGATACACGACCAAAGACTGTATATTTATCCGCATAACGAATGACATCTTTATCCGAAACACCCTCTAAACTGATGAACTTGTCGGCATCTTCAATACCGGCACGTTTAGAAATGTGTGCGACCGTCATTGGGTTATCCCCGGAGATGACCTTCACGTCCACATTGTGGGTTTTAAAATATTCAATGGTAACAATCGCGTCAGGGCGAATGGTATCTTCAATGACCACTAGACCAATCGCTTTGATATCTGATGGGAGTTTTTCGCCATCGATGGATTGAGCCGAATGGGCAATCGCAATGACGCGATAGCCTTCTTTGGCGTTCTTTTCCACGTCAGCTGCGACATCTGCATAAGCATCCTTTTTTAAGACAAATTCAGGTGCACCTAAGGCGAATGTGCCATATTTTTCAAATTCAACTGCTGAGAGTTTACGTGCACTTGAGAATGGAATCACTGCTTTGGTTTTAATGCGTTTTGTCGTACCAAATTTTTGTTCAAGGGCTTCTGAGGTTAAGTTCTTTTCTTCCAGTGACGCCATCATGGTTGGGATGGCTTTTTTGATTGGCAACCCTGAAGGATTGACATATTCAATGACCGACTTAACCGCCATAGTGCCATCGGTGATGGTACCGGTTTTGTCTAAACAGAGGGTATCGATACGAGCGAGCATTTCAATACAATACAACTCTTGAACCAAGGTGTTGTTTTGAGCGAGTCTTAAGACCCCAACCGCTAAGGTTACGGAGGTTAATAGGAACAATCCCGAAGGAATCATACCTATGACGGCGCCCGCGACGCCTCTAACCGCGTCATTGTAGGCAGCGCCACCATGGATTTGCATGTAGAATAAGGTTCCACCGATTGGGATAATTAAGAACCCAACGGTACGAATGATATTTCTCAACGACTTCAATAGGTCGGATTTTGGTTTACGGTATTTCTTTGCTTGTTTTGCAAGATTTTCAATGTAAGACTCTTTACCGATTTTCGTTACTTGTGCGACACAGTGTCCTGAAACTACGAATGACCCTGAGAATAGCTCATCCCCAACTTTTTTAACAATTGGATCGGACTCACCAGTCAGTAAGGACTCATTGACTTCAATTTGACCTTCTCTAACCACAGAATCGGCACTGATCTGTTTACCGGTGGCTAGTTTCATTAAATCATCTATAACCAAATCAGAAATCATGATTTCTTGTTCTTCACCATCGCGGATAACCACACCGGTTGGAGCGGATAACAACGATAATTTATCGATGGTTTTCTTCGCTCTGATTTCTTGGANNGCAATCCCAATATTCATGAGGTTGAACAACGTCATGATGTTCGAAATTACGATGGATGGTACAGTTTTGGTCGAACCTGACGAGACTTTATTGGATAAGCCTGCCAAAATGCGTTCTTCGACTTGTTGATACGTTAACCCTTGTTCAATTTCAGGGTTGATACGCTCAATCTCTACCACATTTTTCAGTTCCTTTTTAGACTTTTTAATCGGTTTAATGTCTTCCAATGGAATCACACCTTTTCTGTCAAAATTTGTATGGCTTGGTCTATCAGCGCGTCACAACGCGCAATGTCTGTTAAGTATAAATACCCCATCATGGATTCAAATCCTGTGGATTTATGGTAGGTCGCCATGTCGATGTTTTTTCGACCTGGGCCGGAGGCATTACGACCTTTTTTAAAATAGCTAATTTCGGTTTCTGTGAGTAATTCACGTTCAATGAACGCATCCATCAAGGTTGCTTGAACGGCACCTGCAGTAAATTTGATGGCTGATTTATGTAATTCGTTGACCTTGGTGATGCCAAGGGATAATAAATGTTTTCGAATGCGTAATTCGTAGTATGCATCCCCAATATACGCTAAAGCAACCCCGTTGATTAAATGAGCTTCCATTACAGCAATCCCAATTCAACGAGTTCCATACGGATTCGATCCGCGTCACTATAACGCTTTTCTGCTCGTGCTTGTTGCCACGCTTGGTAACGTTCGATTTGTTCATCCGATAGTGGCATCAAATCCAACTTGATGCCCAATACAGATAAAATCAATGAAATGGTATGGTAATATCTCGCAATTTCTTTGACTTCTTTCGAGCGGTTCATGGCTTTCATTGATTCATAAACCACCGTCATGACATTCGATATATTGAAATCATCTTCCATCGCTTGACGGAATTTTTCTAACGCATCCAAATGAACTTCAACG
Source organism: Acholeplasmataceae bacterium UBA6235 (assembly GCA_002441525.1). Taxonomy (GTDB): domain Bacteria; phylum Bacillota_I; class Bacilli_A; order Acholeplasmatales; family UBA5453; genus Paracholeplasma; species Paracholeplasma manati. The sequence continues at coordinate 11,860 of DJWH01000020.1, read as the reverse complement.
GTGTTATAGCGTTGGATAGAAATATCGACAAACGCTTGTTTCATGGCACGTTTGATGCGTTGCCACTCGTTATCAAATTGTTTCATCAAGTCATCTGAATAATTGATGGGTTGACGGTAGTGATGTGATAACAACAGTAATCTAAAGGATTGGTACTCATAATTTTCTAGTAAATCCTTCACTAAAATGATGTTACCAATCGATTTACTCATCTTTTCATTGCCAAAATCGAGTCTACCGACATGCATCCAAGTATTGGCTAATTCATGGTTATCATGAGCACAACTTTGTGCCATTTCGTTTTCATGGTGTGGGAATTTTAAATCCGAGCCACCACCGTGGATGTCGATTTTATGGTTAAAAATCGAATGGTTCATCACGGCACATTCGGTATGCCAACCTGGTCTACCTTTACCCCATGGGGACTCAAAAGCTACCCCCACATTGGTTTGTTTCCATAAGGTAAAATCAAACGGGGTTTCTTTTTGACTATCGACATCGATTCTCGCACCAACGTTGAGGTTTTCTAAGATCTGTTTCGATAAAGCACCATAATTTCCGATTTTTTGAACACGGAAGTATACGGAATCACCATTATGGTAGGCATAACCTTTTTCAATCAAATCATTGATGTAAAAAATCATGTCTGTGATGTAGTTAGTAGCCTTAGGCATCAAATCTGGTAAGTCACTGCCAAGCGCAAGTGTATCTTTAATGAACGCTTCAGTGAAGGTTTGTGTTAATACTTTTTCATCGATGTTTAACTTTTGTGCCTCATCGATGATTTTGTCATCAACATCGGTAATGTTAGAAACATAGGTCACTTTATAGCCTAAGTATGTAAAATAGCGTTTAACAACATCGAAAAAGACAACAGGTCTTGCGTTGCCGATATGAATATAGTTGTATACGGTTGGACCGCACACATACATGGAAATTTGATTGGGTTTTTCGGGTGTAAAGACTTCTTCTTTACCCGAAAGCGAGTTATATATATTCAAGGTTTCACCTCATTAGATAAATTATAGTAGAAAATGTAAATAATTACAAGCATTGACCCTTACAAATCATTAGACAATCCCTTTATATAGGGATTACCTAACGGAAGCAATCGTCCGTAATTGTTGTAAGATTTCGACCATGGCCCACGTATCTTGTTTACAGTATTCGAGCATGTCTCTTCGGACCCTTTCCTTGGTTTGCGGGTCATATAAAGGTAATTGCGCATACTGAACAATCGCGTCATTACCATTCGCTACAGGCATGCCCTTGTAGGTTAAGTTTGAGAACAGTGGTAGGACTTTTTTAATCGAATAAGAGCCATTTAAATCATTGTGATAGTAATTGATTTTCTTCGCTTCTTCTTCGTCATAGCCTAAGTTCTTGTATAGTTTGGTATTGCCTTTAACAATATCCATTAAATCGAATAAACGGTCAGCGATGTCAATCAAGCGATCTTTGTAAGCTGGAAAGAGCCTTGCTAGCTCATGAATGCGGGTTTTTTCAAATGCGATATTGTAGACCAGTACAGAACCACCATCGGGTTTGATGACATCGATCATCGCTTGAATCAAAGCCTCTCTTTGGTCACTGTGGTCGCTAGCTAAAAACGAATAGTTGTCTTCATTTTTATCACATACATTGGGTTCATGTTCGACGTGAATCGAGAATTGAAATAGGGATTGCATGTAAGGACCTTCCCCTTTAAATCGTGGTAATGGACAAGGGAATGATTCAAAGTCTAGATGATAAATCGGGTACCTGAGCTCTAGAATACCTTCTCTGATTTTTCTAAAATTATAATACGGCTCATGTGATTCAATGACACGTCTTTGAATGATGTTATTTTCTCGTTTTAGCCACGATTCAGGGATGTCTAAGGCATTGACTATCCCTTCATTAATCAGGTCAAAACGGTCTCTTTTTTCACCGTATTCGTCGGTAAATCCATTATGATTATTGAGGTAGGTTAGAATGCTATTCTTCTCAGGGACTTTGGACCAACAAATGTTATAGAATTGACATTGTTTTCGGTCTTTACGTTGACAGTGTTTACCGATGTCTACTGGGTTCGCATTCATATGGTTTAAATAGCTTATGACGGTATTCATATCCGCTTCAATGATGGGCATGTAGCGTTCTGTGATGCTGGTAAAATCCACCAAAACAATGATGTTTGATCCATACACTGGTTTATTGTTTTCATCGTATTTACCATCAAAAATGTAGTCTTTGTTTAACACAGCTAAGTAGTACCCTTGTTTGCCTGTAGGTGCGTCTTTACTGTGTTCGATGACATATCGTTGGAACGCTAAGTCATACACATATCGACCTTCATCGGAATAACGGTCATAGAGTTTTTGAAGTTTCTTGTCGTACTTTTCATCGATTGGAAAACCCAAGTCTTTGGTCAGCATGAGGATCCCATCGGGTGAAAAGGCGAACATCGACTCTTTATCATGGGTCATATCGATGTATTTACGCGATGTGGTCGCTTTGGTTTCGAAGATTTTGAACCCATCTTCTTGTTGTAAGAAGCCGTCTAAGAAACAGTAAAAGTGATACCCATCTTTTTCCATTTCAAATCGTTTTTGTTTGTAGGTATCGAGCATATTGAATTGAAAAGAACCGCTAAAATGAGCTCTAACCGCTTGTGCAGTTAAGCCTTCAATGGCGTTATAGAATGGCATCATCACGTTGAGTTGTGGGTCATCCTTCATGATGAGGTCTTCATCACCTTCATACATATCGTTTAATAGTTCATCTCTTTTGATTCCATTTTCAGCGGTCATCAAATCATCCATGTCTTCAGAAAATGTAACAATGGCTTCACCTTTTTTACGGTAAATTTCTTCGAGTGCGCCATAACGACTACAGCGAATGATGTTGGTAAACCCGGTCTTGGATATTTTCATGACAAATCACCTCTTGATGTCATTATAGCGGATTGTTTTTTTTATGCAAGTCATCAAATATATAAAACTATTTATATATTTTTAAAGAGGGGCTTTTTGGAAAGAAAAAATGTTACGAGTTTGGTCGTAACATTGATCTTATTTATTCACTGAAAATTAAGGTTTCTAAAATGAAGCTGCTGGTGAAATAGGTTTGTAAGCTTGCATAAGTCACGGCTTCAACAGCACTTGGTGTGCTACTTGGGGTATCGCCATAGACATTAACAACACGTCCAACAATCACATCTGAACCAATGGTTAAGACAGCGGAATCAACGGTAACCGACTTGGTAGGGTTCATGTTACCAACCACTTTAGACGCTTGTAACGTTGTATTCTCGCCTGGATAAACCATGATGGTGCCCATCAAATACGCTGCTTTTTCTAAGCGTTCGCCACCCAATTGGATGCCGGCTAATCCACCTACGAACATTCTATCGAATGATACGATGGTTACTTCGGTTGAACTACCGACAACAATGTCCACATTTGCGTAGGCATTGATGATACCTGATGTGGTGAAACCAACCAACCCACCAACCGATAACTCATCGTCATTTCGGTCATTGGTAGAGGTATTTGACGCTTTCAATAAATCGATTTGACCTTTCGCATAAACGCTATTAACGTTTGTTCCAATCGATGTGCCTAATAAACCACCAATATAAATGGCTTGTGCGGTATCGTTTGTGGTCGTCGTGGTGATGTCTACTGAGACTTCTATTTCAACATCTGCGCTGGCGTTTGTAATGGATGAACCACTCAAACCCACGTTTTCAATCTTACCGATTAAACCACCAACGTTGGTAACGTCTTGTGCGGTTACCACAATCGAACCAGTCGCGCTCACATCGGTCACTTGGGTCGCTTGTGCTCTACCGACTAAGAGACCTGCGTGTGGTTCTGTACGACCTGTGATGGCTAAGTTTAAATCGACATTTTCAATGGTGATATCGGTGAGTTTACCACCCGTTTCTGATAAACCGGTAATCCCGCCAATATAGATTTGGCCGGTTCTAGAGAACGCAGCCGCGATGCTGGAATTCTTTAAAGTAACGTTTTCAATGAGACCGGCATTTTTACCAGCGATGATCCCGATATTTTGGGTGCTGGTTTTAAAATCGACAATGACATTTTCAACGGTTAAATTCTTAATGGTGCCACGGTTATATCCAAACAAGCCGATATAGGTGGTGGTTAAATCCATTTTCAAGTTTTTAATGGTTTTATTATTACCATCAAAAGTCCCTGCGAATTGTTTTGAACCAAATGGGTTTTGGAATGCTGCGTCTTCAAAATCCAAGTCATTTTCTAAGCGATAGAACGCCGTTAAATCGTTAGGAATGTTGAGGAAATCTTGAATGGTTGAAATGAGTTTCGGTTCGGTTGCACTACCACCTTCTGTGGTTGTGGTTGCTTCACCGGAAGCCATCTTATGGGCTTTCCCACCATAGGTTGCGAACACACTGAATGTGTATTTGTAACCAACAGATAAGCCTTCAAAAATAATCGATGTCAAATCATTAGCATAGGTTGGTGCCTTACGAGTGACTTCATTACCTAAGTAATATAAGACCACAGTAATCCCATCTTCGGTGATTTCTTCTTTCGGGTCAACCACATCAAACTCCATATAAATGGTGGTTCTTGCTGGTGTGACATTTTTGATGGAAATCTTCACGTCTGATTTGGCATTACAACCGGCTAGTAAAACTAAAGTTAGAACAAATGCGATTAATGTCAGAAATTTTTTCATGCTTTATTCTCCAATTTTTCTATAGTTTTGTCGATACGGCTCAACGCGACTTCTTTACCTAAAAGGGATAAGGATTTAGGTAAATCTGGTCCATGCATCGCGCCTGTGGTCGCGATTCTACAAGGCATAAACAAGGATTTGCCTTTGACATTTAAACGTTTGCCCACATCTTTAATCGATTCTTTGATGTCATCTGCGTTGAAGCTGCTCATGGATAATTGGCGTCTGAATGCTTTGATGACTGGTAAGGTGTCTTCTGATTTTAAGAAGTCAAGCGCTTCTGTTTCATATTCAAATGAACCATGGAAAAATTCGTTATGTAATTCGACGATTTGTGCGCCGTAAGCCGTTCTTTCGTGCAATAGACTGCAAAGATCGGATACCCAAACTGGATTTGACACATCAATGCCTGCTTTTTCTAGGTGTGGTTTACACAATTCAACGAACGCATCATGAGACATTTTCTTCACATATTCTTTGTTGATATAGGCGAGTTTTACGACATCAAACATCGCAGGTGCTTTCGATAGTCTTGAAGAATCAAAGTGATGGATGATTTCTTCTTTGGATAAGATTTCTTGGTTAACTGCTGGGCTCCATCCAAGAAGTGCGATGAAGTTCATCATCGCTTCTGGTAAATAACCGAGTTCACGGTATTGAGAGATGAATTGAACAATCGATTGGTCACGTTTGGACAATTTCTTTTTCTTCTCATTCACGATGATGGTCATGTGACCAAACGTCGGAATTTCCCAACCAAATGCTTCATACACCATCATTTGTTTCGGGGTATTGGTAATGTGTTCTTCCCCTCTTAAAATGTGGGTAATCTTCATAAAGTGGTCATCGATAACCACAGCGAAATTGTAGGTAGGAATGCCGTTGTCTTTAATCATGATCCAATCTTCTACTTCTTTGGATTGGAATCTCAATGTCCCTCTGACCATGTCATTAAAGACATATTCTTTATCTGCTGGGACTTTGAAACGAATGGCGTATTTGCTAGAACCTTCTTTGTATTCTTTGTAAGCCATACCCATGTCTAATAGTTTTTCTGCGTACTCTTTATATAAATCCAAACGTTCAAGTTGTCTGTATGGACCATAAGGGCCACCTTTATCAGGAGACTCATCCCAATCTAAGCCCAACCATCTTAGGTTGTCTAGTTGTGATGCTTCACCGCCAATGACATTTCTCTTCACGTCAGTATCTTCAATTCGAATTAAAAAATCGCCCCCATGGCTTCTCGCAAACAAATAGTTAAAAATCGCTGTTCTAGCGTTACCTATATGTAGTAGCCCGGTAGGACTTGGTGCGTATCTAACACGTACTTTATTCATACAAAAACCCTCTTTCGCATATATCATTATACGATATATGGTGTTTTCTTACAAGAAAAAAAAGGGCAATCCGAAGATTGCCCATAAAAATTAACGTTTTGAGAATTGTGATGCTCTACGAGCTTTCTTAAGACCGTATTTTTTACGTTCTTTAGCACGTGGATCTCTGGTGACTAGTCCAGCAGGTTTTAAGGTTGCTCTCAAGTCAGGATTGATTTCCATCAATGCTCTGGTGATACCCAAACGGATTGCACCAGCTTGGCCGGTTAAACCGCCGCCATATACGTTAACAGAAACGTCGAAACGACCTTCTGATTCGGTAATTGCTAATGGTTGTAAAACGTCAAGACGGGTTGCTGCTGAAGGGATATATTCTTCGAATGGTCTGTCATTTACGACGAACTTACCAGTACCACTTGTTAGGATAACTCTTGCAACTGAACTCTTACGACGTCCTGTGCCTAAATATTGAACCGCTTTTGCCATGATTATAATACCTCCAACTTAACTGGTTGTTGAGCAACATGTGGATGTTCGCTACCAGCATAAACGTATAATTTCTTAAACATTTGCTTACCTAAACGGTTGTGCGGTAACATACCTTCTACTGCTTTTTCTACCATTCTGGTTGGGAACTTAGCCATAACATCTTTAGCCATGGTTGTCTTTAAGCTACCAGCATAATCACTGTGTGAATAATAGACTTTACCAGTCCATTTCTTCCCTGTTAATTGAATTTTTTCAGCATTAATAATGATAACGTTATCGCCAGTGTCTACGTGAGGAGCGTAGTATGGGTTATTCTTACCTTTTAAAATTGCTGCTACTTGAGTCGCTAAGCGACCAAGGGTTGCACCATCCGCGTCAACGACATACCATTTTCTTTGGATGTTCGCCGGGTTGGGCATTGTTGTTGTTTTCATCATTGTAATTCTCCTCCTTATTGTGGTTGTAATAAGGGCTATTTTGGGCTTTTTTAAAACGTACCGTATAAATCTTACTATAAGTAGTGGTAATTGTCAACCATAATATGTAGTAATTTCAACTGCACCGTTTTGATTCAAAATAACACCACTTATACGATGGTTTTTCTTGCAAAGTTACCTTGTATGGTTTTTACCGGTTGGGTAATCATAAAGGCTTTTGGATCAAAATCTTTCACTAATTTTCTGATTTGAGTCAACTCATAAGACGAAATCACGACGATGACCATGGTCTTTTCTTTGTGAGAATAAGCCCCTTCCACTTTCGCCAATGTAACCCCACGATAAACTTTCTCTAAGATCAATTGCGTGAGTTGTGCTGGCGATTCTGTGATGATTTCAACTTTCATAAAGTTATACGCTGTATGTAATTTATCTGTGACAATCGTCGAAACAATGATACGAATGATGGTGAATGCTGCGACACTCGCACTACCAAAGACGAATGCACCGACCAAGGCGATGCCGACATTGAGCACTAAAGATATGAATCCGACTGAAGTGCCATGACGTAACGAATAATATTGTGCAATGATATCTAGCCCACCGGTTGATGTGCCATATTTCAATGCGCCACCGACACCAACACCAATCAATAGCCCACCCATAACAGCGAGCACGAATGTATCTGAAATCCCCATATTAACCACCGGAATAAACCCTAAGATGGTCGATTGGATCACGACAGAGATGATGGAGTAAATGGTAAATCGTTTGGAAACACCAAACCAACCTAAAATCAGGATTGGGATGTTACCCAACATGATAAATATCCCTAAGAAACTATTGCCTAAATTGAGCCCGAAATGTGAATTCAACACGTTACGAGTCAACTGGCCAATCCCTGGAATACCCCCAGTATAAAGCGGTTCTGCTGCGGCTTCTAGAAACCAGCTTACCCCGATACCATAGATGATGGTAAAGAAGGTCACAGCGAACAAAGCACGTAATTCAAGAAAGAGTTTTTCGTTATTCTTAAATAGGTTGCTCATGGTTATCCTTTTAAGATTTCTTCAAGTTTCTCTTGTGGGTTATAACGTTCGAATAACACCACAGGTGGATTGAGCTTAACACCATCTTCAAAGCCACCAAATGTGGTGATGGATTCAAAGGTATGGTTGGTTGTATTAATTTGTCTTAAAATTTCATTTGCAGTATCTGGGATGAAGGCACGTAAAACCACGGCAGTGATACGAATGGTTTCCAATAATTCATACAAGACACCATCGAGTTCTGCTTGTGCGGTTTCGTCTTTAAAGAGTTTCCATGGTTCTGTTACATCGATAAACTTGTTGGCTTGTCGAAGTACTTTCATGATTTCTTCAATCGCGTCAGCGACACGGTATTCATCCATTTTAGCGCGGACTTGATCTAAGAGGTGCGCTGTCGCATCCACCAATGAAACCTCATAAGTTTTTTGTGTGTTCGCTTTCTTAATAACACCACCACGGTATTTATTAGCCATACCAATCGTACGGTTGACTAAGTTACCAAGGGTGTTGGCTAAGTCTGTGTTGTTACGTTCAATGAGCAGTTCATAGGTTAAGTTACCATCGGCTGCGAATGGAATCTCATGTAAGACATAATATCTGAGTGTGTCTTTCTTAAAGAATTTTAAGATGTCATCGACATACAATGTGTTGCCTAAAGACTTGCTCATCTTGGATTTATCGATTAAGACCCATGGGTGACCAAAGACGGTTTTAGGGAGTTCTAGACCCAAAGCCATCAACATGATTGGCCAATAAATGGTATGGAATCTTAAGATATCTTTACCAATTAAATGTATATCGGCTGGCCAATACTTTTTAAACTTCTCGGATGGGGTTAAAGACGCGTCCAAATCCAACCCGCTGATATAGTTGGTTAAGGCATCAATCCAAACGTAAGTCACGTGTTTAGGATCGAAGGTTGGAATGCCCCATTTGAATGAGGTTCTTGAGACCGATAAATCTTGTAAAGGTTCGCTCAAGAAGTTGTTTAACATTTCATTTTTACGTGAATCAGGTGCGATAAATTCTGGGTGGTTTTGGATGTGTTCTACCAATCTTGCTTGGTATTTTTTAAGGTCGAAAAAGAACGTTTCTTCTTCAGTCCAAACCAGGGTATCCCCATTTGGACCCTTGCCATCAACGATGTCTTTTTCAGAAATAAATGACTCTTCAGAAACACTATACCAACCTGCATATTTACCTAAATAAATGTCGCCTTGATCATATAGTTTTTTGAAGATAGCTTGAACGACTTGGCGGTGGTTTTCATCGGTTGTACGAATAAAATGATCGTATTCTACACCAACAGCAGCGTAAATGCGTTTAATTTCACCAGAAATCAGGTCCGTATAGGATTGTGGATCCATACCTTTGCCTGCGGCACGAGATTCAATTTTTTGACCGTGTTCATCGGTCCCTGTTTGGAAATACACATCGTAGCCATCCAAACGTTTAAAACGTGCAATCGCGTCAGCGAGAATGGCTTCATACACGTTACCAACGTGTGGGATAGCCGACGCATAAGCAATCGCTGTTGAAATATAAAATGGTTTTTTCATCTTCTTCTACCTCCATTTTTTCGTAAAAAAATCGCCCTTAAAAACGCTAAGGACGAAAAGATCGCGGTACCACCTTAGTTCTATGGTTGCCCATAGCCCTCAAACACTTAACGCGTGCTCACGGCTCAATCTACCTATCGATTGAACGGCTCCAAAGTCATCTTCTGATTGGGTTCTGTTTGTTCGCACCAGCCACAAACTCTCTTGCTTAAAACCACAGTCATACTCTCTTTATCCAAGCCTGTAACCCTATTATATATAATAACCACTCTAAAAACAACACATTTATGCAGTGTTTTTTCAGTGATTTTTAAAACAAAATGAACGCTTATTTTTTAATCCCGCCAGCCTTAACGACTTGCTGATAGACTTCATTTTTATGAACACCTAACTCGCTTGCGACCTTTTTGATGGCCTCTTTTTCAGTGTAACCTAGAAGCACATATTCCTTCACATCGGTCAGAATATCACCTGAAGATGTGGCACTTTCTGCTTTCCCAGAAACCAGGATTACAAATTCCCCTTTTTCGTGAATATCCGAATTGAGTAAGGTTTCGATATCACCTTCATAGAATGTCTCAAACTGTTTGGTAAGTTCTTTAGCAAGGACAACCAAACGGTTACCTAAAACCAATTTCATATCACTCAGGGTTTCTTTGACGCGGTCACCGCGTTCATAGAAAACAAGGGTGTGTGGTAAACCTGAAAGTTTGTTCAATGCGAGTTGTCGCTTAGAGACGGTACGGTCTAGAAACCCAAAAAAAGTGAATGGTTGTGGTACCAGACCAGAGGCCACTAATGCGGCTAACACAGCGCTCGCGCCAGGAATCGGAACTACCGGAAAATGATCTTTAACCAATTGAACGACTTCGAAGCCTGGATCTGAAATGGCCGGGGTGCCAGCATCGGTGACCAATCCCACAGAATCGCCATTTTCGAGATGTTTTAAGATCTCTTGACCCGCACTCACTTTATTGTGTTCGTGATAGCTTTTAACGGATTTCGATATTTCATAATGACTGAGTAACTTTAATGTATTACGGGTATCTTCAGCAAAAATCACTTGAACCGTTTTTAGCGTTTCAAGTGCTCTGAGTGTGATGTCTTTTAAATTGCCTATAGGGGTTGAAATCAAATACAAAGTGGGTTTGGTTTCAACGAAACTTTGGCGAATCATATTACTCCAAACAAACACGTTTGGCTTGTTCGTGCCAATCGCGTTCTGCGTAGATGACTCTCATCAATTCTTTTCTTTTCGCAACCCCAATTTTGAACTGTCTTCTCACATTATCGATGAAGAAATGCTCACTGGTGTTGTATAAGTCGTCAAACATGGAAAGTTTCAATAGGTTGAGTAAGACGATGTGACGGGTTGCTTTAGGTTGAGAGACAAAATAGGCTACTGTTGCTTCTTTGTCGCTGGCTAATGAGAATGTATACTCTTTATAAATATCATCGCCAACTTCAGCCAACATCATGTTTAAAATACGTTTTTCATACGCATTTGGTTCTCCATCAATCGCGACCATATGAATCGCCAAATCGAGGAATTTAAGTTTTTCCTTACGGTTTAGTAGACTGAGTAACATATGAATCCCTCCCAATGTTATATATGTCCAATATGGCTTTTGTCCAATTGTCTTTGTGATAAACCACCAATGGGGTCTCGACAATTAAGCCACCTTCTAATCTGTTTTTTGAAGCTTCAATCAACACATGATTGGGTTTGGTGTTTCTTCTAGGTTGAACCAAACGCATCCGTTTGGGCTCTAAATCATGCTTTCTGAGCAAACTTAAGATATCGGTCAAACGGTCTGGTCGATGGACCAAATAGAACGATCCACCATTATTCAATAACGCATGCGCTTCGATGATGAGTTCCTCTAAGGTTAACATCACTTCATGTCTAGCGATGGTCAAATAATCATTTTTATTTAAATGTGGTTCGTTGGGTACTTTGAAGAAGGGTGGGTTTGCAGTAACGATGTCGAATGATAATTTACCAACATCTTTAGAAATGCCCTTTAAATCGCGGTGATGTAGATGAATTTGATCTTCAAGGTGGTTGATTTGAACCCCTTTTGAAGCCATATCATAGACCGCTTGTTGGATTTCAACCCCGTGAATCTCGGCCTTAGTTTTCACCGATAAATACAGCGGAATCGCTGCGTTACCTGTACATAAATCCATGATTCGCTTGGTGTTCTTTTTGATTTTGACAAAATCGCCTAACAACATCGAATCAATGGAGAATGAAAACATATCCGGGTCTTGGA
>DJWH01000112.1 GCA_002441525.1 Acholeplasmataceae bacterium UBA6235 | reverse complement strand
AAAACACATCTTCTTTCAATGGAGGATGTGTTTTTATTCTTCTGTGTACATTTCGATTCTGTTTTTACCATATATTTTTGCTTTATAGAGCGCGATATCTGCATAGTCAATGACTTTCATGTAAGTCGTTTTTGATAAATTTGTTTCATTGTGAAATCCAATGGATACGGTAACTTCATGTTTGGTTTCTTGATTGATTATTTTCGAGTTAACGATATCCTGACAAATATTGGAAAGACATGTTTGAATTTGCTCGTTGGTTTGATTGGTAAAAACACCAATGAATTCTTCCCCACCAAATCGAGCAAAGAAGGCATTAGGATTGACATGATTTTGAATAATATAACCGAGTTGTTCTAGAACATTGTCTCCTTCTAGGTGTCCATAGGCATCGTTGTATATTTTAAAATCATCAATATCTATTAATGCTACCCCTAGGGGAATTTGGTTATTCTTATTATCATTAAATACTTCTTCAATGTGAAGATTGAAAGCCCGTCTGTTCGGCAGTTTTGTCAACTCATCTAAATGACTGTAGGCGATGAATAACTCTTTTAGGTATAACTCTTTTCGCCTGAGTTTGATGACCATCAAATTAATAGGGATACCAATCAATTGACTCAGAAAAATAATGAACGTATTTAAAACAAAAACATCGTTACTTTGTTTTGTAAAAATGCCGTGTGCAACGATAAAAACAGCACCAGATAGCGTAATGAATAAGACCAAATCTAGATTTTTAAGTAAAAACAACGTTGGATACATCACCAGAAATAATATGAGAAATAGCGGGATAATGTTGTTATCTAAATAGACGGTCATATAGATTAATCCTATCGACATCAAACTCAAAAATATTAATACATACCCATAGGTATGCTTAACATGGATTCTATTGTACTTTAATGCATGGTTTGAATAAAGTGCGGTTACGATGAACAACAAATATAAATAGATGAAACCCAATATAATCATGGTGTCATTCATTAAGAAATTCAAAATACCAACGGTAAAAACAGCATTGATGAACAATGACAGGATTGCGGCCATTCTTAAGTTTTCAAGGGTGTCCTTTGCCAAGTTATAAGCATTTTTCTTCAAATAACTCGCTTTAATTTCATCTTGTAGGGATTTATTCATATTATTCCCCTCTACTGTAAGTACGCATAAGGATTTTAGCACATTTTTAATAAAAAAAATAGTTTATAATTATAAAATGAAAAAAGTCCATAATTTCGGACTTATTTCATTTTTTAGGTTTTTGTTGATACATTCTTTGGTCAATCAAATTCATAAACTTATCAAATTGCTGATAATCGCCTTCAAAACGGCCATATCCTATGGAAATACCCAATTCGAAGTCTAATGTTTTTTGCTCATTAAAAGCCCGAATATTTCGATGTACTTTAGCCATCAATTCGTCGATATTGATTCGACGTTGATCATCCATCAAAACGATGAACTCATCCCCACCTAACCGTGCGATGATGTCTTTTGAATCCAATTCATTTTTAACCAATTCAACAATCTTTTTTAGTGCTAGATCACCCGCACTGTGGCCATAAGTATCATTGATTTCTTTCAAATGATTCAAATCAAAATACAGGGCATTTGTTGGGTGTTTGTCTTTGAGTTTTGCAAGACGGCTGATGTGTAAAAAGAAGGTTTCACGTGTCCAAGCACCGGTTAGAAAATCCAAGTGAATGACTCTTTGTTGTAAAAATAGATACATCAATATCAAAGCGAACGCTACACTTGGCCATATGGTTAAGATGCCGTAAAAATTACCTTGAATCGCACCACCAACCATTGGTAATGTAGTAATGACAAGCAATAAAATTTTATCTTGTTTCATGATGATTTTACGGTTTTTGATGACGATAAAGAGTGAAAACAACACATACATATAAGTAACAATCGTAACCAGCCAGTACCAATCATTTCGGACATATTGACCATCCACAACAGCGAATACTACTTTTGTCCAAGGGTTGGTCAAAACAATGATTAGATTAACGACTTGCGGGAAAAATAACAACCAGTGGATTAAACTTTTACGTTTAATATTCGGCGCGAACATCGAACGAATGAGGTAAAACCAGGATAAGGTTAATATCGGTCCTACAGAAAACAATACGGTATTTAAGGCGATGGCTAGAAACACCGAGAGCTCATCGTTCTTCCCATCGATGATCATGGTATATGCCTCGATTAATAATATGAATACGATGATTCCTGAGGTAATCAAATACGCCTTGGAGATCGTATCTTTACGGTTTAACCTAAAATAGGCGATTACAGCGACAAGGGTAAGCAAAAAGGCGGTCATGAAACTGACGTCGGTTTGATAATACAGTTGCATAGCATCGCCTCCTTATAATATTTATTATATTACTTATAATTTACATTGACTTCTTTTTATTTCACGAAGTAACCAAAAGAAACCGATCACCAATAATCCCAAAGAAATCAGCTTATACGGTAAACCTGCTAACGGTAACACAGCGACTGAAAATGTAATCCCAATGACCGCGAAAAATGCGATCACACAGGACGTACAACCATAGGTCAATACCCCAAATAACACGGAAAACATGGTCATAAATGTACCTTTGCCTTCTTTTTTGGTTAAATCTACCAATGCACTCGATAAGTTAAACATAAACGCCGATACCAATGACATGACGATGTTTAATCCGATATTTAGATAGACTAAATAGGATCCATATTCCACTGACATCTCGTAATAACCACCGTTTAAGCTGTCCAATAGAAAATAAATCACCATGAAAAATATCGCGTAAATCGTAAATGAGACTAAATACTTCACTGAGGTTTGTTTTTTTAGCACTAAGCTCAACATAATGTAATTCTCCTTTATTCACATGTAAGTCTATTATATCAAAGATATTTTTCGAAATACTTATTAACGCTTATTTACAGATTTATAAGGATGTATCACACAATTCAAGTAAGGTTTGAACCATGGCTTCATTTGGGTTAAAATGGGTCTTCAAAAAGGTAACAGCCGCTTTCGCTGACTCACGATTTTTGGTATAGCCTTGTTTAAAAGTGGAAAGTGTGTCAAATGCTTCTACAAAGCGATTTTCGATTCTTCTTTCACTCACAAATGGATCGATTAAAATCGGTTTCGAAGGGTATATATCTTGAAATAATTCACTGATCAGTCCAGATGCGTAAACTTGAATAAACGTAAATGCACTCGCGGTTTCACCACGGTGATCACGTTTGAGTCCTATATATAAATTGGTTAACGCTTCATTCAATAAAAATTCAGAAGAACGTCTTTGTTGATTGGGTTCTTTTTTAGGGACAATCCAATTCAAATCAAAGGTTGATTTCGCATAAATGATTTTACCTTCTGTAAACGCAATCTCAGGTAATTCTTCTGCTTCGAATACCGCAAATTCAGCGAACACATCGCCTTTAAACAACACCTTATACCCATCTCTAGTGTTCCTAAATTGGAATAAGATGGGTTCGACAGCCAGCCAAGACAAATCACTGATAAACGCTTGTTTATGTCCAGTCTCAACGATTAAGAAAAAATCCATATCCGAATAGGCATCCATTCGACTGATTTCTGACATGCTGCCAAGACCTAATAAACATAATACGTTAGGGTTCGTTGATACAAATTGTCCTAATCGATTTAAATAATCAAACGCTTTTGACATAGTTTCACATCCTCATGTCTCCATTATACAAAACATGATATAAATATCATTCAAAATTTTGGTAAAAACCGCTTGATTTTCGTTTTTGGTTTCCGTATAATGAGATTAAATTCGATGACTGAGATGAGTAATTCAGGTAAACGTATCCAAGCGAGTGCATGAGGGTGAAAGATGCATATACCGACTAACTGAATGAATGGACTCACGAGAAGCTAGGGGAAATGATAGTATCCGATGCCGTAGCCTACGTTATCAGGCAAAAATATTAAAGTCTTCAATGATGGCGTATTTTGTAATAAGGAGAATTTTTATTCTCAAATTTGGGTGGTACCACGAGCACTTTCGTCCCAATACAACGAGTGCTCTTTTTTTATACCTAAATCACAAATACTCAAGGCTTTAAGGAAAGGTCTAAGATGGAATTTGGTAGTTTTGGTGGACAATTCGTCCCCGGTAAGATTTTGGATGCGGTCAAGAAAGTTGAACAGGCTTATGAAGAAGCCATGAAAGACCCATCGTTTTTAGAGGAGTACAGACAGTACTTAAAAGAATATGTCGGCAGACCTTCATTGCTATATGAAGCAAAACGTTTAACTGAACACTTGGGTGGGGCACGTATTTTCTTAAAACGTGAAGATTTGAACCACACCGGTGCACATAAAATTAACAACGTTTTAGGTCAAACGTTGTTGGCTAAACGCATGGGCATTAAGAAACTCATCGCTGAAACCGGTGCCGGCCAACATGGGGTTGCTACCGCGACAGTTGCCGCACTCATGGGCATGGATTGTGAAATTCACATGGGGGCTGTCGATGTTGAAAAACAAAGTTTAAATGTGTATCGTATGAAGATGTTAGGGGCTAAAGTAGTGGTCGTTGAAGAAGGTTTAAAAACCCTTAAAGAAGCCGTAGACAGTGCTTTAATTACCTGGGCAAATGAACTCGACACAACCTTTTATTTGATTGGTTCTGCTGTCGGACCACACCCATATCCAATCATGGTCAGAGAATTCCAAAAGGTCATTGGAGAAGAAATTAAAGCCCAACTGCAAGCCACTGAACAACGTCTGCCTGACTATGTACTGGCTTGTGTAGGTGGTGGATCCAACGCCATCGGAGCATTTTATGATTTCATTCAAAACCCATCGGTGAAATTGATTGGTGTGGAAGCCGCAGGTGATGGCGTAGATACCAAGCGACACGCTGCAACCATGACTTTGGGTAAAACAGGTATCATCCATGGGATGCAAACCAAAGTCTTGTTAGAAGACGATGGTTCAATCAGTGAAGTCTATTCGATTTCAGCTGGTTTAGACTACCCAGGGGTAGGTCCTGAACACAGTTATTTGGAATCCATCCATCGTGTTCAATATGTCGCCGCAACCGATCAAGAGGCAGTGGATGCGTTCATGTTACTCACCAAAACCGAAGGCATCATCCCTGCAATTGAGTCATCTCACGCGGTTGCATACGCAATTAAACTCGCCCCAACGCTACCAAAAGAAAACATCCTTGTCATCAACCTTTCGGGTCGAGGAGACAAGGATGTTAAACAAATTGCGAGATTTTTAGGTGAAACATTAATCGATTAATTTGATATAGTTTAAGTGATAACCGTCAACCTGAAGTGTATACCCATTAAACGTTTGAGGTAAGTCAGAAATAGTATCGATTCGATTCTTCACAACATGGCGTAACAAAGCCCCACGTTGTTGTTTATTGAAAACTGAAATGGCTTTGCATTGACCTTGCTTACAGTCCATAAAATGCACTTCATAAACCGGTGTGAATGCACTGATTTTGGATGTAAATTCATCGCTAGCTAAACTGAGGATGGGTTCAACCTCTCCTTTGAACGTGTCCTCAAATAAAGGCTTCCATAAATGATTTAAATCCAAACCAGATATCGTAAAATCCAAACGATACGGTTTAATCCAATCGAGCGGACGAATGATGCCATAAAGGGCGTCGATGATGTATACATGCTGATTCAAATAAGCTCTTTCTGCTTCACTCAACGTACCGGCACTCAATGCCTTATACGATTCACCATAATAATAATCGATGGCGATATACCCTGGGTGTTTGTTGAAATGCTTGTAATAGTCATGCACTTCATTGGTCAAATCAGGGCTAATCTTGAATTTTTTTGAAACCATTTCTTTGGTCCATTTTGAAATTGTTTTAACCAAAGTGAGTGTTTGTTTATGCTTGATGATAACACCTTCATGAGGGTTAGCCTCACGAAAGCTTTTGGCAGGTGCGAACAGGATTTTCATAACCAATCCTCCTNNCTAATCCTACATACCATTATAATGGATTTAATACACTTTTCAAAAAAGCTGCCGTTCTTTGTTCTTTGGGTTGATTGAAAATGACTTCAGGTGTGCCTTGTTCAATGACTTTCCCTTGATCCATGACAATGATTTCATCGGCGAATGCTTTCGCAAACCCCATTTCATGGGTCACGACGATCATCGTCATCCCGGAATGAACCAGGTTCTTCATGACTGAAAGAACCTCTCCAATCATTTCAGGGTCTAAAGCCGATGTGGGTTCATCAAACAACATCACTTCTGGGTGCATCGATAACGCTCTCGCAATCGCGATACGTTGTTTTTGACCCCCAGACAATTGATTGGGATAATGATTCTTCTTTTCAAGTAAACCCACTTGTTCTAGGAGCCCCAATGACACTTCAGTCGCGTTTTTGTAATCACGATTTAATACGTGCATTTGAGCACTGTTGATATTCTCTAACACCGTCATGTGTGGAAATAGGTTGAAGTTTTGAAAAACCATACCCACACGTTCACGGTGTTTTTCTATGGGATAAGACTTCGCTGTGATGTCTTGACCATCTTTAAAGATATGACCACTGGTCGGTTTTTCCATGAGATTGAGGGTTCTTAATAGCGTGGATTTTCCCGACCCAGATGGCCCAATAATCACATAGACTTGGTTCTTTTTAAGTTCTAAGGACACATCATTGATCGCGACGGTACCATCTGAAAACACTTTGGATATATGTTCGATTGAAAAAAGATTATTTGGCATCGGATTTCTTAAGTCTCCTTTCAAGAGCACCCATCAACTTCGCGGTTGGGAAGGTGAGCACAAAATAGAGTACAGCTACCACTATATAAGTTTCTTTGACTGCATACGTGCCGGCCTTGACCATCGATGCCATGTACATAAGTTCTGCAATCCCTAAATACATGAAGATGGATGTTTCCTTGATCATGGTGACAAATTCATTGCCGAGGGCTGGAATGATGTGTTTGATGGCTTGAGGTAAGATAACCACACGCATGGTTTTAGACTTAGAGAACCCTAGGCTGAGGGCAGCTTCGGTTTGACCACGGTCTACCGATAGAATTCCGCCACGAATGATTTCTGAGACATATGCCGATGAGTTGATCAATAAAGCCAACATCCCTGGAATGAATGAGGATAAGTCAATCCCTAAAAACAACGTTACTGGTAATTTTATAAATGAATAAATCAATAAAACTTGAACCAATAATGGGGTACCACGAATGATTTCGACATAGGTGGTGCCCATCAAATTGAGTATTTTTTGACTAGATAGTCGCATCAAAGCAGGGATCAATCCCAACATCGATCCCAATACAACGGAAATGATGGCCAATAATAAGGTCATCAATAACCCACTAAACAATAAACCTATATAATACGGATCTAAAATAAAACTAAAATCCATGATTAACTATTGAGAATGATCGCATCAGCAACGATTTGATCCATTTTACCGGATTCGATTAAAGAAGTTAATACTGTATTGATGACTTTGAGTAATTCTGAATTGCCTTTTTGAACTGCAACTGCAGAGCCCCCATCTGGGTCACCAATTTGAATGTTCGCGATGGCTAATGATGTTTGATTGAATACATAGCCATCTGCAACAGGTTTTTCCATAATAACCGCATTCACTTGACCATCCATCAGTCTCATGACCAAATCCGGAATGGATTGAATGAACGATGTTTGAGCAACACTGAATGTATCTGTTGCTAAATCTTGTTGAATCGAACCCATTTGTGCACCGATGCGTACGCTTGCTTGATCTAAGGATTCAATCGATGTATAGGTGTTTACCATGGATTTTTGAATGAGAATCACTTGGGTTGCTTCATAATATACCATTGAGAAGTCGACTTGTTGTGCGCGTTCTTCAGTAGGTGTCATCCCTGCTAAAACAAAATCTACTTTCCCGTTTTCTAAGTCATCCAATAAAAAGTCAAACCCTTTATTGACGACTTTTAAGTTTTTGCCTAATGCTTTTGCGATTTCTTTAGCAATTTCGATGTCGATACCGACCAATGTGTTTTTACCATCGACTTGTTTTGGCCACTCATAAGGTGGGTAGTCTGCCGATGTTCCGAGTGTGATGAACCCTTCATAAGAGTCATCTAAGATGTAGGTGTAAATATTGGATGATGTGCTGCATCCGCTTAAAATCCCTACAAATAATAGTAAAGCTGTGATGAATAATCCCTTTTTCATATTTTTCCTCCTGTGAAAAAGATTTTTATTTGCCAAGGACGGATAAACCGCGGTGCCACCTTGATTCTGGAAAACTCCAACACTCGAACCGTTAACGCCGGTATACGTTTAAATCTTTCTTGGGGTTTTGGGTACTAAAAATAAAAAGTCCCTAGCATTATATGCTAAGGACGAAATATCGCGGTACCACCTTAGTTCTAGAATTAAAAAATCCTAGCCCTCATATCGTTAACGCCGACATACGTTTAAACCTCAAGACTTCGATTTAAAAGCTCCCAAGCACGTTCATTGGTTAACGCACCAGTTCACACCAACCACTGGTTCTCTTCAGCTGTTAATCGCCAATTACTACTCTTGTTCATCGCTTGATTCATATTATAGAACTTTTTTTTAGATGTGCAAGCGATTTTGTGTTGAAAACGTTTTTACTCGATGACAGTTCTGGTATCTTCTTCAGATTGAACCTTTTTAAATATGGTAGGTAAGCTGAACAAACTGATGAGTAAACCGATACCGAGGCTTTGTAAAAGGATCGGTCCAATTTCAGGATCAGAATACACAACCACATAATTACCAAATACGATTGCACCACCACTATTCACAATCACATAAGTAGCGATGACAATGTTGGCAAAAATCACCCCAAATATCGTGGATCCAATGATGATATATTTGGTGTAGTTTACAACGACACCACCCAGTTTTTTATAAAAGTAGAAAGCACAATAGCCAATCAATACACCTAAAATGGCTGCAAAGAATCCTACAAATAGATCCACTAAAATCCATGGAATCGCGCCAATCGCTGCCCCCAATAGTGCACCGAAAAGCGATTTTGCAAAAGGATTTTTCTTCACTTCAACGGGTGCATTCGCCAGTTCTTGAATGGCATTTTGTTTACAGGCTTCATGACATTTGACCGTTATACCATTGATGGAAACCGTGGTATCAGGTTCACCTTGTTCACAAAATGGACAAAGGGTGTGTGGTTGAATCGATAATTTTTGGAGAACAGCAACCAAACCGTCTGTGTATTCTTTAAGACTTTGAAGATTTAATCCTTTGAGACTGCCTTGCCATAAGAAAGTCACCATCGAAGCATTGGACTGAGTCACACTCAACTTTAATGATTTTGATGGTCCCTTCAATTCATTCTTTAAAGCTGTGATATTTTGTTGTGTTGCAACCAGTGGAATCATAAAAATGTGCTGATTCGGAATTTGATTTTCGACAAAGTTGAATTGATAACCCTCAATTTCTTTATAAGCAATGTTGCCTTTGATGGTTGCACCAAACTCGGTCATTTTACGTAGAGTTGCCATAATTTCCTCCCAAAAATAATATTTTATTATTCAACATCCGAAATTATGATAACACATATTTTATAAATATTCTATTCATTTTTGGAAAAAAGAAAAGCGCGATTATTCGCGCTTCTCCAATTCATTTTGTTATTCTTTTGGTTCGTCCTTTTGAGTCAATTTGCCTGTCGCAAATCCAGCTAGTAAGCTTGCAAGGTCTAAACCAGTCGCTTCTTTCACGGATTCCAACACTTTGGTACTTGAATTGACGATGTCGCCCATGAGTTTGGTGTTGTTACCATCCCCGTACATAACAATCTTATCTACTTTATTTAACGGTTCAGCAGCTGCTCTGACGATGTTTGGTAATACATCAGACTTAAGGACTAAATCAAGGACAGCGGCAGATTCCATCTTCTTCATCGCTTCGGCTTTCTTTTCAATCGCTTCAGCTTCAGCTAGACCGACAGCTTGAATACCGATCGCTTTTTGTTCTTGAGCATACTTTTCAGCTTCGGCTTGTAGTTTAAGACCGCGCGCAGCTCTTTCTTGTTCAGCCAGTAACGCTTCAGCTTCTTTGGTTCTGACGAATAATTCGGCTTCTGCTTTTTGTTCTCTAGCATAACGTTCTGCTTCAGCAGATTTCTTAATGCGTGCTTCAAGGGTCTTTTCTTCAACTTCAACTTCTTTACCACGAAGTTCAATTTCTTTATCGCGACGCGCAATTTCCGCATTTTGTTTAGAAATGTTGATGGTTTTCGCTTCGTTCGCAAATTGGATTTCATAAGAAGCATCGGCAGTCGCTTTCGCGATATCTGCTTTTTGTTTCAATTCAGCTTGTCTTAATGCAAGTGAGTTGTTTTGTTGTTCAATTTCAAGTTCAGCTTTAATTCTCGCGTCGTTTGCAAGTTCTTTGGCTTTAGAAACAGCGATTTCAACTTCCTTTTCGGAGTTGGCTCTTGCAATCGAAGCATCCTTACGGATTTGTGCGATGTTGTCGACCCCAAGGTCATCAATAACGCCATTCTTATCCGCGAAGTTTTGGATGGTGATGTTGACGATGTCTAACCCCATCTTCTTCATATCAGCAAGTGCGGATAATTTAACTTGTTCAGCAAACTTATCACGGTTTTGAACGAGTTCACGTAATTTCATTTGACCAATGATTTCACGCATGTTACCTTCTAATACTTCTTTGGCAATTTGTTTAACATCTTCTAATGATCTGGTTAAGAAAATTTCCCCAGCTAGGCGGATCGATCCTTCATCAGATTGAATCTTAATGTTCGCAACACCATCCACGAAAATATTGATGAATTCGTTGGTTGGTACTGCAGAAGAGGTACGAATATCTACCTGAATAAGGTCAAGTGGTAAATAGTCGATTCTTTGAATAAATGGGATACGAATGGTCGCTTTCCCAGTAACGATACGGGACCCTCTTGGTCCGGTGATGATGACGGCCTTGTCAGGACGAACCTTGACATAGGACATGACAAATAAAACAACGAGTAATGCAATAATAATTCCTAGAGCAGTTAAAACTTGTGGCATGTGTTCATCTTCCTTTCAACGTATTCATTTTATAATAAAAATCGGGTATATGCAATATGTTTTAAAAAAAACTATAAATTTACATTCTTTATCTCTCATAACTGCAACCTTAAGCGATTATGGGTTTTTTCATGTTTTAATCTATTTAGGCCGATAATACGCCATAAACAGATAAAAATTTAGCGTTTTTTTGCCTTTAAGGATGAATAAGTGATATAACTAATATAGAGGTGTTTATATGCCAAGAGTGGCCCGAAATAAAATCTCATCCACCGTTTTTTTAGTTATTCAAAAAAGCGAACTCAAACTGTTTCGTGACGATCAAGATCGGAAACAGTTTTTAGCCTTGCTTAAAGAAACCAAATCCAAGTATCAATTTGCGTGTTATGGCTTCTCTTTGTGTGACGATGACCAATTCGGTTTAATCATCCATGTTAAGCATCAAACGATTTCAAAAATCATGCAATCCTTGATGATTGCCTATGCGAAATATTACGCCAGTGAAGAAAAACTCTACAAAGAACGATACAAGAGTTATCCAATTAAAAATAAAGCCGATATGGACAAAGCTTTTGATCAATTACATAAAAAAGATTCCCCATATGCCTCTCTTTGTTATTATAAAGGCGCACGTGAGGACTCGATGCAGTTGATTGATTATTACACCAATCAACCATTCGATATCAAACCCATTCAAAAATTAGAAATTCCAGAAAAAATCAAACTATTGTGTGATGATCACCACTGTACTCGTGAAGACATCCAAAATAATAAAGAATTGAGAAACCAATGTATTCTCGAAATATATCGTGAAACGGGCTGCAGTCTAAAAGATTTAGCTGTCTTATTTGAAATTAGCCCTTCTATGGTCTCCAAAATCATCAAATCAGAAGCAAACCAGTTGTAATTCAACATTCGTCCCCTTATAATAGGAGTGAAAGGTGGTTTTATGATGTTTAATTTCCAAATTGAAAAACCAAAAACCGCTTTAATTGATTATCAAACCACATACGATTTTATTGCATTAGGGTTAGGACCCGCAGGCATGAATGGGGCCCTTTACGCGAAACGAAAAGGGTTGAAAACTTTGTTGGTTGGGTATGATTTAGGCGGACAACTCAATAATACTTCGGACGTCGATAACTATCTTGGGTTAGGCAATGTCGATGCGAGTGTCATGATTCAAAAATTTAAAGACCACATCGCCACACTTGAAGTGCCGATGCTCACCGAAGTGAAAGTCACATCGATTCAAAAGAACGATGTATTTGAAATCTCACTCGATAATGGAGAAATTCTTAAAACAAAGACACTATTATATGCATTTGGTGGTAACCCTCGTAAACTCGGTATCCCTGGTGAACAAGCATATGCTTCTAAAGGGGTCTCCTACTGCGTGACCTGTGACGCCCCATTCTTTAAGAAAAAACATGTCATTGTGGCAGGTGGCGGTAACAGTGCTTTAGACGCAGTGATTGATTTATCCAGAATCGCATCCAAAGTTACAATCGTTCATCGCAGTCAATTCAAGGGTGACCAAACCACCATTGATCAAATCAAAGCATTGCCCAATGTGGACATCCACTTAGAAACACAAATTCTTGAAGTTCAAGGGGATATCACAATGACTGGTGTTCGTGTTTTAGATAAAAAGACACAGACCGAGTCCTTCATTGAAGCCGATGGCATATTCATCGAAATCGGCCACATTCCAAACTCATCCTTACTCGAAGGTTTGGTTGACTTAAACGACGCTAAAGAAATCAAGGTTGATCGTTTCCAACAAACCTCGGTACCTGGTTTATATGCAGCAGGCGATGTGACGGATAATCCCAACAAGCAAATCATCATCGCCACTTCAGAAGGCGCTGTTGCAGCCTTAAGTGCAACCTCATTCATCAATCAAAAAGGAGAAAAATAAGATGGAAAAACTATTTTCACAAGATGTAGCGAATCAAATTAAAGACATTTTTAAAGGGATGGTCAGCCCAATCACCATCAAATTATACGTCGATGGCAACTGTGATACATGCCAAGAAACCACACAATTATTGACAGAAACTGCTGAACTTTCTGACAAAATCAATTTAGACGTCATTGAACTTGCCGATGCCGGTGATGACTTAGTGACTTATGGGATTGAAAGAACCCCAGCATTCATTTTCTTAGATGACAAAGGTGCGTATCGTGGCGTGAAGTTCAACGGGATTCCTGCGGGTCATGAAATCAATTCCTTCATTTCAGCCATCATGGAAATGTCTGGTGTTGAATTCAAATTCTCTGATAAAGTTTTAGAAAGAATCGCGAAAATCAACAAACCTGTAGACATCAAAGTATTCGTTACCCTAAGCTGCCCACACTGCCCAGGTGCAGTTCAAACCGCTCACCGCTTAGCGATGCTCAACAGTAACGTTAAAGGTGAAATGATTGAAGCCCAAACCTTCTATGATTTGTCTACGAAGTATAATGTCTCTGGTGTACCAAAAATTGTCATCAATGACAAGATTGAACTGCTTGGTAACCAACCTGTTGAAGAATTCTTAAAGAAAATCGAATCCTTATAAGATGAAGCCCGATTGGGCTTTTTTTCTTAGAAAAATGGCTATTTATTGGTATAATACAAGTAGATAATTCGATTTCAAGGAGCCCATATGACACATAAATTATTGATCATCAACCCAGGTTCTACTTCAACCAAAGTAGCCTTATTTGAAAATCAAACCCAAGTGATTAAAAAATCCATTGCTCATGACCCAACGACTTTAAAACAATTTAAACGGATGATTGACCAGTATGGTTTTAGAAAACAAGCCATTCTTGACTTTATCAGTGAAGCGGGCTATGATGTCAACCAAATGACCGCTGTAGTTGGTCGAGGTGGTCTACTCAAACCTCTAGCATCCGGTACATACCGAGTCAACGAAGCGATGATATCCGATTTAAGAAACGCGATTCGCGGTGAACACGCATCGAATTTGGGTGCCTTAATCGCGGACGCGATTGCGAAACCACTATCGATTCCAGCTTTCATCGTTGACCCCGTGGTTGTCGATGAAATGCATGATTTAGCTCGTTATACCGGCATGAAAGAAATCGAACGTGTGTCGACATTCCACGCTTTAAATCAAAAAGCGGTTGCGAAAAGAGCAGCGAAAGATTTGGGTAAACCTTATGAATCATTAAACCTCATCATTGCGCATTTGGGTGGAGGTATTTCCGTCGGTAGTCATGAGCAGGGTAAAGTCATCGACGTCAACAATGCACTGGATGGCGATGGACCAATGTCGCCTGAACGGAGTGGTTCGGTACCATTGGGTCCACTTTATAAAATGTGTTTTTCTGGTCAATATACCTTAGAAGATATTAAACGTAAAAACTATGGTGAAGGTGGGATGGTAGCTTATTTAGGCACCAATGATGGGATGGAAATCATGAAACGCATCCAAGCAGGTGACCCACTATCAACCAAAATCCATGAAGTCATGTGCTATCAAATATCGAAAGAAATTGGTGCGGCTTCGACAGTGCTTAAAGGACAGGTAGACGCCATCATTTTAACCGGTGGATTTGCTTATAATAAACTCACCACAGATTTGATTACGTCACGTGTATCCTTTATCGCACCAGTTCATATTTATCCTGGTGAAGATGAAATGCTGGCGTTAGCTGAAGGGGCTTTACGTGTACTCAACCAACAAGAGGAGGTTAAAGTCTATGCTTAAAACCATCCAAGACTTGATTGAATTAGCCGAAAATAAACCTCAAAAGCGATTGGTTGTGGCGGTTGCGAATGACCCTTATGTATTAAAAGCCGTTGAACATGCCAGACAAGTATTGAATATTAAACCCATTTTGGTTGGCGATGAGATTGCCATTACGCATGAACTACAAGCCCTCCATTATGATATAAAAGCCTATCAAATCGTCGATGAACCCAATGGCGTTTTGGCTTGTAAACAAGCCGCTTACATGATTCGTCAAGGCGAAGGTGATATCTTGATGAAAGGTTTGATTGATACGTCGATTTTGCTTAAAGCAGTACTGGATAAAGAATTCGGTATCCGTGGTCCGAGACGTCTATCACACATCACTTTATTGGAACTCAAACATTATCACAAACTACTCCTCTTATCAGACGCTGCGATGAATATCGCTCCAGATGTTGAACTCAAAAAAGAAATCATCCTAAATGGCGTGGAAGTCCTCCACAAAATCGGCATTGAAAAGCCGAATGTGGGTGTGATTGCAGCGGTCGAAAAAGTCAATCCGAAGATGGTTGCGACCACCGATGCACAAGTATTAATCGAATCTCACACCGATGCTTCTTATCAAATCGGTGGCCCTTTTGGTCTAGATAACGCCATCAATAAAGAGGCAGCGTTACATAAAGGCGTCAATGACCCCATGGCAGGAGAAGTCGATTTCTTATTGATGCCTGCCATTGAAGCTGGCAATATCTTATATAAAGCATTGATGTTTTTATCGGATGCGAAAAGTGCGAGTGTCGTTTGTGGGGCTACACACCCCATTGTATTAACCTCTCGTGCCGATAGCGATGAAACCAAGTTCAACTCCATCGCTCTCGCAACCCTACTCTAATAATAAAGGACACCCATTTTGATTGGGCGTCCTATTTTTTTAGTCTAGGGTGACTGTCATGAATACAGGATTGTGATCGCTGTATTTGAAGTTGTCTTGAATGACAGATACACTATTGACCGTGATGTTGTTTGAAACAATAAACCCATCGATGATGTAATATTGATTTAACTCACTCGTTGGTTCATAGGGTTGATTCAGCAAACGACAGGTCGGTTCGGTGATGTCAATACCCCATTGATATCCAGCAGGTAAGAAACTGGATTCAATCGGATAGGCTTGATATAACCCTGGTTTGGTCGGATACACATCTACCGCTGTCGGGAAGGTTTGATTGAAGTCTCCACCAATGATGACATAATTGCCTAAAGCGGTTTGTGCTTCCATGAATGCTTTCAAATAAGCCATTTCTTGAGCTCTTAAGGAACCATCGCCATCATACGCAGACATGTGTAGATTAACAACTACCAATTGCTTAGTAGACCCTGTAATTGTATAGGTGTTGACCATCATGGCACGTTTTAAGTTCGCGACCCTGAGTGGCCAACTGAATTCACCTGGGAATTGATGGCGCTCTGAGGATTCTACTTTGAAACGACCTAGGGTTTGTATCCCACTTTTTACCGGTCCAATATAATCGGTTAACGATACTGGGAATGGCACGAATACAGCGTTAAAGTTGTATGCGAAAGTCGAATGGTAATTGGGTAACAAGTCTTGATAATGCGCCACTTGATTTAAATTGAAACTTCTTCTCGCTTTTAAATCCACTTCTTGAAGTAAATAGAAATCAGCTTCGTGGGCACTGATTAAACCTTCGATACCAGCTAAATAGGCTTCAACAACATCTTGACTGTCTGGTCGACCTTTTTGGCCGCCATCCATCACAAAATCTTCATCTTCACCCAATCCAGCGTAGCCTGTATTGAATGTCATGAAAGATAAATTTTGATTGGTTGCTACCTGTTGGGTAGGATTTTGTTCAATGTCTACCGTTTCAATGGGTGCTGGTTTATATTCGGTTAAGGTTAAGTATCCAATAAAACCACCCGCCAATAAAACAATTAAAACAACAACTTTAAGGATGAATTTCAATATTTTTTTCATATATATACCGTCCTAATTTTTATTTTACCACTAAAATGGTACTTTCGATTCAAAGTTCACTTTTACTAAAGAAGTTGGGTGAACAAATGAAACATGATGAAAATGTAACGCAAGTCGTTCATAGGGTAATCCACCATACAGTTTATCCCCTAAAATAGGGTGTCCAATGAATGCGAGGTGGACTCGAATTTGGTGTTTACGACCGCCCAGTATCGATACTTTTAACCGTGCATAATTATTATTTTGATCGATGACTTCATATAAACTTAACGCAGATTGTCCTTGATCGTTTATGATTTGCTTATCTTCATGTCTGCTCGCACCAATGGCTTTATCGATACGTCCTTTTTTTTGTCTGACGTTGGGTGTTGTTAACGCCACATACGTCTTTTCCATTTGATGACTTTCAAATAAATAAGATAAATAACTCAACGCTAAAATGTGTTTAGCGTAGATGACCATCCCAGACGTATCTTTATCTAAACGATGGGCCGGAAGTACTTCTTGTTTATAGCCTTTTCTAGCCATATAGTAAGTCACCCTTTGGTTTAAATCGTCTTTCGCAATCCCATCGGTATGAACCAATAAATCGATGGGTTTATTGACAATTAAAAGGTCATCATCTTCATAGATAACTTCAATCGGTGCTTTCGCAGCCATCGGTAAAATCATATCTTCTAATTCAATGGTGATGGTTTGACCTTGTTCGATGTGGTGTTGGGTGACAGCCTTCTTCCCATCGATATACACCCCTTGTAAGGTGAGTTTGTATTGGTTTTTCTTACCCACATGGTAAAAATCAAAAAAATCCTTGAGGGTTTTTTGATGGAAGCTTGGGTGTACTTTTATGTTTAATGTGGCCATGTTATTTTTTCCTCAATAAGGCGATGAAAAAGCCTTCATATAATGCGCTCGGCATCACGGTGATGACACCAGGGATATCCGATGGTAATAAGCCTGCAATGTTTAAATCGATCGGAACGATGTCGACTTTATTCGTTTTTAAGGCGAATCGGACGATGTCTTCATTCTCTGATTTCAAAATCGAACATGTTGAATACACCATGGTTTGTTTGGGTTTTAAGAGTTCAATCGCTTTTAATATCAGTGCTTTTTGGGTTTGAATCGATTTTTGAATCAAGTGATCTGTAAAGTTTTGTAAATGCTTTACATGATTTAAATCCAGTGTGCCTGACCCACTACATGGGGCGTCTAAAAGGATATGATCAAACCGAAAAAAATCATCCAGTTGTCTTGCATCCTTTGTGATGACCGTCACTTTGGTTGCGCCTTGTTTATCCAAATTGTATTTGAGTTTTTGAGCTCGAATTGGATTTTGTTCACAGGCTGTGATGGTGCATAATCCTTGTGTTAAAGCAGCCATTTGGGTGGTTTTTCCTCCTGGGGCTGCTGCCATATCTAATATATCCCCTTTTTGAGGGTTAAGTACGATTGGTGGTAACATCGAGGAAAGACTTTGCAGGTAGATGTGTCCTTGGTCATAAATATCTAACGATTGAAGGTCTTGTTCATGACCTTCATTTAATATAAATGCGATTTCACTGAAATCTACTGGCGCGACCATTAAGCCCTGTTTTTCAAGTGTACTTAATACTGCTTCTTTAGAAGACTTGAGGGTATTTACACGAAATGTGACTTTTTTAGGCGCATTTAACCCTGCCATAATTGCTTCAACATGGTTTGGATAATAGGATTTAATTTTACTTGCAATGAAGTCAATGGTTGACATACTTAACCTCGTTTTAGTGTATACAACCATCATATCATTATTTCAGTAAAAACGCTTATCTAAATTCTTTGGATAGACAGCATAAATACGACATTTTCAAAAAGATTATAACCAAAATATCCATAAAAGCATTGACATTCAAAATAGACGTGTTATAATAGACTTCCCTCACAAAAATAGGAAAGGAGGCCTACCCATGAGTGAAACTACTTTAAGTAAAAAAGAGTACAACCGTTTGAATGATACAAAGAAATACGACATCATCAAACAACGTTTAAAAGACCGTGGTGTTGAATTGATTGATATCGCGAAAATCACGTTTGACCTTCAAAAACCATACGTTCAAAACCTTACCATTGAACTTTGTTTAGAACATGTTGACCGTGTCATTTTAAAACGTGAAGTTCAACACGCCGTATTGGTTGGTATCGAACTCGATGTGCTTGCTGAACAAAAAATAATCAGCGAACCACTACTCTCGATGATGCTTGGTGACTATGGTCTATTTGGTATCGATGAGATTTTGGCACTCTCGATTGTCAATGTCTATGGTTCGATTGGTTTGACCAATTTCGGTTATGTCGATAAACTCAAACCTGGTATCATCGGTACAATTGATGAAGCCGGTAAGGAAGAAGGGCATTGCAATACGTTCTTAGACGATATTATTGGTGCCATCGCATCCGCAGCAGCCAGTTCCATCGCACACAAATACGCGACATAAAAAAACAGGGCCCACCTAAAGTGACCCTGTTTTTTCTTATTTCAGAATGGTATTTTTAACTACTTTTTTACCGGCTTTTTTAGCATTTCTGATCGCATTTTTCTTGAGGTGTGTACCACGTGAATCTTTGCCATGAACTTGCATGAGTGTTCTCCTTCATAAAACGGATTTATCTAACGATTTAACCCATACCTATTCTACGCCTTTTCATTTAAAAACGCCACACTTTTGTGTGAAAAATGAAAAGATTTTTTTATGACATCCAAAACAGGCTATAAGCCTATACTTTCCTTTAAACAAAAAGTCAGTATTTACCTTAACAAAGGCGAATACTGACTTTTGGTTATATTAGGATACGTTAACGTTTAAAACCGCTTGAGTACTGTTATTATTGAATGCTTGGGCGATTTCAATGGTGACATTGATGGCACCACCTTGGCTCCAACGATAGGTACTTAAATTGATTGACCCTGAAGTGAGAATATCGGATTGTGCGATACCACTGTTTGAGGCTGTTGGAATCGATGCGTTGAAATCTGCTTCTAACAATTCAACTATGAAATTAGATGTGCCGCTGTTGTTTCTTAAGAAGTATTCTCCCCAATAGGTATTGTTCGAATTCATTCTCGCATCCACATGATAAATCACGATGCCAGCGTTGTCTAATACATAAGGTGTACCTAAATGTCCTGTATACAACCCATTTGGTGTATAGAACATGATTAATAAGTACTCATCGAAGGCATTACCATCGTTTAAATCGTTTGAATTGTATGGAATCAATAAAGTGTTATTAAGACCATCGTTATCGGTTGAATACGCGTCTAGGGTGACTTGATAAGAACCTGTGGTCGCGAGGAGTGGTTGTAACCAACCGTAAACCATCTTATTGAATGGACCATGATCCCCTGAGTTGTAATCCATCATATCGAATCCACCCACAGGACCAAATTGTAAGGTGTCTGAATATGGGTATAAGTCAGGCATACCCATCAAGTGTCCTAATTCATGGACAAAGGTTTCTGCATTGACAACCAATCCGGATAAACCTTGAAGTGGGTCATTGATGAATGTATAACTTGCCCAGAAATAATAATCAAACTTCTTCCCGTCAAGTAAATCCAAGCTATTCGCAACCCCATATTGGGCACTGTAAACCCATGCCCACCATGGATCGGAATCAGAATACGCTACGGAATAGATGAAAATAACAGCGTCGATTTGACCATCGTTATTCGAATCGTATTGGCTATAATCGATTTGGCTGTTTAACCCATTTAAAGCTTCAACGATGGCGTATTGATCGCCTTCATCGCTATACCCTTGATAATACGATTTATTGTTGATGGTAGTATATTTAGGTGCGATGTCAAAGGTAATATCTAAACTACCCCATGAACTGGTGTAATAGTAGGACGCAACCGACTGCCAACCAGTAGCCGATGCAGTACCATTGAAAACCAAATCCAATTTAGCTGCATAATCGCTTGGGAACGGATTGTCTTTGATTTCAACCGGAATGACTAAAACATCAAATGTCCCCGTTGAAGGCAATCCAGATTTACCGAAGGTTGCTACTTCATATTGATTGATGGTTTGACGTGTTGTTAATGTAGATAAATTGGCAGGTTCAACCACAGGGTCAAACTTCCAAACACGCACTTCGATGGTTGTGCCATTGGTAACGACATAAACCGCATAAGCTAAGTCGTTATTGATTTCCAATGAATAGACATTTTGCCCACGGTTTGAACTCAATACAGAGTCTAGTAGGTAGCCTTTTAACAATAAACTTTGAATATAGTTGTTCACACGGGTTTGATGATCTGCATAAGCAAAATCACCAGTCACTTTATATTCTGAGTTGTTGATTTTAGATAAAACAAAGTTGGTAATACCTTCGAGTTCTGGAAGCAAGGTTGCTAACGAAGATTCGTTAAGGTTTCCACCTAAGACTTGAATCATATCTGACCAAGATTCAATCGCTGGAGCGGTTGAACCAGTTAATAACTGTACGGTTGAAATCTTCACTTGTCCACCATTGCTGGTTTCGCCATTACCGACGAATAATAATCTGAATTTAGACGCATTGACATTCGCAATCGTGATGGTCTTCATATCTGTAGAAAGTTGACTGTAGAAATCGCCTCCCGCAAGGTCTACCCATGCAGAACCATTCCATGTTTGAACTTTCGCACCTGCTAGACGTGGTGAGAACCCGTCTCTCGCTTCAATTTCGAATGAGATGGATTGAATCACTTGACCTAAAGTATCGATTTCAAGGTATGTCACAGGGTTCGCATTACCACTGACAGAGGCTGCGAAAATGAACCCGTTGGTCAATCCACCTGGTGGGGTTGCTGTAATATTTGCCAAATGACTAACCTTAACGATGACTTTGCCTTCACTACCCGGGAAGGTAATGGTTTGGTCTAGTGTATCTTTATAACTGCCTGCAACACTAGCGGTGGTGTCTTGAACATTAAATGCGTAGTAGACACCTTCTACTGGGTCGACTGGACCACTGCCAGCTTCACCATAAATACCAATACCATAGACCATTTGTCCTGGATAGGTTTCATCGTCAGCATAAACATATAAGAAATAATCGCCAATCACCCATGACTCTTCAACATCGTCATAAGGTAATAAAGCATCCAATAAATCCATATAAGCTAAAGCATCGGCTTCAACCCAGTCAAAAATATCGATGTATACTTCTTTGGTTGTGCCTTCAGAAAAATCAACCAATTCTGCATCATTGGTTTGGAATGCTGGCATTGCAGCGTAAATATCATAACCAAACAACGCATTGAGTGCAGCTGGGTCATAATCGGCTTTATCGCCACCACCTTGTTCAACGTTGCCGTAAAGAACAATGCCATAAACGACTAGACCTGGGTATGTATCTGGGTCTTCATATAAATAAATGAAATAATCCCCAACTACCCAAGATTCTTCGGTATCATCGTAGGTAAGATTTTGATCCATGAGTGCGATATAAGCATCTGCATCTTCTGAATCCCAATCGAAGAAATCGATATAAACTTCAAACCAGGTTGGATCGCTCGCATCAATCAATAAGTAATCTTGGCTAACGACTCCTGGCATCAACGCATAAACATCAAAACCAAAAATGGTATTGAGTGCAGTCGGTGTAAAAGCAACCCCTGCATATTTTGATGTCATGGTATAGGTTGCGACATAAGTTTGATCGCCTGAAACAACAGATAATGCTGGTGACCAAACTGCAAAGGTAAATGTATGGGTTTCGGTTTCTGCTTTGGTTGGAATACCATCATAAGCAGGCATCGAGCCTTGAGCAACCGCTTCGGTCTTTAATACAGACCCATCTTCATTTTGCCAAGTGATGTTGTAAGTAATGCTGGTATCTAAGGACCATTTCGCGTAAAGTTCGACATTGGCTTTAGAACCGGCTGGGATGCTTGTGACTACTTGTGTCAATTGAGCATCTTTATGCCATCCAGCAAAGACATATCCACTTCTGGTTGGATTTTGTAGATTCACGGTATCTAAAATCGTGAAACTACTTGGGTTACCACTCGCATTGACGCCTTCATTTAAGTGGTAAGTGATGCTATAATTAACCAATTCCCATTTCGCATAAAGCGTTACGGATTTATCAATGTTTACAGTCAATGCAGATGAAGCATCGAGTGAAGCATTGGTGAACCATCCAACAAAGGTATACCCTTCTCTGGTGGTTGTGAATTGACTCAATCGAGTGATGTCATATTCACCACTAAATTCGATTGCGTCAATGGTGGTTCCTTGGTTGGTTTCGAATGTGATTTTTTGAAGGCTACTTTGATCACAAGCTACCAATCCGAAAGAGACCAACAATAATGCCAAAACGGCCATTATTTTCTTCATAATAAAAACCTCTTTCTAGTACATTTCTTATACTGATGTAAACACTATGATATCACTAATTATAAATAATTAAAAGCATTTTATCGTAAAAAATTATTAAATCCAAAATCCAATCAAAAAACACCCCTAAAGGTGTCATTTTGATTTGTGATTTATTGAATTTCTTTCTCAATCATTTCTGACGTTCATATTGATGACATAACCTTAAGAGTGTTTCATCATCGTCTTTTTTACCGACAAATACCATCGCTTTGGGTTTCCCTGAATAAATCCCTTCTGGGATACAAACCGAAGGGTTACCATAAATAGGTGCATAAGATAGCCAAAATGGGGAAGCGACCGCGATTAAATCTTGTTCAATCATGATACGTTCTAAATACCCTGCTTTATCCAGCAAATCGGCTCTTTTTTCTAGGTAGAATGCACCATTCAAATCGCCATCGGTTTCATTGGATTGTATCAAAAGACTTTGACCGTATTTTAAACAGCGTTCAGTATGCTTCTGATTAAATTCAATGATATCCGAAAGTGTTTGGTGTGGGGTATGTCCTTTAACGCGTTCAAGAAAACCGTTCATGTTCGCTTTGAATTCGATTTTAAGGGTGGGGTTATTGTCCATATTTGGGTATTCAGTACTGAATTCAACTACAGTATGACCCATCGAAACCAATCTAGTTTTGGTTTGTTCATAGACCTTTTTCGAATCCTCATCGTAAGGGTAATTGGATAGTGACAATAAACCGACCTTGGAGGGTTTTAAAGGTTTATCTAAAGCCAAAGATACCGGTTTATGGACGTGTTTTAATGTATCTGGGTCATTTGTATCAGCAAACGATAAGACATCCATCAATAAAGCACAATCAAATACGGTATTGCCCATCGGTCCTGCTGTATCTTGGGTATGTGAAATTGGG
Source organism: Acholeplasmataceae bacterium UBA6235 (assembly GCA_002441525.1). GTDB lineage: Bacteria > Bacillota_I > Bacilli_A > Acholeplasmatales > UBA5453 > Paracholeplasma > Paracholeplasma manati. The sequence continues at coordinate 13,542 of DJWH01000112.1, read as the reverse complement.
ATGATACCGTATTTAGATACACGTCCGAAAGTGGGTTTGAATGAGACAATTTGGCATTGATACGCAGGGGCCATCAAGGATCCATTAGTTTCTGAACCAATACTGATGGGTATGATGCCTAATTTAACCGAGACAGCACTGCCTGTAGATGACCCATAAGGATCAATGGTTTCATCGAATGGGTGTTTGACTTGACCATGCATCGAACCATATCCAGAAGGCATATCTTCATCGCTCATGAAATAAGCAAATTCAGATAAATTCGCTTTAAATAAAGGGATGATGCCAGCTTCTAACAGTTTATCCACAATACTCGCATTGAAAGGTGGAATAAAATCATGGAAAGCATAGGAATTACAGGTCGTCGGTGTGCCATCATTGAATAAGATGTTGTCTTTAATCGCGATGGGTATCCCATGTAAAGCACTGCGTACATGACCGTTTTTTCGCTCTTCATCGAGTTTTTCTGCCCATTTCAAAGCATCCGCCCATATAGAACCAATCGCGTTTTTATCTAAGTTTTCTTGATGCTTTTGAATGGCCAGTTGAACCAATTCAACACTACTGATTTCTTGATGATTCAATTTTGAAATACAGGTTTTCAAGTCCATAGGGATACCTCTTTTTATAGTTTGATCAACTTTGTGTTTGAGTAATATGTTAAGTAAGGTTTTAGTCTTGGAACGATGTCATCAAACATCGCTTTAATGTCCGATTTGGATAAGTGTGATAGGGATACATCGTGCTCCAGTGCTTCTAAGGCATACGCTAAATCTTTATGGTCAAAGGCTTTTAATAATCGGTGATGGTTTTCGATGTGCTTCATCGTGATTTCAGCTGGAATTTCAGGCATATTGCCAGTGAACACAGGTTTGACATCGTCTCTTCTAAATACTGCATTGGTTTCCACCACATGGCCTAAAGGCAAGTTAGGAATTTGACCTTGATTGGGTATATTGATGTTTGTGATGAGTTCAGTCAAACCCAACAACGCTTTGAGTTGAAGGATGCCTTCTTCACCTGAGGGTGAAATACGAACAGATTCTAAGCCTTTTGCAATCCTTTCAGCGGATTCATTTCCCCGTTGTTTGATTTCTTTTCTTAAACTAACTGGGGTTAAAAAGAAACGCCAAGATTCGATCATCGCTTTGTCTTTCATATACCAATCGTGAGGTAAGAATTCGACCAAATGCCTGTCGCCTGCAGCAGCGATGACACCAAATCGTTTGAATAAATCCAGTTTAACTCTTTCAGCACTGCCAAATGGACCTACATGGACCCATTGATCACCGGATAACCCAACGTCGTAGTATTTATCAACAAAATCTTGATAGATTGGCATGATATCGATATCTTTATAGGAAGCATAATTGATCCATGTAAAATGATTGATCCCTTGAGGATTGATTTGAATCTCATGTCTATGGGCGTCGATACCAGTCGCTTCTTTCAGTGCTCTGGCCAATATTTTTTGAACAAAAAACACTTCATGACAATTTCCAAACGCCTTAATCTTTGGAAAGACATGATATAACATTTGAACACACATCGTCATGGGGTTTGTGAAATTGATGACCCAGGCATGGGGACAAATGCGTTCGATGGCTTTTGCGAAAGTTTCATACATCGGCATCATGATCAATGAACGAAAAACCCCAGAAGGTCCCGTGGTGTCACCAACGGTTTGATAAACACCCCAGTGTTCAGGACGATGGACATAAGTTTCCATTTCATCAAACGTGCCTGGTAAAATCGAAATGAAAACAAAATCAGCCCCAACCAAAGCTTCATCTAGGGTTTTGGATACGGAAAATGTCCACTCTCCAACCGCATTTGGTTGTTTCATCATGAGGTTACCGATGGTTGCGTTATTTACCGCAGCTTGGTAATCGATATCATATAAAATGACTTCACCACCAAGGTCTGATTCAACAGCCAAATCACTCATTAAACCCCTTGCCCATAAGCGAGACCCACCACCAATATAAGCAATTCTAATCTGTTTCATCTAAATCACCTAATTTCATATGTTTGTTTACTCAAATTGTAACACATAGATGGTTATAAAGAATAAAAACCACAAATTATTCAAAGGAAAAATTTGTGATATCATCTAGTCTATTTCGATGAAAGTAACGCAATATACATAAAATAGCACTTCATTGTTACTTACAGTACCTGTCGTAAATGGATAAATCTATGACAACCAAATGCATCGTATCTATCGAATCTTATCACATGTAATGTTTGTTGACAGACTTACATTGGCAACTTTGTCACTTCTTTTATAGTTGTTTATGCTTAATCTTTATTATCTTTCAAATCTACTTGAATATGGTTAGTAATCGATTTGAAAAAATCACGACCCCATAGGTCTAAACTATGATGATCTTTTATAAATGGTCTGATATCTGATTTGGCTATATCATAGTCAATTTCATCAAATCGCTTATCTAGGATTTCTATTAAAAATGCTCTGGTTAATTGGACATCTGCTTCTATGGTTTTTGTTTGTTTAAGTCTTGCTTCTAAGTGTTTTAGATTCACTTTTGTATCCAAACTCAAATAATAAATATAATCATATAAGTCTCTACCTTTGATGCGATTCTTCCAACCTCTAGCAATTACAGCATGGATTTTTCCAGCAAACAGAGACGATTGATCATACACCCTGACTTGATATGGAAATGGTAGTAAACGAAACTTAATTTCAGTATTTGCATACAAGGGTGGATTCACATCAACTTCAAACTTGATAATGATTTTCTCATTTTGAATAATACGACTTGAATCTGCAGAATCAGGGTAAATGGTAATAATCGTTTCCTTTGTATTGCCCTTTATGAAGGCTGAATCAATTGTTGAACCTGTTGTCTTTACTTTTTTTGACACTTCAAAACTTAACCCTAGTGAATTCACGACATCGCTTATTGGTTTAAAGTATTTACTCAAATCAAAAGCGTCGTCAGCAACAAGCAGTGAAAAATCTAAATCCTCACTAAATCTATCCATACCATAAAATATTCGTAAAGCTGTTCCACCATAAAAAGCCGCATGTGAAAAGAAATCAGTTTTTGAAAGTCCCGCTAAAACCACCTCTTGGAGCACTTCTTTGATTGCGTTCTTTTTATCTTCTATTGTTTTTGGACTATATTTATCAATCATTTGTTGGATAATTGTCATTGGATATACTCGCTTTCAATGAATTTTCTAAGGTACTTTATATTATTTGATTTATACTTATCAGATAGAAACCGTATTTCCTCAAATTTTAAATGATCAAACGATTCTTTATTTATGCGAAGGTCCTCAAATAGTACCATTTTCAATTCTTTGATACTTGTTACAGGCTTTTTTATGTATAGTAAATCACACAATGCTTTCTCAGGACTAGCCATGACGTATGCATATCCATTTTCTTCATAAACATTAACTGAGAAAGGGAAAGCAGCGCTTGGAACATCTCTATAGGTAAAAAGACCAAAGTGATTATGATAGGATTTACTTTTTCTTTTATTGAATGTAGCATTCGTATATACTACCACTCTTTCAGGAATGATATTATGAAACGAAAGTGCATACTCAAATGATAGATATGATGGCCCATAAATATATGAAGCAAGTAAGAATCCATCCACTAAAGCATTGGTTTCATAAATACCTCTTACAAGTGGGAACAAAATGCCTTTATCAATATCTCTTTTTATCTTGCCATTAACATCTGTATAGTCTTTATACATCTCTTTTAGGTTTAGTGTTGTAATAATCATGCTATTCCCTCCACTTAATTTTATTTTATACCATTATCTGGAGAAAATCAATATATACATCTGTTTGGTAGCGAATTATCCAATATTTGAAAAAAATGAAGATTTCCACTTGAATGAAAATCTCCTATAATTTAACTATAATTTTATCATTTTAAGGAAAGCAATGATATACTTTCAACGTGCGTTGAAACTACATGATTGCTTGCTTTTATGCAGTTTAATGTACATAGGAAACATGTTTTAGACTATTTTTGTTTCCTCTAACCAGACTTTTTCGAGAGTAGAAACATATTTGTACATAATTTATAAACATAATCGGTGTTATCAACTTAAGACTTATTTTGATTTGATAATTCCAATTTTCCATCCTTTAAGTTTAAAACTTTATCACACACAGATAATAAAAAATCATCATTTGTCACCAATATTACTGTTACTCCAAGCGTTTAATCGATTCTAACCAATTCATTCAAGACAATTATTGTGTTTGTTTATCAAGGTTCGCGGTTGGATCATCGGCTAGAATCATTAGCGGATCATTTATGATTGATCTTGCGAGTGAAAATCTCTGCTTTCCACCACCCGAAAGTTTTTTGTGTTTTGATTCATCAATTTATCTATTCCAAGTAAACTCGAAATATATATTGTTTTATCTTCATAACCTTTCTTTTTGTTTTTGTCTACATGTAAAATCGGTAACAGAAGATTTTATTTAACAGATAAATAAGGAATTAATAAATATTCTTGGAAAACAAACCCGTTGTTCCTATTTCTAAACTTGGCAAGTACACGAGCCATAGTATAAGACATTTTGTATAAATGAAAATTGAATGTAAAAAAGTGGAGTCCCCCCAAAAAAAATGTACACTATTATTAATGTAGACCCTGATGGTGACAACTGATGTTAGTATTAACCGTGGTACCCGCAGCAATGCTTACAATTCAAGAACAAAAATCTTAAATCTCTATTCTATTTCAAAACTATTAATGGAACAGGCATCTAAGTCAACTCTATTAGAAGAAAATCCCTTTGAGCACACTCTGCAATAATTAGTCTTACAGATGTTTTATCAAAGGGAACTAAATGATCTTAAAATTCTACTATGTTCTTATATCATAACAATTATCACATTTATATATGATAGTAAAAGATTTTTAATTAAATATTACTTAGATACCAAAATCTTTCGAAATGAATCAGGTATTTTTTCTAAATCATTATATTTAAATGTACATGCAAGACTCTTATTAAAGATTTTCTTTCTTTTGAGAATAATATATAAGAATCCCGGTGATTTAAAATCACCGAATGCTAATGAAAAATAATTAGAGAACGACCATTTAGCATAATACAAACTCTCTATATCCTGTATTCGAATCTGTATAGGTTTTCTTCGTTTTATGAAAAGCATATCACCGCAAAACCTGATTTTTGGAAAATCAACACAATTTTGATTATTCATCTGATTCCTCCATTATTACAATACTAAACCTAACAGTTCACTAGTCAAATTTTCTAATAAGAAGTATGTTGCGCTTGCAGCTATATTCACTGCTGTGTATGTAGCCTTTGCAAATACATAAGCAGAATAAGCATTATTAAAATTTGATGCCGCTTGTCCTATTGATCTAAAAATATTAGTGTTACTAAAAGGCATTTTTGCTAAACTTTTAATGTTTTTAAGAGGACTGAATGCATTAGTTAAATTTGACTCTGCATTTTTTAACCCTGATACACCTCTAGCAATTTTGCCTGCAGATAGTCCATATTTAATTCCACCGAATAATCCTCCAGCAAGGGCACCTGCAATGGCACCAGAAAGTGCAGATTTACCCAATTCAGTTAAACTAAAATCATCAAAATCCTTTGTTATAATTTGAGTCCCGGCATTAACTAGAGCACCACTTGCTGCACCAAGAATTGCACCTGCAGCTGCTCCTCCGGCAATAGATGCTACAAGTCCGCCACCCATCGCACCTGCAAATAGAGTTCCTACTCCTGCAGTGGCTATTGTGAGTGCTACAGCGGCTACAATGAATAGCCCACCAATTACCCACTTTTGCCATTTAGGAAGATTTCCACTGTCATCTAATTTCATGACTGGGTTATTACCACAATACGAGAATAAATTTATGCCTTCGATGTTCTCAGGTTCTAAATACTGCGTACTATCCATATTAATAAACTTTGATAATAATGGACTGTAATATCTACTTTTTAAATAGTACCAACCAGTTTCAACATCATAATAGTATCCCTTGTATCTAAATGGGTTAATATTACCAATAAATGATGAACTTGTGTTCTCTGCATTAGATGAATCATAAACCTTATGATTACCCCATGCATCATATCTATATGTTACCACAATATTACCATTAATATCAATAATATTTCTAATAACCCCAAGTAGATCTCTTACATAGAAATACTTGTTTTGTTGATGATCAAATCCTACTAATTGGTTTTGCTCATTGTAGATGAAATGCATGATTTGACCATTCTTTTCTTCTGCAATGATATTAGCTCCTTGTAAATAATATTTTGTTTCAACACCATTGATGTTTTTCTTTGTTCTTAAGCCTTGCTCATTATATGAGTAGGTGAATGTATTAGTACCATCAATGATTTGTTTTAATCTTCTACCTTCCCAAGTGAGTTGTTTTGTTCCAATGGATAACGGATTCCCAACATACTTAGGATCATAGGTTATATCTAAAGGCGTTTCATTTCCACCTTCTACTGTCCCAACATAAACCAACTGATCCTCTGCATTTGTTAGAAACTCAAGTTGCTTAACCAAGTTTGTGGTTTTCCCAGCATAGAATCTCTTGAATATCATGTTCTGCTTATCGTATTCCATCTTGATGGTTTGATTAAGCACTGGATTATATTCTTCAATGAGTCTTCCCATGAAATCATACTTGTATTCATATGTTCCTTCAGGAGTATCCATTTCAGTGACATTTCCCAAATCATCATAGTTGTAATAAATGTTGTGGTTTGCTAATGTCTTCATGTGTTCAACTTCGAAAGATGTTTTAGTTTGATCACCATAAGGTCTCTTATACGTGTAGTCTGCAGTTCGTTTTGTAGTACCAATACTCAACTCATCTTTTTCTTTTCTGCCTAATACATCATATTCTGATTCATGAGCGATAGTTTGATATGAGTTTCTAATTAATGTTACTTTTGCGTCATCAAAAATTTGATCGCTATGAGCTAACATCTCAAATTGACCATTAAAGTGATATGATGGCACACTGCTGTTAATCAATGCTCCAACTGAAACTAATGCATTTTCATAACTTATAGATTTCGTTCTAGATACAACAGTATCACCATTCAAGTAAATCCATAATGATGTTTCGCTCCATCTGATGACTAGTTGATTCCATCCACTTGTGAGAATTGTATTATTTAATGTTTCTTGTTGTGCTTGAGTGAGTACAAGCTTATTGGCACTATTTACATATAAACCTAATGGTGTTTCTGTACCTTTTTGTAACGATAGAATCGTTCTTAACTCCGTGCCTACATCTACTGGTTTAAAGCGAATAGATAACATACCTGTATTCTTCATATTAAAATCATAAACCAGTTTTGCTTTTGAAGATATGAGGTCTTTATCGTTTCCATAACTACCATAGACGTGTATTTTTCTTGAATCATCATATTCAAATAATCTTGTTTTATCAAGCTTATATGTTCCTGCTTGATATCCAATACTTTCTGGATGGACACCTTTGTGCGAAACAAGAGTACCTTTAAGTGTAACAACATCTAACCCTTCATAGGCTTGATGATCATGATATAAGACACCTGAACGCTGTTTGCGAACAATAGTTCCATTAAAATATGGTAATGCAAGCGTATAAATTTTCAACATGTCTTCATCTGTATAATTGTATGCCCCAACAACAATGTGCGCTGCTTTAAAGTTTGTATTAGAACCTACTTGATTATCAGGTACATATGAACCAATACGTAAATCAGATAAATCCTTTGTCATCAATGTTGATGATAATTGTTCACTATAGACTAACAAGCCATTAGCAAAAACTTTTAAATATGTAATATCATTTTCAGTGAATACTTGCATACCCAATTTAACCCATTGGTTCAAGGTGTAATTGAATACCGATGATGCTATAGTTGTTAATACTGAAGATCCATAAGTAATTTTTATAAGTCCCTCAGGTGTTAGGTACATGATAATACTATCGTTATTACCGGTTTTACTCATAGTAATAACAGCTTGATCTGATGTTTTTGACGCTATGAATTTAAACCAGCCATAAATTGTTTTCTTTTTATCAAATCGTGTTTTCCATTCACCATAGTTAAATTTCTCACCTGAAAAACCTTGTGTAACTCTACGTTTATTTGCTAACAATAGGTTGTAATTGATATATGACCCATATGGTCCAAACGTAACAACAGGTGTTCTTAACACTACGTCGTCTTCTCTACTGATTCCTCTAGCATATGTCGATTTCAAACCGGTTTGTCCATTATGTTGACCATCAGTTACCAAGTAGTCATCATTAAAAGCTTTGTCCAATCGATTTACGAATCCATCAAAGTTGTATTGACTCGTTTCATAAGGCATGATGTATTCAAAACTTCTAATCACTCCGTTGATATCTATAATAGATTTTTGGATGGAATCAATATTATCAAATATGTATCTTTCAGATATCCCATCAGTGTTTGTTTTACGAATGAGTTTTCCACTTCTGTCATATGAATAATATGTAGTTACATTCTGATATCTAACTTCCGAGATTCGGTCTAGTTCGTCATATTTATATGTGCAACTTGGAGTTATTTCCCCATTGAAGGATACTGAAATCAATCTACCTCGTGTATCATAACCAAAAGTGTAATAATCACTATTTAAATGTGAACCAAATTTTTGAATAACAATTTGACTCTTTGAATTATAAGTATAATGAATGATCGTAGTTGAATTAATGTTAATTTTTTCTACAAGGTTTTTCGAATTATAAAAAAACTCATAATACTTACTTGGATCAATAATAATTTTCTTTAAATTTCGATTTTCATCATATTGGTAAGTTAATGACTCACTACCACTTTGAGCATCTTCACGAATAATTTTCATTAACTGATTAAATTCATTGTATTCTTTCTTATCCTTATGTCCAAGTGGGTCAGTTGTTTGAATGTGTCTAAATTCTGTATCATATAGATTAATTGATTCACGTCCAAACTCATCTGTCGATTTAACTAGTTGATTTTTTGTGTTAAATGTTTTTGAGTGGGATACCTTTCCAAGTGATGAATTCAACTCCATCGTGATTGGGTTTCCTTTAGAATCATAAACATGAACGACTTTATTACCTTTATTATCTTTAACCTCGGTCATTTGTCCCTTAGTGTCGTACTTGTAGCGATAGACTTCACCTTGTTTATTCGATGATTGAACGATTTGACCTAATGTGTTACTAATAGATTCACTTGATGTTTTTGCAGATGATTGATCCATAATATTACCTAGATCATCATAAGCATAGTGAGATTCATTGCTGTTTACATAAAGTTGTAGCGCATCAAATAAAAGAACATTAAATCCTCGATATTCAATGGATATCTTTATTTGTGTAAAGCCTGTTTTTGCTACAAACCCACGACTGACATTTTGCCAACTGGAGTCGTTTGGTTGAAATGAAACTATCTGTACATCTGTAACAGTAGATTCATTAATAAATGATACGACAACTTTAGCTTCTTCATTTGTTAAGACTTTCCCTCTAAACCATCCTGAAAAAACGAGTTCGTCTCCTAGGGTACCTTTAACATCAAATGTTTTAAATAACTTCTTGGTCTTTGTGAAATCACCAGTGAACCTCATTGTTCTAGTACCAATGAATAAGTGATATGGGTAATCCAAACTTGAATCAACAATCTTATCATAAGAATCTAGATTTTCTCCTGTCCATTCTGTTGGCAATGAACCGACGTTTTCTTCAAAATAGCCGTTTGGAATTAGATTGAAGTTGACTACGTGTTCGCCTGCAACAAGTTGGAAATCATCAAGTAATAGATCACCTGAAGTGTGTGATGCAAATATTTCTAATTCAATTGTTGAATTGGTCGCACCAGTTGGGATAATGATGGTAGGTAATACAAATTTTTGCCATTTATTGGTGCTTCCTGTTAATGCAGATGTTGATACAGATGTAGTTACTGTATCACTTACCCATGAGTTCCCTGATTCATCTAAGATACCTGTTTCAGAGCCTTGAGCAAGTCTTAAAATCGTATAAGTGATGTTTGCCTTAACTACTGGGTTACCAGAGATATTAATTCTCTTCTCAAAACCAATAAAGGAATAACTACCTGGATTTACGTTGATCAGTTGAGTAATACGTGTTTGACCTGAACCGGTTTTTCTAACCAGAAGGCATTTGTTTCCAAACACACCACCATCCATTGTTTTCACAATATTGTTCGTATCAGTGTTTTTCTTCCACCCTTTTGTTGTAGTCTTATATTCACCAATTTGATTATCAAAACTAAAATCTACAATAAGGTTGCTTCTGTTTGGTTGAATTTCTGATTTGCTGGTTACTCTTCTTGTCGTGCCATCTAAACCTACAAGCTCATAGTCGGCTTTTATTGATTTGCCTTGATTGTCAATCTTGTGCTTAACTTGGCCGTAGTCATCAAAATACAAGTATTGTTTGTTGCCAAAAAAATCCTCAATGACAGTTTTATCTAATTCTCTAGAAAAATGTATCTGATTCAATATGTCGCCAGATGCATGTTTCTTACTCACAACAGAATAGACTATTTCTGACGCAAGTTGAAACTCTGTTCTATCATCATTTTTAACATCAACAACAGAATAGTATGGTTCACTTAAAGTAAATGTTGCTTTTTCAAGTTCGGTATAGATTTTCTCTTCAGAAGATGATTCAGGATCAAACACCCATTTGCTTAATGTGATGGAAGTAATTTCAGTTTGGTTACTATCATAAGTGATTTGCATTAATCTTTGCTCACTGATGAAATCAATTTCGGAGATTTTTCCATGGCTATTGTAGTATAAATTTACTCTTTCTCCATCAGAGTTTACAATAAATAATAGCTTATCTTTGGATGGATTCCAATAATAAGTTATCGTATCTCCAGAAGGCATCGTAACTTTTTCAATCTTGTGTGTATTGAGTTCAATCTTCATATTATCAGGATATCTTATCACGATGGATGCTTCATTACAAATCGCATATGCATAACTGGATAAGTCAACATAAACATCACTCTCTTGTGCAAAAATTCCAAATCTTTCAGCTTCAAGTCTTGTCATTTTTGTAAAGATTGATTCACTGCCATTTGGATGTACTAATAGTGCATAATGGGTTTCTAATTTTAATGCAAACTCGAAATTCGCTCTGAATTTGGGGCCTAAAAAATTTGTTTTGGTAAAGCCTGATAATGACTTATTATTTCTGAATGCAGTGAATGAAATTGGTGCATTCTTTGATGAAGTTTGAAGTTGAACTGTCTGAAAAACAAATTCTCCTGTTAAGTTATTTACATAACCAGTTCCTGGAAAACCACATTCAACTGGTGTATGACTTAAAAGTGGTTCTAATCCTTGTGTTTTCGAATCTTCTATAATGAAATATTCATAGATTCCTGTTCTTTCGATAATTGAAGGGTTATAAATCACACCTGGTGATGATTTTGTAATAGTTATACCGTGAACTGAAATATTATTTTTCTTCCAATACTTCACTATCTCAGTTAAGTCCAACTCAACAACTTTATATGGTAAGTCATTGGGATTTTCTGGAAACCACCCAACAGGTACTAATGAAAATGGGACTAATATTCCCGCTTCATAAGTTGAAGACATTGCAGGTTTTCCTGTCCAAAGTACATCGGAGGGATCAAAATCTGATGTATTCCTATAAACAAAGTATTCAGATTTCTCAGTTGAATTTTGAAATATCGTTGTATCTTGGGATACTGCTAATCTCAATACTGCTCTACCAATTCTATCTATTTGATTTAAATCAAGCCCAATAAATTTCATGAGTACATGTTGATTACTTCCTGTTGCTAGATAGATTTTATCAATACCTTTAGCTTCAGGTTCTTGTTCATTTTGAATCACATATGTACTTTGAACACTAATTCCTTGATTATTTGTAATTCGTTTTATCATTTTTATTTTCTCCTTATTAATAAATTTTGATTGCTTGTCCGATACCTCTAGTACCAAACAACTTAATTGCTGACCTAATATCGATTAGATCAATTCTTATTTCTAAATTCTTTTCTAAATACTTTTTACATGCCGCAATTAATTGCACCTTTTCAAAGTACTCTAGTTGTTTTTCATCCATGATGATTAATAAATCAACATCACTTGATTGATTATTTTGATTTCTTGATAATGAGCCATATAAGTATATGTTTTGAATCTTAAAATCGTGAATCAATCTATTTTTGTATTTGATTATCTCAGTCATAAACGAATCTTTTGTGTATCTAAGTGGAGTATCTTGAATCCTTAAATCACTATTTCTAATAAAAAGCTCATTAGCAACGATAAAGCCATAAAGATAAGTCCAGTCGGTTTCAAGGTTTCTAATTGCATGTCGGTATTTTGCGATTTCACTTTGGAATATTGTGATGATGGTATAACCATTTCGAAGTAGCACATAATTCGTCAACAACATTGCAAACTGGATTTTTTTAGTTTTAACTGTCTCATAGATTGCTTTGTGAATCATCGTTGCACAGATATGACCTGATTCCTCATGATTTGAGTAATAGGACACAAGTATCTTTTCAACTTTCTTTTCACTGAGTTTTGATCCAGTTAACAAATAATAACTATCCCTAACTAAATCAGGGTTGATACCTGAACTTAATTGACTCATTAAATATTTCAGACTTTTAATGTATGCTAGAATATCTTTTTCTCTGCTATCCTTTGCAGTATCAATATCGAACCAAAGTTTTTTATAAACTTCATGAAACATATCATACTTTAAATATTTAAATAGAAACTTGATAGATCGATAAATGGTTTTGTCTGCGATCTGATATCTGTTTTTCATCATCATTTTCCGTTCATTATGGTGGTGTAAAAATTCTATACATTTTTCTTTTCCTCCTTGTCGTTGTCATCAGACAACTCTTCAAATTCAACAGGTTCAATTTCAATACCAATTTTCTTGTTGAATCCACGCTGTTCTTCGCCTAGTAATCGAACCGTATAAGTAATAATCTCAACCGTTCGATCCATTAAAGTTTTGCTACTCGTTAAAACAAATGTTGCAACCATAGAAATAATCGTAATCTTTACCGATGAATCCATGTCGGTTGCAATAATTGTAAATAACAACAAAACAACTGTAATAATAAAGAGTAGGAAAGCAAATAGTAATCCATGTGTAATACTTTTCATGAAAAATTGATTGAGGCTTTTAATCTTGTCTTTCTCGAACTCGTTTAGTTGATTTGTTTTATGTGTTTCTGTTTCTTCTTTCATCTATACCACCTCCTTATCTCGTTGATGATTTTCTTGATGCTTCGCCTAATGGTTTCTCTAGAGACATTATTGGATTTACCTATTTCTTCAAGTGTTTTATTTTTAAAGAAGTATAAGTTTATAAGAGCTTGTTCTTCTACGCTCAAATGAGAAGTAATATATGTTATAATGTTTTCAAGTATTGTTTGATAATTGTCAGCATTTATGGGTTCTATAAGAAAATCAATGTATTCAAA